>CAYZIF010000001.1:0-12230 GCA_964478355.1 uncultured Candidatus Saccharibacteria bacterium
ATGGTTGGCTGTTCCGTCATCCGTGTTATCGAGGAAAACGGTCGGACGCGCGTCATTGTGGGTACGCATGATTTCCGTTCAGCAATCTATGCTGAACGTGACGTCGTGGTTCCTGCGAGCGTCTCGCTCGTGCAACGTGCGGTACTGCACGCGCTCATCAAGAGCGACGCCAGTCTCAAGGGTATTCGGTTCTGGGTCAATGAGAATCGCCGACGGTTCGGCCGAAAGCGAGAAATCACTGACACAAAAATCGAAAAAGCTTTGGATTCGTTGACTAAGCGTAAGTTGATTTGGCACAGTTCGCAGTCAAACCGCTATGCGCTCAATGAGCATCTGCTCTACGGAGCTGAGGTCACGCTGGACGCACTCCATGAAGGGAGTCGAGACATCAAACACCTCGGCTGGTCTTGTTTCCATGGCGGTTCGTCCAAGACGTTGTACTTTACGGCGTTGGAAGAGATACCTCGACTCGCTGAAGACGTTGATGCCATCATCGAAAATGGTGATATCAATCAGGGTATTTCCCACAACTACGAGTACAACGGTGAGTTGGCCCCGTGGGCCAACGGTGCCGACAAGCAAGAGAAGTTCAATGCGCACTTCCGAGCTAAGCTGCTCACGGAAGCGTTCCGTCGTCGCTGGGCTCGCAACGCGCACATTGCCAATGACCGAGAGCGCCTCAATGCTTCGGTGGTTCGCTACGTGTTCGGTCACGGGAACCACGACACGTGGCTCTTCTACGGCAAGCGTGCGCTTCCCTTGTCAATCTTCGAGGACAACTTGCGCGTTAATGTTGCCGGTATGGTTCACGCTGCCTGCACGGAGCTTGGACTTACCTTCACCGCTGACGAGATTCGCGCTATTACGGACGAACACATCGTCAGGGTTGGTGAGAGCCGGATGGTCCACATCGATGGCATCACGGTTGGCATCAAGCACCCCTACAAGGGCGGTGCTCGCTCTCGGAGCGCTCGTATTCAGGAAGTTGCAGAGTTCATCTGGCGACGCTTTGAGCGATTCTCGGCCACCGTGGCCAAGAAGAGCGATGGGTTCGCTATGGTGTACGTTGCTAACTTCCATACGGCGGCCGCAGTTCATATCGGCAAGTTTGGCCGAACGATTGTGGGTGTCATGACGGGTGCGTACCTGCATGATACGGAGTTCGAGAGCAATATCGATAAGGTCGTTGAATACGGTCCCGTCGTTGTTCGCGTGACACTCAACAAAGAGGGTCGCGTGCTCTACACGGAAACCGAGTTCAGTGACTACATCAACGCTCAAGACAGCGCGTTCGTTCTCGCAGACCGACTGGATACCCAGCAGGTTCTGGAGCACGGCGTGAAGCTCTTTGATCGAATCAAGATGAAGTTGCCGTGGCGATAAAACGCGGCGCCCCTCACGAGTGTGAGGGGCTTTTTCTTATCCCGAGATATCTATTTTCTTAGCGCGCGGTTTTTCGCGAGAGAGTTCAATGCCACGCATGAGCACTTCGATGTCTTCAGTCTTGTACATACGGTAGTTGTTCATGGGGTTGCGGTAGGCAACGAGCTTTCCTTTTGCATCCCAATTGCGCACGGTGAGAGGAGTGACGCCCATGAGGTGAGCAACTTCTTGAACCATGAGATATTTTTTTGGCATATGAAGGTTTCGTAAGGTGAGGTTACAGTAGCGCACCACTTCGATAGGGTCAACATGATGCGATATCCACATGGTTGATAAAATTCTCGTGCTATCATTTGAGAACTATGGACGGTATGTATTACCAGTCCCCAGAATCGACACAGTTCGATGAGGGGCAAGCTGGAGCGGCAATTTCCGCACAGCTGGCAGCGTCTCGGTCGGAGAAGGTAGGTATCGGTGGAACTCTGTACGACAAGATTATCCAAGTCTTGATCTACGCCACAGTGGTGCTCTTGCCACTGTTCTATCTACCATGGACCAGCGGCATCCTCGAATACAACAAACAACTCTTGTTGAGTGTTGTATCGGCGGTCGCACTTGTAGTGTGGTTGTTGGGCGCTGTAGTAAGCGGGAAGCTAACTATCCGAACATCACCTATTGATAAAGGTGTTTTGGGTGTTTTAGTTGCCGCCATTGCTGCGACGCTCTTTTCGATGACTCCCGCTAAGTCGCTCTTCGGTTTGAGCACGAGCTTGAGCTCGTCGTTGCTCAATGTTATTGCACTATCAATCTTTTACTTCCTTGCCGTCAATACGTTGCACGATCGAGGACGCATGTTGCGATCTGCTCTCGTAACATCATTGGCGTTGGTACTGCTTTTTGGAGTATTTCAGATGTTTTCGTGGAACTTCCTTCCTGGAGATTTCACTAATTCCCGCGCATTCAACACGGTAGGTTCGCTGAATGTTCTGGGAGTGCTTGCTGCTGTCGCCTTGGGGTTATTTGCTAAAACAATCTATCGCGGTATTGATCGATTCTCTTCAGGGGTTGCTATCGGAGGTATTGTATTTTCCGTTGTTATTCTCGCAATCTTGAATTGGTGGGTTCTCTGGGTGATTGCGCTGGGAGGTATGCTGGCTATGATTGCGTTCGATAGCTTGAATGTAACCCAGCTCTCGGAAGATTATGGCGGTCGGCGCAATCGCTTCGCATTGTCGCGATTCGTTGTCCCGATGACTGTTGTAGTGTTGGGCGCGTTCCTGTTGCTTGTGAAATTCAATGTTACGTCGTTAAAATCACAATTTCCTTCTGAGGTAGCCCCTTCGTACAGTCTGTCGTGGCATATTTCCAAAGAAGCTCTCAAAGAGAAGCTTATGTTTGGGTACGGACTTGAGAATTTTTCGCTCGCATTCGATAAATTTGGTGCTAATGCGCTCGCAAATTCTCAATTCTTAACATCGAAGTTCTATGATGGAGCATCCGAGGCCTTCACGATTGTGGTGCAGCAGGGTGCCATCGGACTTTTGGGAATCCTCTTCTTGCTTTGGTGCTTCGTGCAGGTTGGTATGCGGTTTGGCGGTGCAATCTCTGACTCGATCGCTCGAGGAGAAGGCGCTGCGCTTGCCATCCAATCGACCGGTACGCTTGCTGCGTTGGTCGCTATTACGGTCGCGCTCTTCATGTATCCCATGAACACAACGCTATGGTTCGTGTTCTATGTGCTCATGGCGCTCGCAGCTCTTGTTGTTTCCGGAGACAACTCTCGAACTGTTGATATCGAAGAGCGTCCAATGTATTCGCTCTCAGCATCACTCGGTTTCATCGTTGGTCTCATCTTAGTGCTCAGTGCGTTGTATCTTACCTCGGTCCGCTATCTCGCGGATGTGAGATATGCGCATGCGCGGACACAGGATACGGCGACAAAGGCGATGGATGGTATTGCGCGTGCGGTAGACCTTAATGCGAATAACGATCAGTATCTTCGCGACGCCTCTCGGGTCGCCCTCACGCTCTTGAGCCAGGAGATTGCTAAGAAAGAAACCGATAGCGAGCAGGCTCAACGTATTCAGAACTTGATGGCATCGGCAATTCAGCTTGCGCAACGCGCTGCCGCAGTACAACCGGATGAATCACTTAACTGGAGTAACCTTGGGGAAGTCTATCAATCGCTCACAGGTCTCGTCGATAACGTTGAGAAACTTGCCGAGGATGCGTTCAATAAGGCGGGTGAACTTCGCCCTGGAGACCCATCCTTCGATAATGCCATTGGGCAGATGTGGTTAGCTCGCGCCGATCTTATTAGCCAAGTGATGCAGCGAGCCACGGGAAGCAACCTTGAAGCGTTGAGGACACAGAACCGCGAATCGTTGACTAAGGCCGAAGAAGGATTCAAGCGTGCTATTGAGAAGTCTTCGACTTACGGCTTTGCTATCTACAACCTTGGCGCAGTCTACGATCGACAGAACAAGGTCAAAGAGGCAATCGCTCAGCTAGAGAAGATTGCACCGTACAATTCCAATCTTCCGACGTTGATGTTTGAGATTGCGCTCTTGTACATTCGCAATGAGCAAAAAAATGACGCAATAGCAGCGCTCCAACGCGCCATTCTCCTTGCGCCCCAGTACTCCAATGCGCGTTGGTATCTCGCACTACTGCTTGAAGAGAAAAATGATATCCCAGGAGCGCTGGTACAGCTCAATGAGATCCTCAAGAGCAACCCTGGCAACGTAGAGCTCCAGAAGAAGATTGATCTTCTGGACGCAGGTCGTCGTCAGATTCCTCCAGCAGAAGTCATTGAAACAAAGCCTCTTGAGTAGTACACTGCACGGGTGAAGTTCCATGAACTCCTGACACCGTATCGCATCTCACTAGCCGCCATTGCAATGGCGGCTAGTGTCGTAACGGTCATTGGTATCTACTCGTTGGCGCTCTCGCCCGTGGCAACGGTGGCATCGCCCAAGATTGTTACAATCCCGAGTGGCGCTGGCGCACTTACGATTAGCCGTATCCTCGATGAGGCGGGGATTATTCGCACTGCGTTTGCATTTCGAATCTACATCACTTTCCACGGTTTGGCGCGTCAGCTTCAAGCGGGCTCATACGCTGTCTGTCCCTGTGAGAGTGCGCGTGATATCGCTCAAGCGATTGCATCGGGGGATGCTTTGAGCACCGATATCTCGCTCACGATTCCTGAAGGAATGAACGTGTGGGAGATTGATGACGTGCTCACGCAGCGCAAATTAATTCTTGCCGGCTCTTTCGCGCGCCAATTTCAAAGTGAAGAGGGGAGTTTCTTTCCTGATACCTATCGATTTGATGCCTCGGTCGCCAGTGAGAGTCTCGTGTATGGGAGTGCTCGTCGGTATGCTGATGCGATGCGTGCAGGCTTTGCTCGTAAAGCGGCATCGTATACCAAGGAGCAAATTATTATTGCGTCGATGCTCGAGAAGGAAGCAAAGACCGCACATGATATGCGCGTGGTGGCGGGGATTATTGCGCAGCGTCGAAAAATCGGCATGCTCTTACAGATTGATGCCACAGTTGGATATGGCTGGTGCTTGGCGCGCTGGCTCCCTATGAGCTCATCGAGAAATTGCGATGTCACGCAGGCGCCTATTGCATTTGAAATTAAAAAAGACGGACCCTACAATACCTACACGCGCACCGGATTACCGATAGGTCCCATAGCCAATCCGGGGCTTCGTGCGCTCGAGGCCGCTGCTAATCCACAGCAGAGCGAGTATCTCTACTACCTCTCTACGCGCGACGGTTCCCAGCTCATCTATTCTAAGACACTGGACGAGCACAATCGCAACCGCACCAAGTATCTGGGGCTCTGATAATTGACGAAATCATTATAAATGATATAACAATTCCCAAGAACATTGGGTTCTTCACCGCACCGTGGAGGGTGTATGGAAAAGACACAGTCGTTGCTGGCAGCCTTGTTTGGCTGGATCATCGGTTCACTAACAATGTGGCGTCTGGGGTTTGATACCCCCACCGCCCTTATCGGCGGACTCCTCGTTGGAGCTCCACTGGCCTACATCGCCTACGATCCCAAAGCGTTCGGGATTACGCTCAAACAACAATCGGTGCTCGCTGCAACACGGTACACATATGTACCTCACGTTGAGTTCCCGAGCTTCAATCGTGCGTTGCAGCTGGTCAGCGCAACGATTGGCATCGGACTCGTTGTGTGCTTGTGGATGATTCAGGCGTACACCGTTGTCTTTTGTCTTGCAGGAGGTACGGGCGATGATGGGAAGGGCGATTTCTATGAAGGATTTCTCGGCGCCTTCGCTTGGACGTTCATAGTCACTTTCCTGTGTGTGGGGATGATCAAGGACGGCAATGCTCCATGGGGTCGATGGTTTGCAAAACGAGAAACAACAAAAAACACGCTCATTTGGATAGCTACACTGCTAGGGCCACTCAATATGGTTATCCTCCTGACGTTTGTTGGCTTGATAGTGCTGGCGATTGTTACGCTGGTTGTGCGCGATGTGACTATTCGAGTGTGTAGCTCGGGTCGACTCATTGCTATGGCGTCAGCAGTCTCTGGCCTGGTCCTTGAGTGGTCGACGGGGAGTATCGCTATGGGTATGGGTGGACTGTTCGTCTCATTCGCGCTCCAGTGGCTCGCCCTTCACAAATGGGCGATTGGACAGATAGAGCGAGGAAATCTCTTGACCTGGTAGCTCCTCATATCATCCGCCTGCATCACGCAGGCGGGTTTTTGTTAGATATTGCATTTTCGTCAGCTCTGTGCTATATTCGGTACTTAGCCGTAGACAGCAGGTAGGGAGATACAACCCTATAAATCCTGCCGAGGTTGCCTAACTATTTAGGCGCACTCTGGTCGATCTGCGGAAAGCAGATTTTTTTCTGCCAAAAAACACATGAAAACAAAAGCACAAAAGAAAGAATCAATTGATGCACTCGCGAAAGTTCTTCCTGACTCAACGATTACGGTCTTTACCACCTTCGCTCGCGCAGGTGAGTCGGGATTGTCGGTTGCGCAGATGGAAACCCTCAAGCGTGCACTTTTGAAAGCTGATGGTGAGTATGTTGTTGCGAAGAAAACGCTCGTCAACAAGGCACTGACTGACTTGAAGTACGATGGCGTTGATGTGTTCGGCATGGATGGCTCTATGGGGCTCGTATTGGCTCATGGTGATGCATTTGCAATCGCCAAGGTCCTGTACTCGTTTGCCAAAGAGAATCCAGCGCTGAAGCTCTATGCCGCGTGGATGGATGGACATCTGGTGTCTCGTACCGAGTTGATTGATATCGCAACATTGCCAAGCCGTGATGAGCTTCTTGCTCGTTTGCTCGGCATGCTCAAGTACCCATTGTCATCGTTGGCGGTGGTGTTAAACCAAGTTGCCAAGGCAAAGGATGCAGGTGCTCCCGTGAGTGCACCAGAGCCAGTTGTTGAGGCAGCTCCCGTTGTTGAGGCGGCACCCGCCGAGCCAGCAGCTGAACCGGTAGCAGAAGCCCCAGCAGAAGAAGTAGTAACCCAATAATAACAAACATGGATAAAACCAAATTCATCGAAGCAGTCGAACAGATGACCGCTTCCGAGCTCAATGAGCTCGTCAAAGCATTGGAAGAGAAGTTTGGTGTCTCAGCCGCTGCATTTGCAGCAGCTGCTCCTGCTGCTGGTGGCGCCGCTGCCGCAGAAGAGAAGGACGCTTTCACCGTCGTGCTTGCTAAGGCAGGCGAGCAGAAGATTCAGGTCATCAAAGTTCTCCGTGAACTCACTGGCCTTGGTCTCAAGGAGGTCAAAGACATGACCGACAAAGAAGGTTCTGTGGTAAAGGAAGGTGTCAAAACCGCCGATGCACAGGATTGGAAGAAGAAACTCGAAGCAGCAGGTGCCGTCGTCGAGCTCAAGTAAGATTTGTTCTGCAAATCAGCAAAACACCCCGAGAGGGGTGTTTTGTGTTACTGAACTCTCCACAATTTTCCTTCAGAAGTCAGCATCAACACCGAACCATTGGGACCTCCTGAAACGGAGTTGAAGGGGATTTGAGAATCGACTTTGAGTGTGCGAGCCAGAGCGCCACTGGAGGGGTCGATGAGATAGACACGACGTGCTTCGCCAACGGCGATAGCAAGGAGTCCATCAGGACCGGCCAGAAGCTTCCAAGTTCCGGAGGGCGAGATGGGTGCTTGAATCTGTGAACTCTGCTTTCCTTTGTAGTAGGTCGTCAGCATACCATCGTGAGAGAGTGTATAAATGGAACCGTCGACATAGATACGTGTGGCACCTGGTGCGAGCTGGTCATCGGTGGCGAGCCATCGCTTGGTGACGGGCTTTTCGGTGTCGAGATCTGAAATCTTGAGAATGGTCTTGTCGGTGAGTATGTAGATGCTGTCACCGAATTCAGCGGCATCGAGAATTGTTTCAGATACGGGAATGACATAGGAGCGTGAGGTGTCACCAACGCGTCGAATAATGGTTCGTGAGCTGTTCTTGAGTGCAAGTGCGGAGGTGCGCCAGCCGATGAGAGCGTCGGCGGTATTAGTACCAAGCGTCTCTCGATCTTTCTGGCCTCCAAGCTCAGGCGTGGCCACCCAGAGCACTCCTTGCGCATCAACACCTCCTACGCGAATTGATTGCGATCCTGATGACCATGTGGCCATTTGGATTGCATCGGCATCAGGGACAGAAAATGCAATGAGCGTAGGCTGTACTGTCTGAGCGTTGTCGATGGTGTCGAGTGATTCAAGGATTGTGGCGCTCATATCAGAAGCTTCGGCCACCGTCTCTACGAGCGCTTCTGCGGATGCGAGCGCGCGGGTAAGGAGTGCGCGCGCCTCGATGATATTTCCTTCTGAGGATTTTTCCTGCGCGGTATCTAGGGCGTGTTGAATCTCTAAAAGTTCTTGCTGTGCTTGCTGTTTCTGGGGGCTACCGATGAATACCGTCTTTGCGATGAGGATACCGCCAGTGATAAGAGCAACGGTAACACCTAAGAGCACTGCCTTGCCACGACCATCAAGACGAACGAATTTGAGACGGTCCAGAAAGCGAGAGAGCGGTGTGCGGCGTGTTCCAAGTGAGAATTCGCTCGAGATGATACGCGGCATCTCCGTATCGGGGAGCTGATACGTATCCTCGTGGTGTCGCGATTCTTTTTGGAGCGACGACACGGTGTTGGTTGATGCGCTTTGTTGGCGCGGAGCCCATGCTAGCGGTGATGCTGTGGGCGCTGCGGTGGGCGTGCTGGCAAGCGAGGGCGTGATAAGCGCATCGACGGGAGGCGTAAGCTCTGCAGGTTGCGGAGAGGGCATCAGAGCAGGTTCGGAAGTCTGTGCGATATCGATGTGGACCATCGCAGTGGCGAATGTGGCATGCTCTTGGCCAAGACGGGCAACACGCTGGGCGAATTCGTCTTGGGGGAGTGTTAAAAACCAGTTCTTGAGATTGCGTTCTCGTGTGGTGACTGAACGTGTGGGGACGAATGCGAGGATTCTATCGCCTGCCCGTACCGAGCCGTGGATGATGCTGGAGAATCGTCGGCGTTCAGAGTGTTCTTTGGAGAAGAGCATAACGTTGCTGAGTACGTCGATGACTTGATTCTCGCGTGCGAGCAGGATTTTGAACTTATCGAGCTTCGAGACCATGATTTGTCCGCTGGCGACTGCAACGATACCTACTGATAGCTTGATGTCACCGGCACGGAAAAATTCATCGACAACTTCGTTGGCTTTTCGGAGTGTGCGAGCGAATGCCTCACGAGGAGAGGTTGATGCTTGGCCGTAGTACTCACGGCGAGCCAGCGCAGCAATGAGGCTCACCATATACCCCATATTGCTTGATTCATCGATGCGATGACCGATAACGTAGAGCGTGCCAAGATTACGCGTCACGGTGTCGTCGGGCTTGTAGCAGAACAAATCAACGGCACCTTCAGTGGCGCCGTTGTTGACGATGATTTCGTTCGAGAGGGGTTTGAGGGTAAGTTTCTCCATGAGGAACATGACTTGCAAACAGCGTCAGGGTGCGTTAGGGTTTGCGCACGCGATATAGTTTCTATGCCCATTGTACGCGACTCAAGACCTCTATGTCAAAATTAATACTGGACAATTTACTAGGTTCCCGTGTCCGCGTAAAACTTTTGAAGTTTTTTTACCGCCAACATCCCGCAACTATGTCGATGAGCGAGCTCGTTGTGCGCGTGCAGGAGCCGGCATTTATTGTTCGTCGCGAGTTACTGACTCTGCAACAGATTGGCCTCATTACGAAGCATCGTGCTACCAAAAATACTCCCGAACGATTTGGTTTACGTGAAGAATTCGATTTCTTTACCGAGCTTCAGGACCTCATTTTAAAGCCATCGCCCTCTGAAACCGATCTTCTCGTTCGCCGCATTAATGCGTTGGGGCGTATCAAGCTCGCGGTCGTGGCAGGAATCTTTGTGAGCCAACCCGACGACACCACCTATGAGACTCCCGCCGATCTTTTCATCGTGGGGGATGATGTGGATCGCGCAAAACTTACCAAGTTTCTCAAATCATTAGAATCAGAAATGGGTACCGAGATTCGCTTTGGCGTGATGGAGAAAGATGAGTTTAAATATCGCTACGAAATGTTTGATAGATTTTTGCGCGTGCTGCTTGAGGGGCCTCACCGGAAGATTATCAACAAGCTAGAAATGTAAGGGAGCAGTCGCGTCGCTCTGCTCGATATAAATAACCTCAGTCAGCGCAGGCACCCGATATCGGCGAAGGCATCATCCGTGTGCGAGTCCGATACGGGTGCCGGAGCGGTGGGAACATGAATCTAGCCGGAAGCTCAATTTCGTGTTAGAAATTGTCTTGACCGCGGGTGATTAGCTCAGCTGGTTAGAGCGTTGCATTCACATTGCAAAGGTCACTGGTTCGAATCCAGTATCACCCACCACTACCTTAATAAGAGAGGAAGAAGTATGGAATCAATAAAGCCCATTCGTTTTGTTGTGTTCGACAACAATGGCACGGCGCTCGATGATTTACACGTTGCTTACGGGAGTGTGTGCGAAATCTTCAGGTCGTTTGGCATTAATCCTCCAAGTCAGACGACGTATCGCAGAGAAATCACCGCTGACTTCATGCAGTTCTACTGGAAGCATGGTATCGCTCCAACTATTACGGGTGACGAACTCAATGTCATTCGTAAGCGCTACTACATCGAGCACATGCGCGAGGCGCGCTACCGTCCAGACTTCAAACAACTCGCGCGCTACCTCAAGGGCGAGGACGTGCAACGAGGGGTATGTTCGGCAGAGCAGCATGCGGTGCTGGTTGATTTCCTGATCGGTGAGGGTCTGCATCGCTACTTCCCACCCTCACTCATTGTGGGTTCGGCGTGGCCGAAAAAGAAGCCGTACCTGTCTGTGCTCGCCAAGAAAGCTAATGTCGACCCAGCCTACTGCGCGTATGTGGGTGACACGGTTGACGATATTGAAGCGGCGCGTGAAGCGGGCTATCAAGCCGTGGCGTTTGCGCATGATACGGGCTACAACGATGAGGCTCGTCTTCGGAAGGCTGGCCCCGACTTCGTGGTCCACTCATTTGTAGAATTGCAGCAGCGTTTGATTCTGGAATAGTCTCGTTTTCAACGGCTCGCACGAGCCGTTTTTCTTTTCTCGCAAGTACAATAGTGATAATATGAGGCATGGAATTCTCAAATTTTGAAATTGCGATTGCATTTGCGATTACTCTTTTCGGTGTCGCCGTCATGTGTTCGGGTTTCATGACTATGTACCGTTCAGTCTCGAGTAAAACATGGAACATGGTAGATGGAGTGGTGACGGTGAGTAGGCGGGTTCTTTCTGGCTGGAATGGCGAGATGATTCGATGGCTTAGTTGGATTCCATTCTTGAAATACGAATATACTATTGCTGGTCGGAAGTACTCTGGCTCAATGCTGTATTTCGGTTGGCGTATGCATGAAAAAATTAAGATGTATTCAGAAATTGCAACGGATGACTCCGTACATGCTGGTAAGAAGTATTCAGATGAAATAGTTCGACGTTTTCCGGAGGGCAGTCGAATAAAGGCGTATGTCTCGCCTCAGGAGCCAAGCGTATCAGTCCTTGAGCCGGGACTTCACTGGGAAGCCGTCTTTATAGCGCTTATCGGTACTATCTTTTCTGTAATCGGGTTGTATGGGCTATTTACGTTTTATTAACTACCCGCGCTTGATTCAAAAAGACACCCGTAGAGGGTGTCTTTTGTTATCTGAATTATCCACTTTGCGTGTTCCTGCCAGTGGGATATAATACCTAAAGAGTGGTACGGAGTGGAGAGAAGTGTAATGCTCCTACGACTCGTGCGGATGCTGATAGGCGAGTATTCTCACAACCTAGACCCAAAAAAACGCCTATCCGTTCCAGCAAAATTCCGCAAGGAGCTTGGAGACGGGGCGGTACTGACGCGTGGCTTGGACGGTTGTCTCTGGCTCTTTCCGATGACGCAGTGGTCCCAGCTTGCCGAGCGTATCGCTGCTCTTCCCATGGCGCAGTCGGACAGTCGCTCGTTTGCTCGCTTGCTTCTCTCGGGAGCAACAGAGGTGCAATTTGATACGCTCGGTCGCATCCTCGTTCCTGATTATCTCAAGCAGTATGCAGGGCTCACTCGCGAAGTCGTGATTACCGGAGTTCAGAATCGTCTCGAGCTATGGGACAAGGCCGCATGGAATGAGTACAAGAAAGCGTTAGAAAAAAACGGTGATGCTATTGCTCAGAAGTTGGGGGATCTGGGCTCCATATGATGACAGAAGAAAAACATACCCCAGTTCTTTTAGATGAAGTTATCCGTTACTTGCAACCCACTGA
>CAYZIF010000001.1:12240-21083 GCA_964478355.1 uncultured Candidatus Saccharibacteria bacterium
CCACTGAAGGTTCAGTGATTCTCGATTGCACGCTCAATGGTGGAGGTCATGCCGCAGCCGTTGTTGCCACAGGCGCACGAGTGCTGGGTATCGAATGGGACCCCATGATTGCTCGAGCTTTTTTTGACAGCCACCCAGAACTCGAAGGTTCCGTGACTGTCGTCAATGACACCTACGTGAATCTTGAACGAATCTGTGCGGAGCATGGCGTAGTCCCTGATGGCATTTTGTTTGATTTGGGACTCTCATCGCTTCACTACAGCATCAGCGGGAGGGGATTCTCATTCATGCGCGATGAACCGTTGGATATGCGATTTAATCCAGAAACCAACGCGCTCACTGCAGGCAGGATTCTCAATGAGTACGAGCCCGAGGAGCTTGAACGGATATTGACCGTGTACGGGGAGGAGCAGTTCGCCGGGCAGATCGCCGCGGCGGTCGCTCTGTCCCGACGAGCTGCCCCCCTCCGTACGACCAGTGAGCTGGTGACGCTTATCGAAGCAACGGTACCTCTGTGGTATCGGCACCGAAAGATTCACTGTGCCACCAAAACATTTCAAGCGCTCCGTATTGTGGTCAACGGCGAGCTGGACAATGTAACTCAGGGGGTCTCGGCAGCACTTCGTGTGCTCAAACCGGGAGGAAGATTGCTTGTTATTTCGTTTCAAGGAGCGGAAGACAAGATTGTTCGAGAATTATTTAAATCACGAGCAAAAGAAGGCGTGCTTGAATGGGTGACTCGAAGCACGATTCGACCCACATGGGCACAGATGAAGGAAAATCCTCGTGCGCGCAGTGCAAAACTAAAAATCGTTCGAAAATTATGACCTCGCAAACCCTATCATCCAATCGGCACATCGCTTTTTTGAATATTGCATTGATCGCCGCCGCTCTCTGTGGATTGGTGGTGTATGTTATTGCGGCCAATGGTCTTGCCTCGCAGGCGTGGCAAGCGGCCGATGCTCAAGATCAGCTCAACACGATTCTCGACGAGCGCAATGACCTTATCGCTCAGCAATCAGAATTTGAAGACCGGAGTCGCCTCACAGAACTGGCGCATCGTGTCGGTATGGTGCCCGCAGGCGCTGTCGTGTACTTAGTACAGGAGAAGCCCGTCGCCGCTCGATAAGCTGTAGGGTATTTGGTATTGTGGAGACGTGCAGTATAAGATTTATCCAATTCGCCTCATTGTTGCGCTGAGCGTTCTTTTGGTGCTACTGGGCGTTGTGGGCTGGCGTGTGGTGCTCTTGAGTTGGACGCGCCATGCGCGGTATGTACAGGCCGCACAGGCTCAAGCCGAAGGAGTGAGTAATGTGCTTTTGCGTGGGAACATCTATCTCTCCGACCAATCAGGGCAGGAGTATCTCGCGGCAACGAATAAGAAATTTCCGGTGTTACTCCTGACACCGACTCGATTTAATCCCAGCGATCGAAGTGAAGCACACCGACGCATCGCCGCAGCTTCGGGTTTGCGTGAGGATGCAGTGGCGAAAGTTGCTGATTCCGGATCATCGGGCGCGCGAGTTCTCCTCAAGAAGCTCTCCGATGCACAAGTGCTGGCTATCAAGAGTCTCAATATTGCCGGAGTGACCGTTGGTTATGAGGCTGATCGTTCCTATCCCATGGGAAGATTGGCCGGAGATGCACTGGGCTTCTTGGGTTACACCTCCGAGGGTCGGGCTGGCCAGTATGGTGTGGAGTCATCATATGAAGATATTCTCACGGGGCGCAGTGCCAGTGAGGCGATGGTGCGGTGGAAACTATGGGGGCAGATTTTGCGACTCTTCGGAAAAGATACTGAAGAAGCGTCTACCGCAGATGAAGGACCTAACGATATCATCCTCACAATTGATAAAAACATTCAGGCGTACGCACAATCGGTGCTCGATGCTGTGCTCAAGCAGTACAACGCCGCATCAGGCACGCTCATTGTGCAACAACCCGATACGGGTCGTATTCTTGCGATGGCCGATAGCCCCACGTATGATCCCAATAGCTACGGTAGCGCCCCGACGGCAGTATTTCTCAACGGCGCGTTGCTACCCTTTGAACCAGGGTCGTCGTTTAAACCGTTTACGATGGCGATGGGACTGGACTTGGGGAAGATTACCCCAACTACGACCTTCGATGACAGTGGTGATGTTGTGATTGATGGTTACAACATCAAAAATTTCAATGAACAGCATTTTGGAGTGGTAACGATGACGCGCATTCTTGAGAAGAGTATTAATACGGGAATGATGTGGGTTGCGGATCGTGTGGGGAATGCCGCATTTCTTGATTTTATTATCAGTATGGGATTTGGCCAACAAACAGGAGTGGATTTACCAGGGGAATCGAGTGGGAATATCAGCAACCTCTATACAGGACGTCGCATTAATTTTATGACCGCATCATTTGGACAGGGAATTACCGTCACGCCACTCCAGCTCATCTCGGGATATTCGGCAATTGCCAATGGAGGGCGTCTCATGGAGCCACACATCGTAGACGCAATTCGCGACGACCACGGCGTGGTGACGAGGGTTGAACCTAAGATGATAGGGACACCCTTTACCGCCAAGACCGCCGCTCTTTTGCGCACTATGCTGACTTCAGTGGTGGACTATGGCTTCGACAAAGCGCGCATCCCGCGGTACGATGTCGCTGGAAAGACGGGAACCGCGCAAATCGCAAGTCCTGATGGGGGATACCTTGAAAGTCAGTATAACCATAGCTTCGTTGGCTTTGCGCCAGCGAGTGATCCAAAGTTTGTGATTCTGATTCGAATGGAGAAACCACAGGGGATTACGTTTGCTGCAGATAGCTTGAGTCCTTCATTTCGTGAGATGGCACTCTTCCTCTTAAATTACATGAACATTCCCCCAACCCGATGACCCATCGCCTCTTAAGCACTCTGCTACAATTACTTGCTCGTGCATATTTGCGTCGGTACTCGCCGATGATCATTGCCATTACCGGTAATGTCGGCAAAACAACCACCAAAGAAGCAGTGGCTGTTGTAGTTGGATCCAAATACACTACGCGAGCAACTGGTGGCAATCTCAACAACGAACTCGGTATCCCTCTGACAATTCTTGGAGATTTTTCTGAACGCTACTATCGCACGGGGGGTACGATGAGATTTTGGATGCAGGTACTATGGCGAGGATTTGTCGGATTATTTTCGAATGCTTCATACCCAGAAATTTTGATACTAGAATTTGGCGCAGATCGTCCCGGTGATATTGAGCGGCTCACCAAAACGTACCCACCTCATATCGCTATCATCACGCACGTTGGAGATGTGCCTGTGCATGTAGAGTTTTTTGCGTCACCGCGTGAGTTGGCACGAGAGAAGGCTCACCTTATTGAATACCTAGCGCCTACAGATACTGCTATTCTTGGCTCGGATGATTTGACGGTACTTGAAATGCGTTCACGTACCAAAGGCCGTGTGCGTACCTTTGGATTAGGCGACGGCGCTGATGTGCGCGTGACGAGTCTTCGGCCACGTTTGGATGGCGTCCGACCATTGGGGATAGCATTTGATGTCGAGGTTGAGCGCCATAGCATGCCAGCCACAATCTCGGGTGCTTTGGGAGCCGGGTTGGCGCGTGCCAGTGCTGCCGCTGTTGCGGTGGGGATGTCATTGGATATTGGACTTGCTACCGCGGTCGAGGCATTAGCGCGCATGAGCGTTCCTGCTGGGAGAATGCGCATCATTGAGGGTATTCGAAGTACCATTATTATCGACGACACCTACAATGCATCGCCTGCTGCTATGCACAGCGCAATCGATACGGTGCGTGGATTACCAGCAACGCGTCACGTCCTCGTACTTGGTGATATGCGCGAGCTAGGATCCTATAGCGTGCAGGCGCATCAGGCAATCGGGACGCTCGCCGCTGAGGTCGCTGATGTGTTGGTGTGCGTTGGTCAGCAAGGCGCCGTCATTGCCGACGCAGCAGCCAATCAGATGCCCACAGAACACATTCATCGCGCGCAGGATTCGCATGAGGCGGCCGCTATGGTGCAACAGTTGCTTCGCACGGGAGACTTGGTTCTCGTGAAGGGCTCGCAAGGGATGCGCATGGAATTTATCGTGCAAGAAATCATGGCGCGCCCTGAACAGGCATCAAAAGTGCTGGTGCGCCAATCGGAGCTCTGGCTCAAAAAATAAACGCCACCGTTACGGGTGGCGTTGCTGATTGAGAAGTATGATAGCACGGTTTGCGTTTTCACGATTCATGCCTGTGTTCCACTGTGTGTGTACGAGGCAATTTTCGTGAGGCGCTACTTCGTGAACGTCGGCGTCATCGATGACGATATAACACGTCACGATACTTGCGTTTTCATGGAGCCAGAGGCTAATACACTCTCCTCGTGTGGCGCCATGATTGGTGGTAACACCGATGACGAGGTCGCCATCGATACCTGCGTGGCGGAAGTATCCACGTAGAACTTCGAGCGGTATAATGCGACCCAGAGCACCAGTGACAACAATTTTTGCTCCTGTGTAGATCAGGATTTCACGCAGATAGGCGCTGGGCACAGCGTCGAATCCATCGATACGTGTGCGCGGCGCGGTCTGTGCTTTGTTCATAACGCCATCGATGTCGAGGAATATGATTTTCAAATGAGCCTCCTTGGCTAGGGTGAGCATACGGTATCTTGAAGAAATATCAAGTTGTGGTATAGTATGCTCCGAAAGTGAGGTCATTGATATGGGATGTACTGACGGTTATCCGAGCAAGACTCCGCAGGAAATTGCTCAAGAGGCGCGCACGTGGGCTTTCCGGTGTCTTCTGGAGAAGTTCAACCGAGTCCCCATGGGTCACTTTACCCTTGAGGAGTCGCTCCTCATCCACCGATTGTACGTGGCGGATGCGTATACGTTTCCGCCCAAGATTTCCGAAGAGGAGCTCAAGATTCTCCAAGCTGCTGAAGCAAGGATTTTCAGAAGCGAACAGAGCCCCGAGCGAACCTATGTCGGCGAAAAGAGGGAGTGGTAACTATGGGATGTGATGACGGCGGAGGTTATAGCGAGCGCGAAAAAGCTTCGCAACATCGCTGGTACGAAGCACGTCGAATCATCGAGCGATTCTCTGAAGAGTTTCTCTCGAGCTTTAAAGTCAAGGAATCACTGCTGATTCATAAGTTCAAGTTTGGAAAAGACATTTCCGAAGAAGATCTCGCCATACTCAAAGCGGCCGAGAAGCGAATCTTCGGAAAGAAGGGTCGCAAGGGTAATCCGTACGATGCCGGTAAGCGCTACGCCCCAGCCTATCGTCCTGGGCAGAATCACATTTAATCGGCAACCCCACTTCGGTGGGGTTTTCTCTTGTCGAAAGTCATATTTCGAGTTATACTGCGGTTCCATGGCCTTGTCGTCTAGCCCGGTCTAGGACACTAGATTCTCATTCTAGTAACACGGGTTCAAATCCCGTCGAGGCTACATTTTGCCACTCCTTATTCTGTATTCTGAGGGGAGTGGCTGGCAAAATGTCCTAGAGCGCATAGGCGCGCAGGACTACAGAAGCTTAGTTTGACAGATAGACCGGTATTTGCTAGTATATTCGGACATTTCCCATGCAATTCGCTGTCATCAAAACCGGAGGCAAGCAATATATCGTCCGCAAGGGCGATGTTATTACGATTGAAAAGCTCGTTCATGAGGGACCAAAGGTCTCGTTTGATGAGGTTCTCTTGATTGCCGACGAGAAGAAGGCACTCATCGGACAGCCCGTTCTCAAGGGTGCTGCCGTTACGGCAACCGTTGTCGAAGAGGGTAAGAGTGAAAAGAAGATGGTTTTTCGCTACAAAGCAAAGACTCGCTCGAAGAAGAAAAAGGGTCATCGTCAGCCTTTCACGAAAGTGAAAATCGACGCCATCTCCACAAAGTAAAAGAGCCCATGAGGGCTCTTTTGTTACTTTCTGCTCTCGAGGGCGTGGCGGAGGGTAATTTCGTCGGCGTACTCTAGGTGGGTACCGGTAGCTAATCCGCGTGCCAAACGCGTTGTACGCACTCCTACGGCCTTATGGAAGAGATCTCGGAGGTACATGGCAGTCATCTCACCGCTGGAGGTGGGGTTGGTAGCGAGGACCAATTCTACCGTGCCCGCTTGTTGTACAAAGCGGTCTACGCGCTCGGCGAGCTCGCGAATACGCAGATGCTCCGGTCCTACGTTGTTTACCGGTGCGATAGCGCCACCTAATACATGATAGAGACCCTTCCAGAGGCCAGAGCGCTCAACTGATTGCAGATCGGTAATCATCTCGACCACCATAATAGCGCGCGGGTCACGACGATTGTCGCGGCACACCGAGCAGAGCGCATCATCGGATACGTTGAAGCACTCGGGGCATTTGCGCACGCGTGTCTTGAGCTCGCGAATAGCATCGCCCAGCTCATTGAGCTCTGATTGCGGGCGATCCAAGAGCGACAAGACCATGCGTGATGCCGCTCGTGGCCCAACGCCAGGGAGTTTTTGAAGCAGTTTTGCGATGGATGCAAAGAGCGGGTCCATTAGAGGAAGTCAGAATCAGTGTGTACGGTATCAATCTCAGAGAATTCGAGGTTCTCAGGATTGATATGAAAATCGATGTCGCCCGTGGGACCATTGCGGTGCTTTGCAATCATGAGGGTGGCGAGGTTCGAGCGTCCTTCTTCCTGCGCGCGCTGGAAGTTTATCTTGTCGTCGCGATGAATAAACATCACAACGTCGGCGTCTTGCTCAATCGAACCTGAATCGCGAAGGTCGGAGAGTCGAGGTTTGTTGCCTTCGCGGTTCTCTACTGCACGCGAGAGCTGAGAGAGCGCTACCACGGGGATGTTGAGTTCTTTAGCCAATCCCTTGAGGCCACGAGAAATTTCCGTGACCTGCTGCACCGCAGAATCATAGTTGCGACGAGAACTCATGAGCTGTAAGTAGTCCACAAACAGGATGCCCAATCCGTGTTCGGCCTTGAGGCGTCGCGCCATGGCACGCATCTGCATGATGTTGAGTCCCGGAGTATCGTCGATAAAGATAGGCATTTCACGAAGCGATGAGATAGCGTTGGTAATCTTAAGGAAGTCATTGTACTCACCCTCGTGGCTGAGTTTGCCGGTACGAAGCCGCCAGAGCGATGCGCGAGCTTTGGCCGAGATGAGACGGTCTACCACTTGGTCCACGCTCATTTCCAAACTGAAGATACCCACGGGAACCTGCTGTTCGGCAACACGCCGTGCGATATCAATCGCAAATGCTGTTTTACCAACCGAAGGACGTGCAGCGAGGATGATGAGGTCGGATTTTTGGAAACCTCCAAGCGTTTGGTCGAGTTTCACATGATTGGTTCCGATACCGCGCAATCGCCCGTCGTCTTGGGTCTGGATGCGATCCATGGCGCGGTCCAGCTCTCCGGAGAGCGCGTCGAATTTGTTGGTGAGTGTTTTTTGCGTGACAGAAAAAAGCTGTTGCTCTGCTTCTCCGAGAATGGCATCGATATCCTCATCTTCTCGGTGTGCCAGTGATTGGAGGTGATGAGATACATCGAGGAGGTCGCGAAGACTCTTCTTGCGTTGGACGATGCGCGCGTACGTTTGTACGTGTGCCGAAGTGGGGACCTCGCTGGCAAGAGCGGTAAGAAATGCTGAACCACCGATGGCATCGAGTTGGCCTTTGTCTTTCAGACGTGTGCTCACTGACAAGATATCGATATTCTCGCGCCCCTCCCATAAATCAGTGAGCGCTCCCCAGATGAGCTGATGATTGCGCTGGTAGAAGTGATCAGCGGTCACCATATCAATCACGCGGTGAATAGCCTCACGGTCGGTGAGGAGCGAGCCCAAGAGAGACTTTTCAGCCTCGAGATTCTGTGGTGGGAGTTTGTCGGGGAGGGTAGAGGACATGAGGATGCTGTTCGTGCTCCAGTATCCTCAAAAGAAAGCTGTCGCGCAAATAAACTGTGGAATGTTTGTGCAGAAGTCTTTTCGCATTGACGGAGTCCCCTGAAACGGTACGATTTGGAGACTTTAACAAAGGAGGTAGCATGAGTATCTCACGTCCGAGTTCTCTGGATATTTCGATGGCGCATCTTCACGTCCTTCAATTGATTGATGAACTACAAGACCCAGGCAATGAAGAGCGTCTCGCGTATACGGCGATGCTCATATTTCCGGAGACATCAATATTTCGTAGCCTGCCAGAGCAGAAGCGAGTGGTGGAGTTTCTCCTCTCGGCCCAGCGCCTCGAAAAAGGATTCCCGCTCACGACTGAAGAGCGCAATCAAATCTTGGAGCAGTGCAGATTCGTTCAACCGCTGATTGGTGAACTTTCAGCCGCTACACACGCCAGTGAGGGGCGAGAGGATGACGACGACTAGGATATCAGCTGCGAGAGTAGTAGAGAATAAGCTAGACTTCGAAGCGGGAGTGCTCGCTTGGTGTTTTTCCGAAGCGGCCATAACGATTCATGGTCAGTCTTCATCTCTCTGCGCTCGTGAACGAATGGAAGCATTTGAGTCGCTTCTACGAGCTTTAGTCAGGGTATGGCGATCGCGATGCGTCGATATCAGTGCTGGCTTGTATCAAGAGATTTTTCAGCAAGCTTTCTCAGAGCAGGATAAACATTGGATCGCTGTAATTCAGGAACGGCTCACCGTAACAATGCCACTGCTGAAATTTTTCCAAATAGTGCGACTACTGAGACTGGGAAGGCCAATACCACCCGATGACCGAGAGAAAGCTGCAGAACTGTGTCAGTGGGCATCGGCTCGGTTCAAGACCCTTAGCTCTGGACCGCGATATCAAGGCGAGTGCCGGTTGTAAGCGTGTCAGCACATCCCGACTAACCATCGGGATTTATTTTTTCTTTACC
>CAYZIF010000001.1:21093-35312 GCA_964478355.1 uncultured Candidatus Saccharibacteria bacterium
GTCCGTAGGGCGTGTCATCGATGGAGTAGCCAAGAGCGTTGATGGCATCGCGAAGTTTGTCGGAAGTTACGAAATCTTTTGCTTCACGAGCTTGTTGGCGTTCCTCAACGAGTTGTTGCACGTCATTAGGAGTAGTGTCTGACGTCGCGGGTACGATTCCAAACAGTTCTGAGACGAACTCAAAGAATGATTTTGAGGGAACGACTCCTCGTTTGTTGGTGTCTTTGACGATATCGAAGATAGCAGCGAATGCGGCGGCTGTGTTGAAATCATCGTCCATAGCTTCTTCAATGTTGGTGAGTGAGACGTTTTCAGCGGTTGCTTGTTTGCGCGCAAGCTCACCGATACGATTGATTGCCGCTTGTGCCGTATCGAGTGATTTCTCATCAAAATTAAGAGGAGAGCGATAGTGATTGCTCAAAAGATAAAACCGGATGACTGCTGGATCATACTGAGCGAGCAGGTCGTGAAGCGCGGCAAAATTTCCTGTTGATTTGGACATCTTCTCGCTCTTTGTTTCTAAGAATCCTGCGTGCATCCAATACTTCACAAAGGGTTCGAGCCCAGACGCTGCTTCTTGCTGAGCGATTTCAGCTTCGTGGTGGGGGAATTTCAAATCCATGCCACCTCCGTGGATATCATACTGCGGGCCAAAGGCGCTCTCAGTGATGGCGGTGTCTTCGATGTGCCACCCAGGGCGACCGTCACCCAGTTCGGCATCCTGCCAGACGGGCTCGCCCGGTTTGGAGAGTTTCCAAAGACAAAAATCTCCAGTATTTTTCTTTTTTTCAGAATCATCAATGCGCGAGATGGCATCATGCGCGGCGCCACCTGTGCGACCAGAAAGTTTGCCGTAGTCGGGGAAGGTGGATAAGTCGTAGTACCAGCCGTCGCCCTCGATAAGATAGGCGTGACCGCGCTGGCGAAGTGTTTTGACCTGTTGGATAACCTGCGGAATGTAATCGGTGGCTCGAAGATAGTCTGACACCGCGGTATTTCCCAGTGCTTTCATGTCGGAACGGAAGAGCTCGTCATATCCACGAGCAAACTCAAGCGGGTCTTGCCCTGCTTCGGCGGCGCGACGGATTATTTTGTCATCGATGTCGGTAATATTTTGAATGTAGCGCACCTGAAATCCTCGATAGCGAAGCCACTTTGCAACCACATCAAAAATAGTGAAGGTGCGAGCATTGCCTAGATGGATGCGGTCATACACCGTAGGCCCACATACAAACATTGAAAGAGAGCCTTCCGTGCGAGGGGTGAGCTCCTCAACGATTCGGCTGAGCGAGTTGTAGAGACGGATGGGCATGGACTACGAAATTAGCACGAATACTGCGCCGGTCAACATAAAGAAGAGCGCGGCAATTCCCAGTGAATGAATGAGAGCGTGACTGCGATGGGGGCCTACAATGTTGGGGTTATTTGCCATGTGAACGATGAGCATAATAAACAATGGCGCCGCTACCCCATTGAGGATAGCAGTCCAGTAGAGCGCCTGCAGGGGAGTGATACCAATGAAAGGTAGGAGGATGCCAACAAGGATGGAAGCAATCATGACCAGATAAAACTGTCGGGCACGGTTGAATGGTTTGTCCAACGATGCTGGCCAGCCCATGACTTCTGCGACGACATACGCCGCTGAGCCTGCAAGCACTGGTATAGCAAGCAACCCTGCGCTTACGAGACCTATAGTAAATAAGATAGTGGCATACGATCCCGCGATGGGCTCAAGAGCGATTGCGGCATCGCGGAGCGTTTCAATATTGCCGCTTCCGTGAGCGAAGATTGTGGATGCGGCGAGCGTTATGATGAAAAATGAAATAGCATTTGAAACTACCATGCCCACTTTGATGTCACGGGTTACTTGAGCAAGCATTCCGTGGCGATGCACAACATGAAACTTACACACCTTGAGTCCCGGTCGATCTTGGCGAGCCTCTTCAGCTTCTTGGCTCGCTTGCCAGAAAAACATGTAGGGAGAAATGGTTGTTCCAAGAATTGCGAACATGAGTATCAGAAGATCCTTGTCGGGGGTAATCGTCGGTATGAAGGTATGAATAATGACTGAGCGCCAATCGACATCTACCATCGCAAGCGCTGCGCCATAAATGAACAGCGACATTGCAAACCATTTAAAGAGTGCGGCTATTTGGCTGTATCGGAGAAACACAACCATAGCGATAACAATCAGCGAAGTGATGACCGCAAGGAGACGGATATCGATGGGTATGAGCAGATTCACGGCACCAGCCATGCCGTAAATATTGGCGCCAACATTGAAGGTGTTGACGAATACGATCAGCGTTGCTATCGGTGCCAAAAGCCACGGAGAGTAGTGTCTTCGAATATTGCCAGCAAGACCGCATCCCGAGAGCGCCCCAATACGAGCGCACATGCTCTGAATGGCAATCATGAACGGAAGCACATAAAGAAGGAGCCAGAGCGGCATCGCGCCAAATCGTGCTCCTGCGATAGAGTAGGTAGCAATACCCGACGGATCATCGCCCGAGACGCCGGTGACGAGGCCCGGTCCGAGTGATTTCCAGAATCGTGCAATACGTCCGCGCAGGGTCATTGCCTTTTAGTATATCACGGCAGCATAAAAACATCCCCAGAAAATCTGGGGATGTTGCGGCTGTCACTTGCGGGAGAAGAAGATGCTCGTGATGCCGCAATTGTCGATGATGCGGACATGGTCGAACTTCATTTCAAGCAGACGCTTCACCTCTTCGATTTGCTCGGCCCCGCGAATGGTGAAGGGGAGAGGATAGGAGAACACGTCCGTTTCCTTTCGCTGTGCTGCGCGCTCCTCCATGCGCCGTACGAAGTCTTGCACTGCACTTTCCTGCAACTGCTGGTCCATGGTGCCTCCTTAGATTGTGCGGGAAGTACTGGATTAATAATATCATAAAAATACTAAAAAGTCAACTATTTCGCAGGTGCCTGTGGACAATTGGCACTCTTGACGCTAGAGTGCCAACTTTGCTAGACTAGCAGTGTCATGGCATTAGTGCTAACACCTCGACAATACGCCCTCTTGTGGCAGGTCATCGATAAGTACATTGAAACGGGCGAACCCGTTTCCTCAAAAGCGCTTGCAACCAGTGGTGCATTTGAGATTGGCTCCGCCACCATTCGCAATGAGCTTGCCGAAATGGAAGAAGGTGGCTACCTAGAGCAGCTGCATACCTCGGGAGGCCGTGTGCCAACGGCGCGTGCGTATCGTGCCTATGTGAACGGCTTGATTGCATCAGAGGGCGTGGCGATTGGGACAGCCGCGCGGCGTCGTATCGACGAAGCACTCAATGATATTGACCTTCGCGATGGCGAGGTGGTCAATCGGACGCTTGCAAAGATCGTCGGAAGTATTTCGCAAAACCTTGTTCTCGCAAATATGGAGTCTCGCCCCCAACCCTACACGGTAGGACTATCGGGAATGATTTTGTTTCCAGAATTTCAAAATGCCAATCGCCTTGCTGGCTTGGCACAATTTATTGATGAGTTTGAAGATATGTTCGAGCGACTCCATCGGCAACTGTGGTCCCAAGAAGATGGAGAGGTAAAGATATGTATCGGTGCCGAGAATCCAACCCAGTATATCCGCGATGAGACCATGATTGTTGCGCGCTACCGGCTCCCCGGAGGACACGAAGGAACGCTCACGCTGATTGGCCCGATGAGGATGGATTATCGAAAGAATCTCGGACTGGTTACCTACGCAGCACAGACCGCAAACCGTATTGCACATCACTATCGAAAATAATATGGACGACACCATCGAACCACAACCAGAGATGATAGAGAAAGAGAAGTATCTCCGACTCGCAGCTGATTTTGAAAACTTCCGGCGCCAGCAGTCCCAGCTATCAGCGGACATGGCGAAATTTGCCAGCCAGGCAGTCATCGCAGAAATGCTTGAGCTCACTGACATGGTAGACGCCGCCGTCGCGCATGCTCCTCCGGATGTGCAGCAGCATGAAGCGTGGTTCGGGGGACTTCAGCAGGTGGGAAAGCGATTTCACGAAGATATGAAGAAGTACGGAGTCAAACGCATTGAGACTGAAGGAAAGCAGTTTGATCCAGCGACAATGGAAGCGGTGCAGACAATGCCCGGAGGCGTGAGTCAGCAGGTGCAGTCAGAGGTTCGGTCGGGATACACGATACATGAGCGAGTTATCCGGCCAGCACGAGTTATTTTGTACGAGTAGCACGTAACTATCACACATCATATGAACAACATACTTGGTATCGACTTAGGAACAACGAATTCAGCAATGGCAGTCGTAGAAGGTGGTCAACCACGCATTCTTGAGAATGTGGAAGGCATTCGCACGACGCCTTCCGTTATCGCTGTGGGAAAGAATGGCGACCGCTACGTTGGCGTAACCGCAAAGCGTCAGGCAGTCACTAACCCTACCAACACGCTCTATTCGGTAAAGCGACTTATTGGTCGCCGATGGCAGGATGAAGAGGTGCAGCGCGACTTGAAGCTCTTGCCGTACGAAATTCGCAAAGGCGCAGGGGATTCTGTCGAGGTGAAGATGGGCGATAAGTGGTACAAGCCAGCAGAGATTTCAGCGATGGTGTTGGCCAAACTCAAGGCTGATGCTGAGGCAAAGCTTGGTACGAAGATTACCGAGGCAATCATCACGGTTCCTGCGTATTTTGATGATTCCCAGCGCCAAGCAACCAAAGATGCTGGTGAAATCGCAGGACTTACGGTTAAGCGTGTTATCAACGAGCCAACCGCCGCTGCGCTTGCATACGGATTCAATAAAAAGAAAGACGAGAAGATTGTCGTCTACGACTTTGGTGGAGGAACCTTCGATATTTCGGTGCTCGAAGTATCGGCTGACACCATTGAGGTCAAAGCTACCGGAGGAGACACGCACTTGGGTGGTGATGACATTGATCAGCGCATCATTGATTTTCTCGTGAGCGAATTTAAGAAATCACAGGGCGTTGATATCTCCAAGGACCAGCTGGCACTCCAGCGTCTCAAGGATGCCGCAGAAAAAGCAAAGCATGAGCTCTCAACGACGACGCAAACCGAAATCAACATTCCCTTCCTCACCGCAGATGCATCGGGACCCAAGCACTTTGGCATGACGTTTACGCGAGCTACGCTTGAATCGTTGACTAAAGAGCTCATTGATCGTTCCCTTGAGCTGACCAAGAAAGCAGTCACCGATGCGGGATTGAAATTCTCTGACATCAACGAGGTTGTCATGGTGGGCGGACAGACGCGCATGCCAGCAATTGTTGAGGCGGTCAAAGCATTGTTTGGCAAAGAACCCCATCGCGACATCAACCCAGATGAGGTTGTGGCCCTTGGTGCTGCGCTTCAGGGCGCCATCATGCAAGGCGACGTTCACGATGTGTTACTCCTTGATGTGACACCGCTCACGCTCTCTATTGAAACCTTGGGCAACGTTGCTACGCCTATGATTGAGAAGAATACGACCGTACCAACGAGTAAGACGCAAACGTTTAGCACCGCCGCAGAGAATCAGCCTTCAGTGACGATTCGTATCGCACAGGGCGAGCGTCCGATGTTCGGTGACAATAAACTCTTGGGTGAATTCAATTTGGACGGCATTCCACCGGCTCCTCGAGGTATTCCTCAAATTGAGGTGAGCTTCGACATTGATGCCAACGGTATCTTGCACGTGAAGGCGCGTGACAAAGGAACAAATAAGGAGCACTCCATTCGCATCGAAGGTTCCTCGGGGCTTTCCAAGGAGGAAAAGGAGCGCATGATTCGTGAAGCCGCCGAACACGCCGCAGAGGATGCTAAGAAGAAAGAAGTTGCTGAAGTGCGTAATGGGACCGAAACGCTCGTGTGGACGACTGAAAAAATGATTGCCGACAATAAAGGCAAAATCAAAGACGAAGATGTCAAAGATTTGGAGACAAAAATTGCAGAGGTGAAAACAGCATTGCAATCTGCCGATCAAGAGAAGATGAAGAGTGCCGGCGAGGCGTTGAGTAAAGCCGCACAGACTGTTGGCGCGGCACTCTACGAAGCTCAGAAGGCGGCACCAGCTCAGCCCGAGGGTCAACCCGCTCAAGAAGCAACCGAGGCAAAGGCTGAGGAGAAAAAGGAGTAGCATTCGTGCTACACTGGAGGCATGAAGTCGTTATCCCTAAAACGCATTGCACTTATCTGTGCCGTTGCGGGCACCACAACATTGTTGTGGGCGGCGGCCCGACCATGGCTTGAGAGTCCTTTGAGCTTCTCGGGGTATAGCGCAATTCTCTGGCCCTCCCTCACGCTTATTCTTGCCTCTGCCGTGACAGGACTTGCCTGGATGATGCTTGAGAGCGCCGCGGACAGATTCGCTGCTACAGCGGCCTCGTGGGCCTCGTTTGTGGTGTTCTGGAGCCCTGATATTTGGTATATCACCATGCTTCCGGTGTTTGCTGGGTTCTGGTATCTATCGGCATCTCGTATTCGTGCTGATATTGCCGATCGGCACACGGTACGCATTCGGACGTCGCTGGGTACTGGTCTCACGCCTCTCATGCTAGGAAGCTTCCTCATGCTCTCGCTGGGATTTTATCTCTTGCCCGCCAATCAATTGATTGGCCCTACGCAAGTCAGTGAGGGTATTCAGGGACAGATAGAGGGTGTCTACGATAATCCTGTTGTTATGGAGCAGTTGAACCAGTTGCCTCCCGCGCTGCGAGCTCAAGTAAAGGCGGATTTAGGGAAGAGCGTTGATGCGTACGTTCAGCGCTTCCTCGGTCCACTAGGCACCCTCCTTCCTCCTTTGTTAGCGTTTGGATTGTTCCTTGTTCTTTGGTCGGTACTCTTTATTTATCGCGAACTTGCAATTTGGTGTGGCGCGCTTGTCTTCTGGATTCTCACTACAACAGGATTCGTTCGTGTGGTTGAGAAAGATGTGAAAGCGCAGGCACTCGAATTGTAAGGTTGCACTAGAACATAGTAATGATAGAATAGTCAACCATGGCAGACCCTTATGCAACACTCGGTGTAAAGCCCGGAGCTTCTGCGGATGATATAAAAAAAGCATACCGCAAGCTTGCTCACCAACACCACCCTGACAAGAAGGGTGGCAATGAGGCGCGCTTTAAAGAAATTAACGAAGCGTATCAAATTCTTTCGGACCCCGATAAGAAAGCGCGATACGACCGTTATGGCGACGCCAATCCGCAAGCGGGAGGATTCGGTGGGGGTGGATTTCAAGATGCAAATTTTGATTTTAGCGGTATGGGCGGAGGATTTGAGAATATTTTCGATATGTTTTCTGGTGCCGCAGGCGCGTCACGAGGAAAGCCCGAGAAAGGCGAGGACTTACATTTGAATATTTCCGTTGATACAAAAGATTTTGGAAAACGAAAAGTATATGAATTCGAAGCGTTCAGTGCATGTCAGCAGTGCGAGGGAACTGGTGCAAAAAATGCAAAATTTAAATCCTGTGACGAGTGCAAGGGGCAGGGTCGCGTACAACGAGCAGTGCGCACGCCATTTGGTACGTTTGCCCAAGTAGTTGCCTGCCCGCGCTGTCATGGCGATGGACGCACTCCTGAACACGTATGCACAACATGCTCTGGGGCTGGGCGCATGAAAGGAAAGCGAACACTTGAGGTACATATCCCCAAAGATATCTCTGATCGTTATCTCATCGCATTTCCTACTGAAGGCAATGCCGGACTCGAGGGTGTGCCAGCAGGGGACTTACTTGTGACTATTCGAAGAAAATAGTACAACCTTCTCAAGAGAGGAGAGAGTATGACCCAGTTCATTTCATATCAAGAATGGACGTCTCAATATGAGCGTGAATTGATG
Organism: uncultured Candidatus Saccharibacteria bacterium; assembly: GCA_964478355.1. Classification (GTDB taxonomy): domain Bacteria; phylum Patescibacteriota; class Minisyncoccia; order 2-02-FULL-40-12; family GWA2-44-9; genus JAGOPO01. The sequence continues at coordinate 28,910 of CAYZIF010000001.1, forward strand.
CGTTGTGGCGCTGACCGTGAAGATGCCTGTCTGGCCGCGCAGCTGGGTTGGAATATCGTAAAAGCCCATCAAGCGTGCTACGGCATCCACAGTACAACACCCGTGCATTTTTCTTTGGCGCCGATGCAAGAACAGCCCAGAGTTCTTGCCATTTGTAGCGGTGCAAAATTCGGCGGACCCGAATGTTACATGGTGTTTACCAAGGGGCTCCATGGTCGATTACTCGAGCTTCAGAGTTCCTATGGTAATGCAGTTGCACTTTCCGTCGTCTTAGAAGGTATTGCAGTGCACGAAGTGCGACACCGTATACAAGAGCGAGAGGTTCAATCAGTCAAATTCTTCAAACGCTCACAGCTGGAAGGTATCTGGCCCGACGATTTCTTCGTGCAGGTGTGCTGGCATGTACACCAAGATTTCCTTGAGGGTGAGGCTGCGGCTCGAAATTCAGGAGCTCCAGAAGAAGATATTCGGTGGATCTTCTCTGATGATGAGTACGATGCTGCGGTGGTTGAACGCATGTTCATCCACCTTCATGAAGCGTTCAAAACTGACGAACAATTAGCAAAGTTCATCCGCATAGATTGCCCGCGCCTGGACTTCATACGCCACACATAACCTCGTGTGGCGTTTTCTCGGCGCTTACTTCACGCGTTCTACATACTGACCTGTTTCAGTGTTGACGATGATTTCATCGCCTTCGTTGACGAAGAGCGGGACATTAAGCGTTGCTCCAGTATCGATTTTGATCTGTTTGTTGCCACCCGTTGCGGTATCTCCACGGATACCTGGAGGAGCTTCGACTACTTTAAATTGCATCTTGATAGGAAGCGAGATATTGATAACCTTCCCGTTCCAGTTTAACGCCTCAAGGATTGTCTCGGGCTTGAGGTACTGCGCCATATCGCCCACCAAATCGTCACCAAGTTTAAAACGATCTGCTGGGTCTTTGGGATTTACAAACATAAATTCTCCTCGGTGTGCGTAGAGGAACTTTACTTCTTTGCGTTCCACGTCGGCTTCTTCAAAGAAATCAGATTGCGCAAGGTTGCGTTCGAGCACCTTCCCGTTCAGGAGGTTACGCATACGAGTTTGCACCACAGGGCGTCGTTGCTGCATCTTGAGGTGATGAGTCTCTAGGACGACATAGGGTTGATCCTCGTAAATAAAATATGTTTTTGGCTTTAAATCGTTGACTCCTAGTGACATAGGTGTGAAGTTAATTCGACGACCGATTGTAGCAGGAATGAGCCCTATCGTAAAGATGACCTCTATGGCGCGAGGACGATTACCTGCGAAATGGTAGTGTGACCGCAAAGAGGAGTCCACCTACCAAGATTACCAAGGGTCCTGGTGGAACACCGTAGATGTTTGCGGCAAGAATACCTGCCACGGCAGAAAAAGCACCAAAGAGAGCTGACATCATCGAGTATTGCGAGAGTGATGGAGAAACATTGCGAGCGGCTGCTGCGGGAATAATAACCAAGGAGCCCGTAAGGAGTGTTCCGGCGATACGAAGACCCAGGGCGACAATAAGAGCGACGAGGAGGAGGAAGATGAGCTCAACGCGTGCAACGGGGAAGCCAGAGGCAACTGCTAAATCCCGCGAGAGCATATCTAGCATGAGCGTTGGGCGAATGTGCTGTATGATGGCTATCATCGCCAGAACCGCGCCCACGATAACAACCGTGCCCGTTAGTGAGATGCTGGCGATATTACCAAAGAGCGCCTCAAGAAGTTCGGGTTCGGGGGTGATGAGGATACCAATGGCGAGTGCGAGCGTGAAAAATATTCCCACGAGCGTCTCCGAGGGCAATGATGTGTGACGGCTCAAGAGCCAAATCCCAATGACTGCGAGGATGAGCGCTGAGAATGCCCCAATGAATGGGTCGATATGTGCAAGGAGTGCGAGCGCAATACCAGGGAGTGCCACATGAGAAAGCGCATCTCCTACCAGCGACATACGACGGAGCACCATGAGCGAGCCGAGGTAGCCAGCTCCCAATCCAATAGCAGCTCCTGCAATAAGTTGTAAGGTCAGCAGATCACTCATGGTGTTGGTGTGAGTATACGGAAACGTGTTTTCCGTAGAGTGACGCGAGTGCCTTTGCATCAAGAGCTTCCGATGGCACGCCCTGACAGGTGAGTGTTTTGTTGATGCACAAAACACTGTCGGCATGGGAAAACACAACGTGTAAATCGTGCGATATCAGAAGAATGGTGAGTCCGCGCTCTTTTTTGATGGTGTTCAAGAGGCTATAAATATTTTGTTGCCCACCCACGTCGATACCTGATGTTGGTTCATCAAACAAAAGGACATTAGGCTTGTCGACGATAGACCATGCGATGAGGATTCGCTGTAGTTGACCTCCTGAGAGCGTTCCGAGCGGTTGGCGCAGGAGGGAGTGGCCATCATGAGGCTCGGGAGCTAAGCCGACATCGCGGAGCACCTGCGCAACGGCGGAGCCGTGAACTTTTTTTAAGAGAAAAAATTCCGCAACCGTAAGAGGGAGTGAGCGTTCAACGGTGAACGTTTGAGGGACGTACGCCATGCGAATCCCAGACGCCCACGTTACGCGTCCTTCATAAGGAATAAGTCCGAGGATGGCGCGAAGTAGTGTGCTTTTGCCAGAACCATTTGGCCCAAGAATTGCGACCGTATGCCCCTGCTGAACCGTAAAAGAAACGTCATCGAGAACGCGATGTGCATCAAACGTAACGGATACATTTTCAACCGTGAGTAGTGGCGACTGCTCCATTAGGTAAGCATACCATTGACGATTCCCGAGTGTCCATTCAAAAAGTCTATTGCGCTCTGCTTTTTTGATCCCTCGAGCTGAAGTACTTCAAGCGCAAGAGTTCCGTCGCCGGTTGCGACGAGGAGATGCGTGTCATAGAGCATGACGGTGCCCGGTTTCTGCGATGAGGCAGCCGTTGTGCCGAGGTGTGCTTGAAAAATATTGATCGTTTTCCCGTTCCATGTTGTCCACGCGCCCGGGTTGGTGCCGAGTGCTCGTATACGGTTGAGTATGGTGGATGCCGGTTTTGTCCAATCAAGGCGCCCATCCTCGCGAGTGAATTTTTTTGAAAATGATGCGCGATTGTCGTCTTGAGGTTGTGGAGTGATGTCTCCACGGGCGTAGGGTGGGAGCGTATCGACTAAGAGCTGTGCTCCGATGCGTGAGAGTTCATCTTCACAGAGTAGCGTATCGAAGCTTGTGGGTATCTGCCATGGAGTTGTTGCGAGAATGGGTCCATGATCCATCTGAGCGTCCAGGAGCATGATACTCACACCTGTTTCTGTTTGCCCATCAAGAATTGCTGATGCAATCGGAGATGGCCCTCGGTAGCTAGGGAGGAGTGATGGGTGGATATTGAGAAAGCCAAGGCGTGTTGCCGCGAGATAGCGCTGTCCAATGAGTTTCCCGTAGGCTACTACGATACATATGTCGGGCTTGAGGTTATTGAAGGTTACCCAGAAGTCTTCTTCTTTGAGTGAGGCTGGCGTGTAAACATCAAGTCCCATCTCCTGAGCAATCGTTTTTACGGGTGATGGAGTGAGCGTTTTATGGCGACCGACAGGTTTATCGGGGGCAGTGACAACACCGACAATTGGCCACCCTTCTTTTTTAAGGAGACGAAGCGAAGGCACTGCGAATTGTGGTGTCCCAAAAAACAGGATACGAAGTTGCTGTTCGTTGACTATGGAGAGGTGAGCCGCAGGTGTTGGTGCTGTAATGACGATTGCCATGCGGGATTATGTTCGTGAGCTTCGTTGCTGAATCGTTGTTCCGTAGAGGTGATCGGTTTCGTGTTGCAGTACACGGGCGAGCATTCCTCGAGCTCGGAATTTTATGCGAACTCCATTTCCGTCGAGCGCCTTAAACATTATCTTTTTTGAACGCTGGATAAGCACCCAAAATCCTGGAATAGAGAGGCACCCCTCCTCGAGCTCGTCGGCTTCCTTGCCGTACTCGGTAATCTCAGGATTTGCATACACTGACGGTACGCCGTGCTCTGCGGCTAGTTTTTCATCGATAACAAAGAGAGCTTCATCGCGACCCACTTGATTTGCGGCAAGTCCAATGCCGTTGTTGGCAATCATTGCGGCGCGCATCTCTGCGACAAATGCCGTAAAGGTTCCCGACTTCAAATCCGCGGCGCGTACCGGTTTCGAAGGGGTGGTGAGAAGAGGATCGGGGACATGCGTGAGCTTCATAGAATGATATTATCTCATGAGATGCTACGAGGGTCAATGTCGACGGTCCAGCCCTCGGGAATGTACTCAAGGAGTTCACTAAGCCGAGAGGAGGGGAGTGTGCTCTTGAGGATGAGGCATTGGGTCCATCGTCCCCCAGCGCGCTCAATAAGCGATGGCATAGGGCCTAATAGCTGCGTTCCCGGGGCTCGAATGTGAGCGATTGCTCTGGTGATACGCTCAGCGCCTACCGCAGCCGCACGTGTTGCCGCTGCACGATCGCGATGCGCGAATGTTAGTTTGATGATTCGCGAATATGGCGGCCAGCGCAACTCTTTTCGATGAGCAAGCTCTTTGGCAAAGAAATCATTCCATGAGCGTTGCTGAATGTACGGAGCTAATCCATCGTCTTGATACGTTTGCAGGATGATTCGTTCCGGTTGGAAGTCGGCAAGTTTTTCAAGTTGCAACAGAAGTCGATCTTGAGTTCGATAGTCGGGGTTTGTTGCAAACATATCCAGATGTGGCACAAGAATGGTTTGGAATTTTCTCTGATAGCGATGGCTCAGAATCATACTCGTGGCAACAAGAATGGGATGCCGCATAGCATCAAACAGTTCCATGGTGCGTCGCGTGTCTTCGGGCGTGAGTACGAGGTCAGAATCAAGAACGGGAATTTTCTCGGATGTGTGTCCGAATCGGTCGAGCGTTGTAGCGGCAGCTTCAGCAAGCTTCTGGCTTCCGGGGGTTCCCGAGGGCTTAAGAGCACCCGCGCGACAGGTAGGACACTGTTTAGGAACTGCAACGTACGCGGCGCAGTGGTAGCACACCAGCATGTCTTCGCTGGTACGATGCCATCGCAAAGGAATCGCGCAGGTTTTACACGCAACAGATGCGCGGCAGTGTCCACATCGTGCAACTGTAGCATAGCCTCGTCGCGCAGAAAAAATCAAAAGTGGCCCGCGCTGCTCGTAGGTTTCCACAAGCGCATTCTGAGCGGCTCGAGAAAATAATGAGCGATGACCTTCGCGTTCTTCAGATTCTGCAGATACCAACGTGATAGCAGGCCAATAGGGCTTCTGGTGCTTGAGTTTGAGCGCTCCCGATTGGGTCAGATGGAATTGAACCGTACTCAATGCGGCAGTAAGCCACGTGAGCTGTGCTCCATGAAGCGTTGCTAAGTGTCGTGCAACATCAGGAGCGTTGAGTCGCGGCGACATATCACTCTTGTACATTTCGTGGAGCGGATCTTCTACGACGACGTGAGCGAGCGATGTCCATGGAAGAAAGAGAGCGCTACGAGTTCCTACGACAGCCGTTACGGTGCCATCGAGTACTCCTTGGTAGAGTGTTCGCAATTCCTTTGCGGTAAGTCCTGTATGGACGCACTTCACATTAGTCCCTAGAGATTCAGTGAGAGATTCGGCGAGGAGGCGATCGGGAACAAGAATAAGAATCTGTCCTTTAGTTTTCTTTAGTATCGTTTGTAGTGTCGCACGAGCAGTATCGGGTTGTGTCACCAGGATGGTGCCTGATGCTGTAGGCATGCGAGGTGACGGTTGATGCGGTTCGTGGGTGATGAGTGATCCTCGCTTTCCGATGAATGATGGCGCAACGGTGGTTACTGCAGTGGAAAGCGAGCATGCATACTGAGCAGAAATCCATCGAGCAAGCTCAAGCTGTTGCGAGGAGAGTTGCACGGTTGCGGTAATGACACCCGAAAGCTTCTTGAGTGAGAAAGATGATTTTTTAAGTGAGAGTTTTGCTGAGCGGATATCCTGAACATCGAGTACGAGCGCGGAAACGACGCGACGGCCCAGCGATGCCTTTACCAGACTGCCACGGGGAAGCTCTTCCGACCAAAAATAATCCAACACGGAGGGCGCGTGAGGAGGGAGTTTTGCCAATGGGATGACTCGAACCGTAAACATACCTGTATTGAATCATATCGTGGGGTATATGCACGTGATTGACATAGCATCGCTCGCATTGCAAAACGTTGTTTTCTGATGGCCTTAATTCTGCTATGATTACCCCATGAACGTAAAGGTTCGCATCGCCCCATCGCCAACAGGTAATCTCCATATAGGAACAGCGCGAACTGCACTGTTTAATTGGCTTTTTGCCCGCCATCACGGAGGTCAGTTTATTGTACGCATTGAAGATACCGATGTAGAGCGCTCCAGCAAGGAGTATGAGAAGAATATT
>CAYZIF010000002.1:0-8773 GCA_964478355.1 uncultured Candidatus Saccharibacteria bacterium
GTCTTCATCGCCTACGGGCGCCTCCAGCGAGACGGTATCTTGAGAAATCTTGATAATATGGCGAATCTTGTCGACTTCAATACCCATTTCAGCGGCAGTCTCTTCGGGGAGTGGGTCGCGACCCAAGTCTTGCACCAAACGACGCACCACCTGCTGGTATTTATTGATGGTCTCTACCATGTGGACCGGAATACGAATCGTACGGCCTTGATCTGCGAGTGCGCGGGTAATCGCCTGACGAATCCACCATGTTGCATAGGTCGAGAATTTAAATCCCTTGTGGTAATCAAACTTTTCGACCGCTTTGAAGAGTCCGATGTTGCCTTCCTGAATCAAATCGAGCAGCGAGAGGTTCGCTGAACGTCCCACATATTTCTTGGCAATCGATACCACCAAGCGAAGGTTGGACACGGCGAGCTTTGAACGAGCCGCGTCGTCGCCATGCTCAATACGCTTGGCAAGATCAATCTCTTCCTCACCCGAAAGGAGCGGGTAGCGACCAATCTCTTTGAGGTACATCTGCACATTGTCGGAAGCAGAGTCATCAAACTCCGTTTCAATGCGTTTCTTCTCCTCGTAGACCTTTGCTTCCTTACTATCAAAAACTTTGCTGGATTCGATAACATTAATGCTCAAACCTTCGAGCCGCTCGTAGAGCGTCTCGAGGCCGGTAATATCTTTTTCGATGGTAGGGAACATCGCCAACATCTCCGCATGCGTCACAAAGCCACGGGCGCGACCCTTTTCAATAAGCGACTGCACTGCCGCCTCAGAGATAACCGGATGCTTGGAGGCTCGCTGACTGGACGTCACCTTTCGTGAAGATTTCTTACCACCGCGCTTGGCAGGTGCTTTCTTCTTCGGATGCTTACGCGCTAAACGCGCCGGTTTTTTGGTCGGTTTGCGAATACCTTTCTTTTTCTTTGGCTTGGTCTTCTTTGCCGCTGACTTCTTTGCTTTTCGCTGCTTCATTTTTTTCTTCATGTCGTGGTGGTTTGTAGTTGGCTTTGCTGAAGTTGATTGAGCTGCGTTGAGTAGTCTTGAAATTTTCCCAGCAACTCCTTGAGGTGTTGCGGATTATCGCCTGCTTCCGCCTGGCGGATATCGCGTTCGACATCTGCGCGGAGCTTTTTTAATTGTCGTATTCTCAAATGATTCACGAGAGTTGCCATGTGCTCGTGTAGCTGTGGCTCGGTATAGTCTTGCCAGAAATCGTTGGCCCGCATGACGGCAACATCAATGAGGTGCCGATGCTCTCCTTCGTATCCGACCGCTAGAAGCGTTGGATCAGCTACCACAGCGGCAACTCGTGGGTCCAACTGCTCTGCAAATTCGGTAAGCTGTCCGACCAGTGATGGCTGACGAACCAGAAGTGCCAGCAATTCTTGTCCCGTTCTATCCAGTGGTGGTAATGGAGCTACGGGCTTTGCGGGTTCCTCCTGAACGGATGCCTGTTCATGCGCGGTGATGTCGTCTTTGACTGCGGCAACATCTGCGGCAACCGCTGATGTCTCGGCACGTAAGAGCGTTGCGATCTGTCCAATCCAGTGACCTTGCTCGACGCGACTAGTAAGTCGTCGAATGAGCGGGCCCATTGAGGCGACGATAGCTTTCTTACTCTCGGGTGATGCGGGATTAAAGGACGCAACCGCTTCTTGGAAGTAATACTGGAGTGCAGGAGTTGCCGATGCGACAACCTCATTCCACTTTGCCCCGTACTTTCGTACGTAGTCAGCCGGATCCTTGCATTCGGCATCTTCGATGGTGAGGATGCGTACCGAGAAGTTTTGTGCCAAGGCCAAACCGATACCGCGGCGCGTTGCGACCTTGCCGGCTTGATCGGTATCAAAACACATTGCCAGATTGGTGCTGTAGCGTCCGAGAATCTTGAGCTGATGCGGAGTGAGTGCGGTTCCTGATGTTGCAACAACATTCTGCGAACCCGCCTGCCACGACATAATGGCGTCGACGTTACCCTCGACGAGGAGGCATACGTCTTGCGAACGCATTGCAGTCTTGGCCTTATCAAGACCAAACAGAATATGGCCCTTATCGTAGATGGCCGTTTGCGGAGTGTTCACATACTTGGCCAATGGCTCGCCGTCAACGGCGACTTCGGCTCCAAAGACGCGTCCCGTGAATCCCACCACTTGCCCATTGGCATCGCTGATAGGAAACATAATGCGACTTCGAAAGCGGTCATAGGGACGACCATTTTTGTCGATGGCCATACCTGCGCCAACGGCAGCCGGCGCGGCGACTCCTTGGTCAAGCAAAAATCCGGTGAGTGCCTGCCAATCGTTGGGAGCCCATCCGAGCCTCCATGCGACGATTGTCTCATCGGTAAGTCCGCGCTCTCGAAGATAGGTGAGCGCACGCGCACCCGCGTTGCTGTGCCACAACTGTTTCTCAAAAAATTTAGTGGCAAGCTCAGTCACCGCAAGGAGTACCTGTCGCTGACTCTTTGCATGCTGATCTTCGGGACGACGTTCCTGCATCTGAACACCCGCGCGCGTGGCAAGAATGTGAAGCGCTTCGACAAAGTCGATGCCTTCGATTTCTTGGACAAACGAAAACATGTCGCCGCCGCGATTGCAGCCGAAACAGTGCCATGATTGTCGTTCAGGAGAAATGTGAAAGGACGGAGTCTTCTCGTTGTGGAACGGGCAGCGAGCCTTATAATTTTGGCCAGCTTTGCCCACCTTCAGATACCCGGAGATGATATCGACGATATCGAGGCGAGATTTGATTTGTTCGACGGTATCGCTCATTGGCAAGATACCGGCCTATACAATTGCCTCGGACACACCTCCGAACACACAAAGACGGCCATACATAATGCCGTACCTAGGCTCTGTATCATGCATGAGAATACCATGAAGATATCAACTTTACAAGCAAGAAAAAGACGCCTCAGATGAGACGTCTTGGGCTACGGTTGCCCATAGCGGCGAACTGCGCGAGCGAGACGGAGAGCTTCCAAGGTGTGGATGAGCCACTTCCCTGGATCCCAGTGGTACCACCGAAAACCCAGTTGAGCGGAATTAGGATGCACGTGGTGATTTCCGTGCCACCCCTCGCCCATACCCAAGAATGCCACGAGGATATTGTTACGGGATTTATCCTTCTTCCACACTTCACCGTCGGCATCCAGCGGACGCGAGCCCCACATATGACAGACGGAATTCACCATCCATGTCACGTGCAGATGTGCCACCGCTCGGATAAATCCGGCGAGGAACAATCCTGACCATCCTGCAAGAATGAATGGGATGATGAATCCTGCCAACACGATGTGCCAGTAGTAACGGTGTTGCCACGCGACAACTTTGGCATCATGCACGGGTATGCCCGGAGAATACCCATTGGGCCGTGCTGTCACCCAGAACAGCCACCCAACATGCGCCCACAGAAATCCCATGATGTAGTTGAGCGGAAATGCCAAGTGCTGATACTGCCACGGAGAATGTGGATCGTACTGATCATCGGTGAAACGATGATGCTGGCGATGATCCACACACCACTGCGACAACGGGCCCTCGGTTGCAAGAGCGCCGGCGATAGCAAGAGCATACTTCACTTCTTTGACGCACGTGAATGCGCCATGCGTGAAGTAGCGATGGTATCCCACCGTAATCCCCAATGAGCTGGAAATGTAGAGGATAACGGCGAGCGTCCACGCCATCGTAGAAACTCCCCACGTCATACACCACCACACGCCATAGGCGGCGGCTAGATGCATCGATACGAGCGTGACCGTGAGGCCGACTCGCAAACGACCCTGGACTGGGTTCATGGAACCTCCTTTCTGAACGAACCGGCTCTAGCGTACCACCAGCGTGTAAAAGGCGCCATCGCTCCCGCGATGCCCTTGGAGTTTGAGAATTCCCTCGGTCACCATGTGATCGAGGTAGCGAAGAGCGGTGGGGCCCGTCACATCGAGTAACCGCTCGAGTTGTTTGAGGTTCAGCGTGTCCTGTGAACGCAATGCGCGCAAGACCACCCGCTTTGCAGGAATGTATTCGGTATCAAAAGGATGCACACGAACCGCATGGCTCTGTGCGGCGAGCTGGACCCACCACATGAATGTAGCCCCAACGAGCACCCCGAAAAGAAATAGAATGCCACCTACCATCTCTCCAGTATACTACCGAGCGACGCAGTTGCGAACCCCCTCGCGGATAACATCGGCCATGAGACGTCGTCCGATGAACACCAATTCAGTAGCGGGTACGACACCAACAGGCCACGGACCAGCGTCTTCAAGTTCACGAATCATATGGACGCCTTGGAGGATGCTGCGATTGGGAAGTCCCACAAATTGGAGGATACCCTTGTAGCGCAAAAGATCTCCGCCCTCCATGGCCACAAATTCGGCGAGCCATTTAATAAATTTCCCTCTATCGAGTGGTTGCTCTTCACGAATCGAAAGCGCTGTAATATCGGAATCATGTACCGGCTCATTGTGTTTATGCTCTTCTTCGAGAATGTGCTCTTTGCCAATAAGATCGAATCCGCCCACATTAAGAATCGCCTCCAAAGGCACGACGCCACGACTACCGCGCACGATGGGTGCGGTTGGGTTGAGTCCGTGAATCCACTCTTCAAGGATATGAATCTGCGGCTCCTCGGCTAAGTCAGTTTTGTTGAGAAGTATCAAATCCGCAATGGCAATCTGTTCTTTTACTTCACGAAATTGAATCATCTGACTCACGCCGTGAAATGCATCGACAACGGTAATGACGCCGTCGAGGTGATAGAAATTTTTGAGCGGTGAATCCCCCAAGAAAAATCGACACAGCGATGCAGGCTTGGCCAATCCTGTGGTTTCAATGATGACATGATCAATCGGTTCGCCTTTTCGTGAGCGCGCCACCAACGATAAGAGCACCTCCATGGTATCGTTGCGTCCGCTGCAACAGACGCATCCGTTGGTAAGCTCGACGATGTCGCCATCAGAACGCGCGATGAAGCGATCATCCAAGCCGATATCACCCAATTCGTTGACGACCACCGCAATACGCTTGCCGTGGTCACCGGTAAGAATGTGATTGAGGAGCGTGGTTTTCCCTGCCCCTAAAAATCCTGTGAGTATCGTGACGGGTGTCATGTAGTGCTATGGTAGCACGCTTACCTGCGCCCTCCGAAGCGAGGACGGCGAGGATACGTACGACGACGACCTCCCATAATGCCACGCTGTGACATAGGGATGGATGGCATATCAACGGAAAGCTTTGCGTGCTTCGAAATAACCATCGGCTTGCGAATCAATCGCTCAATATCACGAATGTCCTGACGCTGGTCAGGCGATGCAAACGAGATAGCGCGACCCTTGCGGCCAGCACGACCCGTGCGACCGATGCGGTGCACATAATCTCCTGTGCTGTCAGGAAGGTCAAAGTTCACAACGAGCTCAATATTGGTCACATCAATACCGCGAGCAGCGATATCAGTTGCAACAAGAATACGGTACTGCCCCTTCTTGAATCCCTCGAGCGCACGAATACGTTGTGCAAGACTCTTGTTGGCATGAATTTCAGCCGTGCTGTGTTTTTCATCCTGCAAGTGCTTGGTGAGTTTGCTTGCACCATGCTTGGTACGCGCAAAGACCAGCACCGAACCCGTGTACTGCTTGAGAAGCTCGAGGAGGAGTGCGAATTTATCTTCCTTACGAACGATAAACATTTCCTGTTCAACTGTTTCTGCGGCCGTTCCTTGGGGAGCAACCTCAACACGCACCGGTGTACGCATGTGCGTGTTAGCAATGGTGACAATATCTCCCGGCATCGTTGCCGAAAACAGCAACGTCTGTCGCTCTTTGGCAGGAGGGAGCATCTTCATGATGCGGTTGAGCTGTGGCGCAAAACCCATGTCGAGCATGCGATCAGCTTCATCGAGTACAAGGATAGCGGTTTTATCGACACGCACGTGTCCCTGTTCAATCAAATCAAGTAAGCGCCCCGGGGTTGCCACGAGCACGTGGGGGCGGCGACGCAGTTGCATCACTTGCTTGCGCATGTTCTCTCCACCGATAAGCACGGCAGTACGAAGACCCATGTGACCACCAATTTTCCCCAACGTCTCATCTACCTGCATAGCAAGCTCACGAGTTGGCAAGAGTACCAAGCCAATGCCCTGTGCTTGCCCTGTATAAAATTGCTGGAGCATTGGAATACCGAATGCGAGCGTCTTTCCTGTACCGGTCTGCGCGATACCAATAACATCTTCACCGCGAATTGCTACCGGCATTGCCTTGTGCTGGATGGGCGTAGGTACCGTAAATTTGTACTTCGCCAGTACCTCCATAAATACGTCGTTAATACCAAGGCCCTCAAAGCCCGCGGGCTTTTGCTCTGTTTCGTCTGTCATTATAATGCGTACGTGACCCGAGTAGTCTGCAGTGAGTCACGACGACGCAAGGAGAACCGAGTCGCGCGATGTCCTACCGGACACCGCAACCGTAGTTGTAAGCACTTAGTATAGCAGATTCGAGCAGAAAAGTCAAATATCTTAGCCTTTGAGGAGGCACTGGCACGGTTTTTGCTTCAAAAGACTCTGCTGTTCCTCGAGGGTGTTGATAAACGAGTTTTGCGTGCCCGAACCTACTGCCAAGCGTTTATCAAGTGGCGTCTGGTGTCGGTATCCGCGCCGCAAAAACTCTGCTACGAGCTCCTCGTGACGAGCGTAGAGAGCCTTTTGTTTCCCCACCCAGCGTAAGGTTTCCGGATGTCGCGAGTACCCACCTTTGCCACGGTGCTTGGTGAGGATATTCCACAAGCCATGCAACTCGCGATGTTCAGCGAGTACATGTTTCCGACACAACTGCTGCGGTGACACATCCCATATGCGCATTACTATGGCGGAGGCGAGAGGATTCGAACCTCTGGTACCTTTCGGTACACTCGCTTTCCAAGCGAGCGCACTAGACCACTATGCGACGCCTCCGTAGAAAGCTGGCATATCCTAGCATGAAAAGCGCCTATTCACCAGTAAGAAAAATCCCGACACGTGTCGGGATTGGAGGGTAGCAAAGCTACCGCGGAGAACTGTAGAGCTTCGAGTGCATAACCTGACGGATATCTTTTTCCGAATCTTCTGGGGGCAAGATAGCGCGAAGTCGTCGCACAACGTCTTCGAATGCGTAGGGCAACTTGGCAGATGCGTGCCAATCTCGTCCGATACAGCACAACGTCAAGCGAGCACACACCAGCTCTTGGCGAGTTACGATGCGCGATCTTTTCCAGCGTGCCATAATGGCATTGGTCGCGTCACGACGAGACATCGCATCGGAGGGAGCGCTCCCCACCATGAGCTCGTACGTCATATCAATAAAGAATGGCCGTTCAATCACGAAACCTCCTAGATTCGCTGGCGCACCAGCGTGTTGAACTTTTGTCCACGATCGTACTCGTTGGCGAACAGTTCGAAACTTTTTGCAGACGGCGAAAAGAGTATCACGGATGACACATACGTGCCAGCTCGTTTGAGCGCCACCTCCCACGCGGCCTCAAGCGTATCGTACGAGCGAATGCCTCGCCCCACGCGCCCCAGTGCAGTGCGCATTTTGATGGTGGCGCTTCCCGAAAGGAAAATAATATTGGTCCTCCGAATATGTTTGGGTATCTCGTGAGCCCACTGACGATAGTCGAGCTCCCTATCAGTGCCCCCCGCAATCAGAATGGTTGTGGGTCCACCCCATCGCTGAACTGCGGCAATGCCAGCTTCGGGCGATGTCGCGGTGGTATCGTTGACCACCGTACGTCGCGCATCGTGATGCACCACTTCTTGTCGATACGACACCGCCGGCAACGATGCGATACGTTTCTGAATGTCCGTAAATGTTGTACCCGCAAGGTGTGCGGCCAAAATTGCCTGCAATGCGTTGGCAACATTGTGCATCCCCCACTGACGCGCAAAACCGCTCATGTCGACAACGCGACGAGATTGCCCGTCATCCCATTGCCACACAGCATCATCAGCAAACCAAACACCCAGTGCTTCAAGAGGAAGTTCGCGCATCGATGTCAGATACACCTGCGCGACAGGCTTGTACGCCAGAAAGCGCTTCGTCCACTCGTTGTCGGCATTGAGAATAAGTGCGTTGGCCTTTTTTTGATGGAGAAAAATCTGTGCTTTTGCTTTTGCGTACTCCTCCATGGTGCCGTGACGATTGAGGTGGTCGCGGTAGAGGTTGGTAATCACAGCGATATGAGGCGCGAGTCTTGTAGACTCAAACAACTCAAGAACAAATGACGAGAGCTCGGTTACTGCGGAAGATTTTTTACCCGAATCTCGCAATGCTTCCAAAAAAGGCTTTACGACGGAATTGCCGGTGAGCATCGATGTCCCGATGAGGTGGTTCGTCCACGTTGCGGTTGTGGTCTTTCCTCGCGTACCCGTAACGCCGATGATTGGTTTTTTCCAGTTTTGGTAAAACAGCGTTCCCTCATTTTCAACGGCGATGCCACGCTTGAGCGCGCGCGCCACAAAGGGGTTACGTACCGACACATCGGGATTCACCACCACCATCTCGGCGTTATCGATAAGCTTGAGCGTGTGGCCACCCAAAGCCCACGTCAATCGAGCTCGTGCCTTCTCATACGATTTTCCATCAGCGGCAACTCTCTTGAGGTGATCCTCCACTCGCTTCACCGAAGAGGCCAGCGATTTTGCGTCTTTTAAATCTGAAATCGTAAGCTTGGCCCCCTCATCCATGAGCCAGTTTGCCGTCGCGATACCACCGCCCAGAGAACCTAGGCCTAAGAGAAGCACC
>CAYZIF010000002.1:8783-31796 GCA_964478355.1 uncultured Candidatus Saccharibacteria bacterium
TTCAACGTCAGTGCCATATCTCTATTGTATACCATAAAAAAGAAACGCCCCCGAGTGTGGGGGCGCTGGGGCTGGTTACTCCTCGGACTTCTTGCGAGGCTTGAAGAAGTCGGCGGCGAGGAATCCAGCCAGGAGACCGAGGAGGCCGAAAGCCGTGGCCCCGATAAGCAACTGCTGCGCGAGAGTGAGTTCCTGCTGCATGTCTATTCCTTTCACCTAGCTAAAGTGCCAGGTTTCTATATTATAGCAGGTATTAGTGTAAAAGTCAATATCCCTCCTCCCACTAATAAAGCCCGTCGGAACGACGGGCTTTAGCTCTTGCGCAACAGTTTTCCTCGTGATGGAGATTTCACCACACCGCATGAGGAGCTTTGCGCTTTTCTGATGATTTCAAAAAGAGTCGAATTGCTTTGGCTTCCTTAGGAGTGAACCGAGGCTCTTTTGTTTGTTTACTATCTAAACTTTTGGCCATAACGCCTTGCGTGGTGTGGCGGCTTCCAGGAAGTACCAGGTGCCCAATCTCATGGGCAATAACGATGCCCAATAAGGAGCACCCCTCGAGGTGCGTACAATCTCCGAATCGTTTGACCTGATCGGAAAAGATGAACGCCACCCTGGTATCAGGGAACGCCATGCCCAGGATATCCGAAGTATTCGGCCTGTTCTCAATGAGCTTGTACGGCGACAAGCGAATAACCACATAGAAGACTTCCTCCGATGTGGCATTCTTTTCATTCACATCGCCCCATTGGATATGAACATTGATTGCCGCGAAGATGCGACTGCACTGCGCTTGTGCCAGTAGCACCTCTGACTCAAGAGCCTCGGTCCGATTTGAGAAGTTTACAACGATTGTATAGCTATCCGTCTGATTTGCGTCGGCAGAATTCGCGCTAGAAACCGCACTAGGGAAAACAGCGACGCAATACATTATCGCGTGAAGTATCTTCCTTCGAGAGTTGATCATCTCTACTCCTTGGTAAAGTGCGCATAAAACTCACTGCGAGAGCAATATTATAACCACGGGACCGCATACAGCGTCAAGAACTCTACTTCTCCATGCCCCGCAGAATGCGAATGCGCTCCTCGATAGGAGGGTGCGTCTGAAAAAGACCCGTAAACCACGATGCAGCAGTGCGACCTCGAAACGGGCTACTCAAGTAGAGGTGGGCGGTTCCCTTAGTTGCGTGGGGCAACGATGCACTATCGTGAGCAATCTTCTCTAGAGCGCTCGCCAATCCTTCAGGGTAACGCGTCAGCAAAGCTCCCGAAGCATCAGCAAGAAATTCGCGCTTGCGTGATACCGAAAGCTGGATGAGCGTTGCGGCAATCGGCGCTAATATCGCAGCGACAATCGCCACCACAAAGAGCAAGCCATTGCTGTTGCGATTATCGTCACGATTACCACCACCGAATGCTGAAATGCGCAAAAAGATTTCCGAGAGAGCTGAAATAACTCCCGCCAACACGACTACGATAGTCGAAATAAGAATGTCACGATTGCCCACATGCGAGAGCTCGTGCGCGAGCACCCCTGTGAGCTCGTTGTCATCAAGACGCTCCAGCGCACCCTCGGTGACCGCGACTGCGGCATGCGCGGCATTGCGCCCTGTTGCGAACGCATTGATTTGCATCCCGGGTAATATATGCAAGGTAGGAAGCGGAAGTCCTGCGGTAAGACAAAGATTCTCAACGATACGGTAGAGCCGTACGTTCTCCTCACGTGAAACTGCACGTGCACCCGATACTGCAAGCGCAATCTTATCAGAGAACCAATAGGCAAAGATATTTCCAACGATACTCACGGTAGCGAACACGTAGAGAAACGTGGCATCACCATACACTTGAGAAAATACCCACCCCAATCCTATGAGCAACAAAACCACCGTGGTCATCAACAACCACGTCCGCCGAACATTGGCGTCCTGCTGTGTATAGAGATTCACCGCCATGCTTCGATTTAGAACTTCACTGCAACGGGTTCGCGCTGTGCGGCCTCAGAGAGCTCAAAGAATTCCGACTTAGCAAATCCCATCGTGCCCGCTAAGAGATTACTAGGGAATGTTTCAATGGCATTGTTGAGCGTCATCACGTTGCTGTTGTAGAAACGTCGCGCCGCTTGGATTTTATTCTCTGTGTCAGAAAGTTCACTCTGAAGTTGATTGAAACTTGAGACAGCTTTCAAGTCTGGGTACGCCTCCGAAAGTGCGAAGAGCGACTTGAGTGCGCCCGAGAGAACATTCTCGGCTTGCGCGTGATCGGCGACAGTGGTAGCTCCCATCGCTTTGGCACGCGCAGAGATAACTGCCTCAAATGCTCCCGTCTCATGAGCGGCATATCCTTTGACCGTTTCCACCAAATTCGGGATGAGGTCGTATCTTCGCTTGAGCTGAACATCGATATCAGACCACGACTCCTTAACACGGTTGCGCGCACGCACTAAACCGTTATAAACCACCACCAACCACACGAGAACAATCGCGAGAATAATATAAATAATCATGCATCTAGTATGACAAATTTTAGCCTACAAAACAAGAAAGAGCCCGACCTTGGTCGGGCTCTTGTTGCTACTTACACGCAACACTACGAAGTGGCGGCTGAAACACCGATGAAAGAACTTCTAACGCGTTGTGGCCGTAGCGATCTGAAGGCTCAGCCGAAGATCCTTCGTAGTGCTCGTTGTATGAAACAAAGAGCGCATAGGGCATTACGTTGCCACATCCCGCCGCAGAAATCTCCACTGCCAGTCGCGTCACACGCGCCATGAGTTCCATCTCCGTCGGTGTACTCGTGATGGGAATACTACTGCGACCGGGCACCTTGGTATCGTCGTAGCTAAACATCAGAGGCGCGAGAAGCTTCGTATTAGGCGCATTGACCGCCAACCATGACGACCAGTCGGTGAGAGCCTTGAAGTACACGCTCGCATGCTCGCGGTTCATGTGACCTGCATATTTTTTCGTGAGGTCGAGATTGTACAGACCATACGAAGAAATAGCATCCATCTCTTTGACGATACGCGCCAAACCAGTGCGGGGCCCCATGGGAATATTGACTTCGGACCCGACGAGAAAGAATGACGCGCTCTTGCGAGCCTCACGAACCGCTTCATCAAACGCCCCCACGAACAGATTCGTATTCCAAATGAACACCACCGGACGACCATCGATTTTCAAAAACCGCTCTGGATACTTCGACCAGTACGTGTCCTGAAAATGCTTCATGTCGGCAACGAACTGAGCTCGATTTGCTGGAATATCAAAACTGAACTCCGGACTCCCCGCCAATCGCCCGCCAGCTTCGTACAACAGTCCGATGCGAATGGGGTCCTTTACGGCTAGGTAGGCGTTTAAGAAGGCGTCGCCAGCAGGAACGTCGGTCCCCCACCACGAGATGAGCGGGAGAATCCCATGCGCACGCATCTCAGTGTTGTGAGCGGCGATAATGGCGGGATTGGTTGCGGCATACCCAATGCCCACGATGCCATCGTTGCGAAGTGGGATTGTTGACGCCATCTTCCAGCTATCGCACACCGGCAAATTATTGGGGCACTTCGCGTGCCAACTCACGTAGTGCGCAAGAACGGGAATGCCCGACTCTTGAGCGCTTGTCCGAAGCGTGCACAGGAGCAATGCTCCAATCACGATACACAATGTGCGAATTTTCATGACTCACTCTCCTTGATTGGAAAAGCGTCTAACGAAATAGTGACGTCTCGCGTGTGCACTGTCAACGTTGACGACTCATAACGAGGGTGTATCTCTTAGTACAGCTCACTACCAACCTAGGAGGATGCATGCTCATCCATTCATTCGTTCTTGTGCTGGCTCTTGCATCGCAACTCCCCGAGACCGAACCGACTCCATCACCCACTCCGACAAGCAATAGTCACACGCTCTCAGTGGGATGGTCATCGGTGCGCCTGGCACTACCGCGGCTGTTTAACACAGCGACGACGACGTTCTCATCTGATGCACTTCTGTCAACCCAACGGAATGTTCGCTCCTCAATGCAGAGCAACGCAATCTTCTTCACCAACGAGCACACCCGATTCACGGATGGCGAATGGTCGATGAAGAGTGTAGGAGGCAATCGATTTGGATTTGCCGTCGGAGCTCGCTACGCCCGACTCACCTCGACCAAGCCGTACTACGCGGCTCCTGCATTGAACGTGAGCTCAAAGCGAAAAGATCAGCTTCTGCTTCTCGAGTTCATCGGACGTATCGGGAATCCATCTGGCCCCTCGGGTGCTATCAAGTTTGTTGGGGGTGCAAGCTCTAAAACTCACCAGTGGACACTCATAGTCCCACCCGAGACCACCGCGGGACCACTTCTGAAGACATCTTCGTGGCATGACATTGGCGGAGTAGGAGCAGATTTCTTTCTTCCTATCCAAAGATTCGCCCTACGAGGAAGTGGTCTGTATCTGCGAAGCATCAATGGCGGAGTGGCGGGACAACAAACCATCACCGACGCGCAAGCATCGTGGAAGAGTCCTGCACATCTTGGACCCATCGGCTTGGGAGTCTCCGTTGGAACGCGACGTCACTGGTTGCCCAATGGCGTTCTGGCCATGGAAAATCTGTACTGGGTATCACTTCAGTTTTCATTGCCTCGGTAGACTTTGTCTGCCGGGGCGTTTTTTATTTTCTCCGAGACCGGTCGATGCCCGCCTTCATGAGGCCCACAAACAAAGGGTGGGGCGACAAGGGGCGACCCTTAAGCTCGGGGTGAAATTGCGTACCCACAAAAAATGGGTGTCCCGGCAGTTCGATAATCTCTACGAGATCTCGCTGAGGATTAGTGCCGGCCACCACGAGTCCGTGCTCCACGAGGCGATCGCGATAGAGATTATTAAATTCGTAACGATGGCGATGGCGCTCGGAGATACTCCGAGCGCCATAGAGCGCGGCGCTCTTACTTTCGGGATTGAGCGCACACTCATACGACCCCAATCGCATCGTGCCACCCATGGCGCCATCTTCAATATGAGCGACTTGCTCACTCATTGTTGCAACGACAGGGTATCTTGTTGTTGGGTCTACCTCTGTAGTGTGGGCGCCTCGCATGCGACATATATTGCGCGCAAATTCTATGGTCGCCAGTTGCATCCCGTAGCAGAGCCCTAAAAATGGGATGTTCTGTTCGCGGCAATAGCGAATTGCGGAAATCTTTCCCTCAACGCCACGCGCGCCGAATCCTCCTGGCACGATAACGGCATGGTAGCGTGCCAACTCTCGTACGCTCTTGGGGTCTTTCTCATACTGTTCGGCGTTGAGCCAATCAATTTCGGGATTGCGTCCCACTGACCATGCGGCGTGACGAATAGATTCAATAACGGAAAGGTATGAATCCGACAACATAAAATCTCCCGTACCAAAATATTTGCCCACAATACCGATACGAAGCGGTATTCGCGATGCGCGCATCCGCCGTATCATGGCACGCCACGCCGGCGAAAGATGATGTCGCGGCTTGAGTCCTACTTTCTCAAGAATGCGTCGGCCGAGATGTTCTTTTTCAAAATTCACCGGTACATCATAGATAGATTGAATATCCGGCGCTGAAATAATATCGTTCGGAGTCACATTACAAAACACCGAGACCTTCTCTTTGCGTGGTTTATCCAGCGGCACACTCGAGCGAGCAATAATAATATCGGGCTGAATACCAATCGCCTGCATTTGTCGCACCGCATTCTGCGTCGGCTTTGTTTTCATTTCACCGAGCATTGCCGGAATAGGGAAGTAGCTGACCAACATAAACAGTACATCGCGAGGAGCACGCAACTTCATCAAACGCGCTGCTTCGAGAAAGAGTGCGTTCTGAAACTCCCCCACCGTTCCCCCGATTTCAACGAGCAGAAATTCTGCCCGTGATGCATGGGCCGCACGATCCAGTCGTGCCATCACCTCTTCGAGCACATGCGGATAGGGTTCAACGCACTTGCCATGATATCCCAGCGCACGCTCGCGCTGGATAACCGAGAGATACACCTGCCCCTGCGTCATGTAATTCGTGCGCGGAATATCTTGATCAAGAAAACGCTCGTAGTTACCAATATCTTGATCGCACTCCATGCCATCATGCGTCACAAACACCTCTCCATGTTCGGTGGGATTCATTGTGCCGGCATCAACATTGAGGTACGGGTCAATCTTCACGCAGGAGACACGAAAACCATAATCCTTGAGAATGCGGGCAGTTGAGGCGACGGTGACGCCCTTGCCGATACCTGACATGACGCCACCGGCCACAAAGATAAATCTTGGTGGCTTCTGTTTCGGTGTGCGTCGAGTGCGAACCATTGGCGATAGTATACGCTCCCTCTGTGCAAATGCGAAAGTATTGACAACCCCTCAATCATGAGTCATTCTGGTGCAGTTCTTCGCGGAGGTCGCCATGACAGAAGAAGCGTACATTCCCGATTTCGTGGTCGCACAATACGCTAACGGATTCGTTGAAGCTCGCATCCGTGGCACGGAAAAGATTGTTCAGATTGCCGACGACATCTGGCAACTCGAAGAAATTCTCCAGGAACGATTCCCCAGAGGGTTCACCATCGAGCTACGGCAAGACCCGCATTCGTAATCAAAACTCCCGAGCCATCTCGGGAGTTTTTTATAATAAAAAACTCCGACTTCATAGTCGGAGTAAAGCACTTAGTGGTGCTTCTTTGAAAGCATGGCGGCAAGATCACGAAGCTTGAGGGCGGTATCAAGGGCCACCGTATCACCGAGTTTGTCGGCGAGATAGCCCTCGAGCTCCCGCACGACGCTTCCTCCGACGGCACTATTTATCTCGACACCATCGATAAAGACATCCACACCAAGGCCAAATGGCCTTCCAGGCCGCGCGCCCATGCTGCGCAGCATGACTCGATGTCCACGGAACATTGTGGTGAATGTTCGCTCACCATCCTCTATGCCCAGCTCGGGAGCGGTAACCTCTATGCCTTCTATCTGAAGGGCATGGTGAAGATCCTTCAGGAACGGCTGGATTACCGACGCCGCGGTTGCGTGCGCCTCATCAATGCGATGCTTATCAACGAGCTCCGGCAGTTTCTTCTCTTTCATACAACCTCACTTTCAATAATTTTATACCACATCTTCTCGTAAACAGCAAGAAACCCGCGAACGCGGGTTTCTTGCTGTGAGGACCCTCCAGACACTAGTAGTCTCCCATACCGCCCATTCCACCAGCAGGTGGCGTGTCCTTCTTAGGCTCTGGCTTATCGGTCACCACTGCTTCCGTGGTCAAGATAAGTGAAGCAACCGAGACGGAATTAATCAACGCTGTTTTTACCACCTTGAGCGGATCGATAATTCCGGCGGACACCATATCAACATATTCGCCTGATGCGGCGTTGAATCCCTGACCATCCTCAGCTTCGGAGAGTCGCGTAACAACTTCGTTGGCATCTTTACCTGAATTCTCGGCAATCGCACGCAAGGGACGCTCCAAGACTGCGCGAATAATACTCACACCCTTTGCTTCGTCACCGAATGCTGGCACACCCTTAATCTTTGCGGTGCCAAGCTCACGCGCCGCATTAAACAGCGCGACACCGCCACCAGCGACAATACCCTCTTCAAGCGCAGCTCGAGTTGCCGACACAGCATCATCGATACGGAACTTCTTTTCTTTCATTTCCGTTTCAGTCTGTGCGCCAACCTTAATGACTGCGACACCGCCGCTCAACTTCGCCAATCGTTCTTGAAGCTTTTCCTTGTCGTAGGTTGAGGTTGTTTTTACAAGCTGCGCCTTGAGCTGCATGATGCGCTTCTCGATTTCACCCTTCTTGCCCTTTCCATCAACGATAGTGGTGTTCTCCTTGGTAGCCTTTACCTTGTGTGCGCGACCGAGCATCGCGAGCTCTGCGGTTTCAAGTTTAATTCCTTTTTCTTCCGAGATTACCGTACCGCCCGTAACAATTGCGATGTCCTCGAGCATCTCTTTCTTGCGATCGCCAAATCCGGGGGCCTTCACCGCAAGCGCGTTGAAGTTCCCGCGAAGTTTATTGACGACCAGTGTTGCGAGCGCGTCACCATCAACATCGTCGGCGATAATGACGAGATCGCGCTTACCTGCCGCAGAAAGCTTCTGAAGCAACGGTACAATATCATTGATGGAAGAAATCTTACGATCAACGATGAGGATGTACGGGTCTTCGAACACAGACTCCATACGCTCCGTATTCGTCACCATATAGT
Organism: uncultured Candidatus Saccharibacteria bacterium; assembly: GCA_964478355.1. Classification (GTDB taxonomy): domain Bacteria; phylum Patescibacteriota; class Minisyncoccia; order 2-02-FULL-40-12; family GWA2-44-9; genus JAGOPO01. The sequence continues at coordinate 17,000 of CAYZIF010000002.1, forward strand.
GACTAATGTAGCCACGATCAAACTGCATACCCTCAACCAGTTCACGGCCCATTTCAGCAGATTGCGATTCCTCAACGGTTACAACGCCGTCTTTGCCAACTTCATTGAACACTTCGGCGATGAGCTTTCCCAATTCAGCATCATTGGCTGAAATTGTGGCAACTTCTTTGAGATTCCCTGCAGTTACTTTCTTTTTGTGAGATTCCAAATATTTCAGAACCCAATCCGTTGCTTTATCCATACCACGCTTGAGGACAACAGGGTTTGCGCCTGAAGTTACCGCAGAAAATCCCTCTGCGACAATTGCCTGCGCCAAAATAGTTGCAGTCGTTGTGCCATCGCCCGCCATGTCATTGGTCTTGGACGCAACTTCTTGGATGAGCGATGCTCCAACATTTTCAAATTTGTCATCCAGCTCGATATCTTTTGCCACGGTCACTCCGTCTTTCGTGATAACCGGAGAACCGAAACCACGATCGAGAACAACGTTGCGACCCTTGGGACCGAGGGTAACTTTGACTGCATTTGCGAGCTTATCAACGCCGCGCTTGAGCGCTTCACGAGCTTCTTCTTTATATAGGATGAGTTTTGCCATAGGAAGTGTAATAAAAATTACTCGATGATTGCCAGAATGTCCTCTTCTTTTGCGATGAGATATTCTTTCTCATCAATCTTGATTTCGTTAGGACCGTATTTCGTGAAGAGCACGATATCGCCTTTCTTCACTGATGGCTTTACAAGCTTGCCATCCTCCCAGCGGCCCTCGCCCACCGCTACGACCTTTCCCTGCTCAGGACGCTCTTTGGTTGCCGTGTCAGGAAGAATAATACCGCCACGCTTCACTTCTACCTTCAGTGCCTCGATAAGCACCTGATCTCGTAATGGTTTTATACGCATATGCTTTTTTGTTAGTAATTAGATACTAGCACTTTCACTACCAGAGTGCTAGTACGAAAATACTAGAAAATCGCGCACCTCGTGTCAATATGAAAAAGCCGGTGTCAATTGATGACACCGGCTTAGAGTTATGGGTGACTTGCGGGCTTGGTGCTCGCGGTCCCCACCTTAAACTGCACTTCTTTCTTTCCGTCGACTTGGAAATTTCCCACGATGAGCTGGAATTCTTCCACGTTGCTGGAAAGTCGCTTGGAAGTATTCTTCACTTCAGCAGTCAGATCCCCCAACTGCATCGGCGTAGACTTGCCTGTCCCAGGCGTTCCACCTTCAGACGGTGGGAACACGATGTAAACGTAAATCGCATCCGGTCGCCGCTTGCCGCTGAGCGACTCAACGAGTGACGCAAGGTTGACGATGCCCGAGCTTGCACTCTCCTCTGCATCAATCGTGCTGGCATCACCAACTACAATCTTGCCGACCCCATACTGCAAGTCGGCTGGAAGAGGAACATCGAGCGTTACCGTTTTTGTTTCTTTCAACGGTTGGCCCAGCGTGATGCGAAGCGACATCGACTCGCCCGGCTTGAAGTTCGGTTTATCGAGACTCACCGAATCAATGGAGAGCTTGCGATACTCATCGAACACCTTCACCGTCACGGAGACCTTTTTGATCTTCGCTTTGGTGAATCGATTTGAAAGTATCGCGTCAGTCTTGGAGGCCAGGACCGAAAATGGCCCCGTGAATGGTCCGCTCGAAATACTCGTGAAGGAGTCGCTAAACTCAACGTCGCCGCTCCCCTCAACTTCGAGCTTACCATTCATAAAGAGCGTCATTGGCCCCATCTCGCGCGACCACGATTGAATCGCAGTCGTCACACCCATTCCAATGATGCGTGGCGCAAGCGTAGGATCAGCAACGCTAAAGAAATTGAACGTCTTGTGCTGTCCCGAACTGGTCGTCAGATCGATACTGACCGGAATTGCGTTCTCTGGCTCTTTCCCGAGTACACCGTAGATGGCCGTCTCACGGTCTTGCGTTATAACCCCAACCGCCTTAGCGCCCGTAATGGGTACCGCAAGGATGTATGAGTTATTGTAGCGCTGTTGGACCGTCAGCACCTTCATCGGAACCAACCGGTACTCAACGGGTCCCAACTGCAAGAACGGATGTCCGAACATGTAGATCTTGTCGCCATCACGCTGTGACACTGTGCCGTAGGAGGTAAAGTCGAAATCCCCCCATGCCAGCTGGACGCCCAAAACACTCCCAGGAATGATCGGCCCTGGTGTGCCCTTGGCACTCACACCACTCGTGGCAGTAGTATCGAACATGACTCGCAATGAATCATTCTCGGGGAGAAGCTTCTGGAGCATTGCTCTCATATTGGCGGTCGCATTCAACTTTGAAAGCGCGGTAGTACCCGTTGGCGCCTGCTCTGCGTTCGTACTGACATTGAGCACTTCGTGGATGGGAGTAGCGTAAAAAACTACCTTCCCCTGTTGTTGCCATGTCTCGCCGAATGAGAGTGTGCCGATTTTGTGTCGGACCCCCTTCACATCAACGTACAGCGGACTTCCCGACTGCCCACGCGCCACGACGGACAACGAAGTCAGCTCGATCGCGAACCAATCATGGCCCGAACCAATCGTGTTGTGCATAACGCTCAGAAACCGACCCTTGAACTTCGTGAGACCCGTAGGGTCAAGCGTTGAGTAGCCGTAGACGGGTGTGCCATACGGCAGCGACTCCACCTGCTTGGTCGTCAACAAACGTTCTTGCGCTATCGCAACAGGCGCCAGGCCTGCAACGAGCATCAAACTCAAAAGACACTGGAGCAATCGCATGACGCCCTCCTTGATTCGGAAGAATCTGAAACGTGAATTGGGAACGAACGTAATAGGGTTCGTTATACCCCCCCGTCACCAGCGCGTCAATGAGTCAATCCGGAATCGCGCTCAGCGAACTGGCTCATGCCCCACCGAGAAAGAAATGCGTTGTAGCGCCCCAGAGCAGTAGCCTCGAAAGAATGCGGGTGGAATTCAAGCTCTCGATCATTGGCAACAATACGACCGCTCCGTGTGTGAGTTTCAGGATTTGTCTCAATACGGTCTTGCATCCAGCGACGTACCACGTACTCAACCAGCGCACCAAAAGGACTTGAGAGTACAAATTCTCCAAGCCATCGAATCACTCCGAGCACTCGTGAACGCGGTACTGACCTATGTACGAAGCTCTGGTCCATAGAATGTGTCACGTAGTGCTTCACCCAGTCATTGGCTTGGCGAAATCTCACTGCATATCCCCACGGGTCATAGAACGGAATATGCCACGCGATTGCGTGAGCTGTATACAAGCTGCGGTGTCGTAGTGAGAGGCCGTCGGTGGTAATAATGTGATTAAAACAAAATCGATCAGGCGCACTGCGCATTTCTTTTGTGCGCAGACGTCCCAAGAGCCACGCGACCACCAAGAGCCCCGCCCGTGCAGTGTAGATTCTCCCTGACTTCACCACGACGAACATGTCCCAATCACTCTGAGCACTGCTTGAGCTCATCGCCAACGAGCCGCTCGCACTCATCATGCGAACAAAGGGGACCGTCTGAAACCACTGTGCTCGCCGTAGCATTTGGCGCCACTTCTGTGCGCTGAGTGCCTGACGATGCGTTCGATGTGCCACAAAATCATCTGGTGTCGGTCCCACTATGTAGAGGCCTGACGATGCACGGATACGGCCAGTCGCATGCAGCGCCTCGAGCCGTGCCATCAGCGTATCGAGCGTCGACGATTCGTTGCCATGAGCGCCGAATCGAGTGCTAGGTATGCGACGCTCTAAGAGCTCGCTAATCGTAAGCGGCCATCGCAAAGCGCTGTAGTACGCAAGCGTTGCCAAGAGTGAGCGCTCATCGGTATCCATGCACCGAGCATACACAACAGGCGCCATCCATGAAATCATTGAAAGATATGGTATTTTGTGTCATAATATATTCGTGCAGATTTCTCAGCTCAAAGAAATCATCTCGACCGCACCCCGAACTCCCGGGGTGTATACATGGCGCGGCTCTTCCCGCCGAGTGCTCTACATCGGAAAAGCAACAAATATCCATGCACGACTCGCCTCGTACCTCAATGCAAAAGATCCGCGCATTCTTGCCATGCGCGACGAAGCAACAACGCTGACGTGGAGCACCGTCGCAACAGAAATCGAAGCACTCATCCTTGAGTCGCGACTCATCAAGCAACTCAAACCAAAATACAACATTGTCATGCGCGATGATAAGCAGTATGCGTACATCGGCATCACCGACGAGCCATTCCCACAACCCGTCATCACCCATCAAGCTCGAAGTCCTCGCCTCAAGAAACCGCTCAAGCGACTCATCGGACCATTTACCGACACCGGCGCCCTCACCACAACGCTTCGATGGCTTCGCGGATTATTTCCCTACTGCAGTTGCAAGCAACAGCACTATGTAAAGTGTCTCAACGCACACATTGGAAAATGCATGGGGTACTGTTGCCTACGCGCTCCTGCAACGAAATTACAAAAAGCTGAATACCAGCGCATGATTGGCGCACTGAGCGACATTCTCGACGGAAAGCGCGACCTCCTCGTACGCCGCCTCGAGCGCGATATGAAAGCACTCGGTACCGCGCATCGCCTCGAAGAAGCTCGCGCACTCCAGCAACGCATCGAACGCATTCGCCGTGTATTCGAAAACGCACAACTCGTTGCTAGTCGTCGAAAACTTTCAGCTCGTCATCCCGGCGCTCTTGAGCAACTCGCCGATAATCTTGGCCTCACGCAGCCGCCCCATCGCATTGAGGGGTATGACGTTGCGCACATTCAAGGAAGTCACGCCTCCGGAGCCATGGTAGTCTTCACCGATGGCAATCCCGACACCGCACAGTACCGGCTCTTCAATCTCCATGACACCTCCATCGGGGACACAGCTCAACTGCGCGAAGTATTCGAACGACGGCTCAACCACGAAGAGTGGCCACTCCCTGATGTGATTCTCGTTGATGGCGGTAAGGCTCAACTGAACACGATGACCCGCGTGCTCGACGCTCGTGGACTCCACATCCCCGTCATTGCACTTACCAAAGACGATCGACATCAAGCCGACCACCTCTTATCAAGTCTCGACGCCCAAGTTCGCATGCTCACTGACATGCCTGGCGCCATGCGAACCCTCGTAGTGCATATAGATACGGAAGCTCACCGCTTCTCTATTAGTCAGTATCGACGCCGCCACCGCAAAACCCTCCATTGAAGAACTGGGGTAGATATGCTATGGTAGGAACCTGAAATGGTGCGGAGATTCCTCACAAAAGTATTGGTCAGTGCGTTGGCTGTATATGCCGCCGACTACTTTTTAGCTGGCTTCGCCGTCTCTGACGGCATTCGCGGATACCTCGTGGCTGGCCTCGTACTGGGGGCTCTGAACACATTCATCCGCCCCATCCTGAAGCTACTCGCACTTCCTCTTATTATGCTTACCTTCGGGTTCTTCACATTTGTCATCAATGCTGGCATTCTATGGTTTGTGGCAGAAGCACTCGATCGTGTGGTTATCTCCGGACTCTGGCCGCTTGTCTGGGCAACTATCATTATCAGTGTCGTTAATATGCTCCTTGAACCAACGTTCAAAAAATCATAATCAACCATGACTAACATTCTTACCTACGTACAGGTCGGTTCGGCAGTATTGCTCATCGTATCTATTTTGTTGCAGCAACGCGGACAAGGATTGGGTGCGGGCATCGGTGGCTCGGGAATGGAGTACAGCACGAAGCGTGGTGTAGAGCGTGGAGTATTTTATGCGACTATCGTGTTCACCATTGTCTTCTTGGGTGTCTCCATCGCACGCCTCATCCTCAACGCCTAACGTTCGTCGTCGACTCTTCTATGCATAAGTACGACAATCAGCTTGAAGATTTCTTTGGTCTGAACGCCGGAGGCGGTAGTTCAGACCGCGAAGGAATAAAAGAAGCACTTGTGCGAAAACTCCCTCTGAGGAGTCGCCTGCGCCTTCTCCCGAAGGTGCTTAGTAAGACGGAGCGCTATGTCATCCTCGGTTTTGCAATTGTTTTTGTCGGTGCGCTCTTATCTATTCCTGTTACATCGTACTACCACTACACCGAATCACTCCCTGCCAACGGTGGCACGCATAAGGAGGGTATTTTAGGGGTTCCTCGTCTCATCAACCCGCTCCTGTCACAATCCAGCGATGCCGATCGCGACCTTGCCGCACTCGTCTTCTCAGGACTCTACCGATACAACGGGCAGGGCAAACTCGTTCCTGACTTGGCCGAGAGTCTTCCTGAAACAACCTCGGACGGTTTATCCTCGAGCGTCACCATTCGTCAGGACGCGCTCTGGCATGACGGAACACCTGTTACCGCCGACGACATCGTCTTTACCGTCAATACCGCACAGAATTCAGATTACGGAATTCCCCTTGCCATTCGTGGCAACTGGCAGGGCGTCACCATCGAGAAAATCAGCGATCGAGTTGTTATTTTCCACCTCAAATCAAAGTACGCTCAATTTCCTAATATCTTAACCGTTGGCATTCTTCCCAAGCACCTCTGGGGCGACATTCGACCCAGCAACTTCTCGCTCAGCGAGCTCAACCTCAAGCCAATCGGTTCGGGCCCTTACCAGTTTTCATCAATCGTAAAGGACGACCTCGGACGCATCGTCACCTACAAACTCTCTGCGTGGAGCAAATTCTATGGCGGCAGAGCGCATATCGATACGCTCGAGTTCTCATTCTATGGAAGCGAAGATGAGCTCATCAAGGCTTTTAATTCAAATGACGTCGACAGCATCGGATCAATCTCGGGAATGAAGGTTCGCGACCTCAAATTCGCGCACCGCATCAACCTCGAACAGCTCAAGATGCCTCGTTATTTCGCACTGTTCTTCAATCAAAACCAATCCAAGGCGCTCGCCGACAAGAACGTGCGACTAGCACTCAACTACGCCACCGACCGCGTTGCTATCATCAACAAAGCAATGGATGGAAATGCATTCCTCATCAACTCGCCCATGATGGGCGGCGTACTAGATATCAATCCCAATGTTCGCTCGTATGACTACGACCTTGAGAAAGCAAAGTCGGTGCTCACGGCGGGCGGATGGACAACCGATGCCGAGGGACGCCTTGCGCGAAGTAAGGACAATATTCTTGAGGTTAAAATCACCACCTCGCAGTGGTCAGAGCTTGGCGCCGTTGCTCAAGAGGTAAAATCACAATGGGAAAAACTTGGCGTTAAAGTCACCATTGAAGCGTTGCCTATCTCTCAACTACAGCAGGTCATCAAGGATCGCAACTACCAGATACTCTTGTTTGGAGAAATCATGGCAATCGACCCCGACCCATTCACAACGTGGCACTCAAGCCAGCGACAAGAGCCAGGCTTGAACTTGGCCCTCTATAAGAATGACACCGCTGACCGTCTCATCGAAGAAGCACGAGGAACGCTCAATCCGCTAGAGCGCATGCAGAAGTACGACGACTTCCAGAAGATACTCCTCGAAGATATCCCCGCGGTGTTCCTCTATAGTCCCCACTACCTCTACGGTCTTTCGGGCGATGTGAAAGGATTCACAACCGAATTGATTTCCACACCTGAAGGACGTTTCACGGACATCACAAACTGGTATATTGATACCAAGCGTCGGTTCAAGTAACTCTATGCGAGACATTATTCTCGGTATCCCTCAGCAGATTCGCACGGGCAGTGCACTTGGTTTAGAGCGTCCTGCCACAGGTACATTTAGGCGCATCATCTCCTGCGGTATGGGCGGCTCTGCGGTTGCTGGCGAAATACTCTCCATGATACGCGATGATGTAGTGGTCCACTGGGATTACGATTTACCAGCGCATACCACCAGTGACGATCTTGTGGTGTGCACTTCGTGGTCAGGAACCACTGAAGAAACGATTTCTTCTTACCAAGCCGCTCGAGCTTGTGGCGCTACCACACTTGTAATTACGAGTGGCGGACCGCTTGCCGACATGGCTCGCAAAGATTCTTCTCTTCTTATTGAGCTTCCCGCGGTCAATGCAATACCACGCGCTAACGTAGGCACGATGACGGGCGCATTGTTTGCTGCGCTTGGCATGGCCGACAAACTCCCTCTCTCGTTGGACGCGGCAGCACTTGAGCAGCAAGGCAACCAGCTCGCCACAGCACTGGGAGGCCGTATGCTTTCTCTCTACGCCTCTTATCCATGGCGCAAACTCACTGGTTTCTGGAAGATGGTCTACTCTGAAACCGCAAAACAACAGGTGATGACCAATTGGTTTCCTTCAGGTGCCCACAACGAAGTAGTCGGTTGGGAGGGCTCCTATCAGGCCACAACCGCTATTCTCTGTCTGAAGGATCCCCAGGAAGCTCCTCGCTATGCCAAGAACTTTGATGCGCTCCTTGCAATACTCGGTGCAAAAGGGTATACTGTACATACTGTAGCGCTCTCAGGAGATACCGTCATCGAGAAGGTATTCAATAGCTATATGCTGTCACTTTGGACGAGCTACGCCGTAGCCGTATCGCTCGGAATTGATCCGCAGACTACAGAATTGTTAGACGAGTTTAAGCGCATGAAAACGCAAGCCGCATAAGAAGCGGGGCCCGAGGGCGAATGGCGAAACTGGCAGACGCGCTACGTTCAGAGCGTAGTGGGAGCAATCCCGTGGAGGTTCAAATCCTCTTTCGCCCACACTTTGCCACTCTATATTCCGATTTCTGAGGAGAGTGGCTGGCAAAGTGTCCTCAAGTGCATGGGCACGCAGGACTACCGCAGTATCCTAGAGCACACGGGTGCGCAGGACTTCAATATACAACGTAATCACCTAATAATCATTAACGCCCCCGATGACGAGCTCTTCTGCTCCCATCAGCGGCACACTGACTGCACATGGCAGAAAATTCTGAAGACTCCGTAGCAACAAATAAAGGATTCGGCCCAGGCCTCGAGCCAACAGGCTCGTCAGCGCCTCAGGCAACACTCGCATCAGCTCCTCATAAGAAGGAGCCTATCGAGCAGCGTGCCTACCACGCAGGTGGCACCCCATCGCATGGGGGTCATGGCGGTAACCGACGCAATCGATTCCAGCGCCGACAGCCACAAGCTCCCGGTTCTGCTTCACGCACGATGCAGTATGCATCAGCAGCAAAAACCGATGCACCCGCATCAGGGGCGGCTGCTCCGTCAAACGAGGCGACTCCAAAACGCGGAAAACGCGACCGACGCCTCGGTATGCCTCGCAAAAAACTTCCTAGCCAGCGCAGATTGATGCCCACCCAAATGCACGAGGGCCGCATTGGTGCGCCCAAAGAGCTTGGCGAAACCGCTGGTGACGACACGCTCAAAGTTGCCGCACTAGGAGGATTGGGTGAAATCGGAAAAAACTGCTACATGCTCGAGTACAAAGACGATATCATCCTCATCGATGTGGGAATTAAATTCCCCGATGAGTCCATGCCGGGCATCGACTTCATTATTCCTAATGTCGGCTATCTTGATGACAAGCTCGACCGTATTCGTGGCCTCATTCTTACTCACGGACACATGGACCACGTTGGTGCACTTCCTTACCTTCAAACGAAATTAGGAAATCCTGACGTCTACACCGCCGAGCTCACGAAGAATCTTGTCCTCAAGCGACACAGTGAATTCCCCCAGCAACCAAAACTGCCTATCCATGTCGTCAAAGACGGCGATGTAGTGCAAATGGGAGATTATTTCAAAGTGGAATTCTTCCACATGAACCACAACATCCCCGACGATTTGGCAGTTTTCATCGAAACTCCCGCAGGCAACTTCATCCATACCGCTGACTTTAAGTTCGACGCTACCCCCATCAACGACAAACCCGTCGACCTCATGAAGATTCGCTCCTTTGGTGATCGTGGTGTACTCGCCCTCATGGTCGACTCTACCGATGCCGAGCGCCCAGGACACTCTGTCTCGGAGCAAACTATCTATGAGAACATGGACCTCATCTTCAAAGATGCCACCGGCATGCTCATCGTCGGAACATTTAGCTCCATGATTAACCGCATGCAGCAGCTGGTACAGCTTTCGGAGAAATATGGCCGCAAAGTCATCTTTGACGGATTTTCACTGAAGAGCAATGTCGAAATTGCCAAGGAGATGGGCTACATCAAGATGCAGAAAGGCACGCAAATCTCGATGGAGCAACTCAAGGACTATCCTCGCGAGCAAGTCACCGTAGTCGCAACCGGAGCCATGGGACAGGAGGGCGCTTCACTCATGCGTATCGTCAACGGTGAACACCGTCACATTCAGATGCAACGCAAAGATACGGTTATCTTCTCCAGCTCGGTCATTCCTGGCAACGAACGCTCCGTGCAGTACCTCAAAGACATGCTCTATCGTGCCGGTGTGAAAGTGTACCACTATGCCATGATGGATATTCACGCAGGAGGTCACGCCCGCCAAGAAGATCTCAAGGAAATCATGCTTCTCACACGACCAAAATTCCTCATTCCCCACCATGGCCAGTACAGCATGATGGTATCGAATGGCGAAATCGGAAAGAGCGTTGGTATTCCCGAAGAAAACATCATCGTCGCCGATAACGGACAAATTATTCACCTCACTCCTGACACGTGGTGGTTCGATAAAAAAGTAGCCCCATCCAACCTCATTATGGTTGACGGCCTGGGTATCGGAGATATCGGCAATGTGGTCCTTCGCGACCGCCAAGCGCTGGCCGAAGATGGAATGTTTACCATCATCTGCGTCGTTGAGCCCAAGACCGGCCGCATGCGCGCCAGTCCCGATATCATCAGTCGCGGATTTATCTACCTCAAAGAACAGAAAGAACTCCTCATGCAAGTACGCAAACGCGTGCGTGCCATTGTCGAGGGCGAGAAAGCACGCCCTCTGAACCTCGCGTACCTCAAAGATGAGATTCGTGATGACATCGGCCAGTTCCTCTTCCAAAAGACTGAACGCCGACCGATGATTCTTCCTGTTATCATCGAAGTATAGTGTCATTCAAGCTCAAACCCCCGCACTGCGGGGGTTTGACGTTTCTTATTATTGTGTTAGATTGTGTTCGTCTTTTACAAAGGAGGCATAGTGGCTAAACAAGAGTCAGCAATCCAAAAACTCACTCGAATTCGTGCTAATGGCGAGCGAATTCTGGAGCGACTCAAGGACGAGTTAGCTCAAGCGACTTCAGAACTCACAGTTTTGAATGAAGCTATGACAATCCTCGAACCCACGGGTAGCGTCAATGTGCGCAAGATCACACTGGTACCCATTCTAGAGGAGCGAAAACGCTCACTCGAATTCCGCTATAGCGTAGCAAAAGAGGTATTCACTGCGTTCGAAAAATACATCAATCGCATAATCTGCTCAGACTGCAACGGTTTGGGTCAAATCCGATATATCATCTGTGAAGATGAGTCGGAATACAAAGACTGCTCCACGTGCGGTGGCCTAGGTGTTGAAAGGTAATCATGGCAAAGCAAAAGATAGCAAGAAGAAAGCCGAGTGTGGCTTCTCTCTGTCACAGTGCCGGAGAGCGACTCGTTGAGCGATTGCGAGACGAGCTCGAAACCGCTTCCCAAGAAGTCGACTACCTCGACGACGCGTGCGACCAACTCAGAAAACATAGTAAGGACATCTCGCCAGTCCATCGCTATCGAGCCCGAGCACTCGAGCGTAAGAAAGACCTTCAGCAACGCCTCGAGAATATCCTCTGGCTCCAAGAGATGCTCGGAAAGGACTAAATCATGTCCGATAAACCACTCTTGCTTGATGAGCTCCAAGCGCTCATTGACTCGGGAGAACTGCTTCGAAATAAGATCATCGATGAACTCATAAACGTCACGCGAGAGGTGAACTACATCGAAGAGGCTCGAAGAATCCCTCGACCGCCCGAGACAACGTGGGACTACGACCTCATCGTAGACGCTCGTAATCGACAGACGGCGATTCGTCGCCGTCTCGACAGCGTAACGGCATTTCAGGAACTGCTCAACCAGCAGGCTATGGTTCTCTGCAAACGATGCAAAGGCATTGGGAAAACGAAAGCGTGGGAAGGAGAAGATTCCTTCACGCTCCATGAGTGCGTCGACTGCGACGGCACTGGGGTCCATCCCAAACTGTAAGTACGACCGCCTCACACGAGGCGGTTTTTCTCGTAAAAAAGCGCCCCTCTACGGGGCGCCGAATCACCAACTGACCACGAGGCACCATGCGGCCTGCTGCTCTTCGTGCTCAGGGTCCTGCCAGCTACGAATGCGCGTTGCTACGCTGACGCCCACCTGCGCAAATCGCCGCCTGACCTCCTCGTAAACCTCAGGGTAAGGAAACTCGGGTGAAAGCTGCGTTTCTCGTCCCGTCTCCATTTCGAAGTACGAAGTAGCTTTAAACGGCGGCCGAGGTCGTGGTCGAGCAAGGCGCTCCACTCCTTCAATGATTTCATTGGGAGTGAGGTCGTCAGCCCCTCGTACGATGAAAACCGTGTTGTCCATACAACTCCTTTGTTGTGAAATTCCGTATAATTACTTTACACTATTTTTTATATAAAGTCAATATACCCCTCTCGATAAGAGCGTCGTACAATACAACCATGACTCGCATTTTTAGCGGTATGCGCCCCAGCGGAAAATTGCACTTGGGCAACTATATCGGTGCCATCAAAAATTGGATTGAACTTCAGGATTCCGCTGACCTCGCTATTTTCGGCGTGGTGGATTTGCATGGCATCACCACTCCCTATGAGCCAGCTTCGTTTCAGACCAACGTGGACGATGTGATTCTCGACTACCTCGCCGCAGGCATCAATCCCGACAAATCCCTCCTCGTACGCCAATCGCGCATCCCCCAGCACACCCAACTCATGTGGCTCCTGTCCACCATCACCCCCGTTGGCTGGCTTGAGCGACTCCCCAACTGGAGAGAAAAAATAGAGCAAGTGGAAGCGCTCGGCGATCGAGGAGCAAGCTACCAAAACAACCTTGGCCTGCTCTCCTATCCTGTTCTCATGGCAGCAGATATCTTGCTCTACAAGTCTGATCTTGTTCCTGTGGGCGAAGACCAGGTGGTACATATTGAGCTTGCCAATGAAGTTGGCGGGAAGTTCAACCATCTCTTTGGCGATACATTCCCCAAGGTGAAGCCTCACCTTGCCACGGGCGCTCGCATTATGAGTCTGCAGGACCCCACCAAGAAAATGTCCAAGACCGGCGATGACGGCATCGCGTTGACCGATGATGCTGATACTATCCGTGGCAAAATTAAACGCGCCGTCACCGATTCTGGCAACGAAATCCGCTTCGATGAAGATTCCAAGCCCGCAATCTCCAACCTCCTGACTCTCTACTCGGTCTTGAGCAACACTTCCATTGCCGATTTGGAGTCTCGCTATGCTGGCGCCACGTACTCAACCTTCAAGAGCGAGCTTGGCGACGCCGTGGTGACATTTTTGGAACCCCTCCAAGCTCGACGAACCGCACTCGCTGCAGACCCAAAGCGCGTACAGGAAATCTTGACGTCATCAGAAGAAAAGGCTAGAACTATCGCATCGGAGAACCTCGACGAGGTCCTCGGGCGTATGGGTCTTCGATAGAAAGGAACAGCATGGTCGAACAGATAGTTCTTAAGGGTTTCTTTGGAGAAATTCCTTCGTATTTGCGCCTAGCACTCGAAAAGTTTGCGCAGGACACTCAGCGCAATCTCGTTCCTGTGAGCTTCGAGCTCGTCTGCAAAGTCCCCGAAGTTCCTGTCCATCCCGCCAACGATGCAACGGGATTCTCGCACGAACACCCCGAACCACCCATGCATCATAGCGTTTGACGCTAGCCGAGTAAGCCCAGAACTTCTTTGACCTTCTCTTCGAGGAGGTCTTTTTTATTGGCCTCCACCACCAAACGCAGCACGGGCTCGGTATTGGATGGCCGTACGTTATACCACCAGTCGTCAAATTCCACGGTGAGTCCATCAGTGCGATCCTGTTTTCCTGTCATGTAGTGTTCGGATAGTTTCTGAACCATACTGCCTACATGCTTTTGATCCCGAACTGGTATCGAAATCTCTTCACTCTTCTCAAGCACTCGATACGGCGCGACCAGCTCAGAAAGACGCTGCCCACTACGCTGTACGATGTCATAGATGCGTAATGTGGTGAGCTCGGGACACTCCATGCCACCAAACTCTCGCCAATAGTAGTGCCCGCTAGATTCACCACCCAATTGAGCGCTCGTGCGATGCATCGCCTCGGTGAGCGCTAAGCGCCCCACCCTTGATACTACGTAGGGAACGCTTCGAGCTTGTAGTCGTTGTCGTACGGTTCGCGAAAAACGCAAATCAAACACGAGCGGCTTGAGGTCGAGCTGCTCGGCGAGTAAAAGAAAGATAAAATCTGGAGGTATCTGAACTCCATCCTCAAAAAATGCAACGCGATCACCATCAGTATCAAAACGTACTGCAAGACCATGATCAGGAGCGATAGGACCAAGTCGTGAGAGCACCTCTCGTACGGCCCGAGGACCATCCACCGCCATGGAAAGCTCGCGCCCACCCTGCCATCCTGCCGCATAAGAAACCGCAGCAGCATATCCTTCACTCGTATCCTGATAGGTGATACTTCCTTTACTTGGAGATTCAGAAGCATGCCCATCGTAGACTTGGCGAAGTATATCTCCCCCAATCACCTCCAGCGACTGGCCACGAGCTGCAATCACTTTAAACCCATTCTGTTCATTCGGGTTGTGCGATGCGGTAATCATCATTCCCCCTACCGCACCCAAGGAACGAATGGCCCAGTAGAACTGGGGCGTAGAGACCACTCCCACATCAATCACGTTGGCTCCCGCGTAGACGGCACCATCGAGCACGGCGTATCCC
>CAYZIF010000003.1:0-31784 GCA_964478355.1 uncultured Candidatus Saccharibacteria bacterium
CTATCCTGAGCGAGAGGCCGTAGGCCGTGCATGAGGAGGGCTTGGGGAGGCAGGAACGAACAGTGAAGCGTTGTGAGTGACGCTGGAAGGGCGCGAGTGTAGTCACGAGGCCCCTCCAGAAAACTTGTGTGGATAGGCACAGCGATCTCCGTGATACAATGAGAGGACATGAAGCGCACTGAACTCGTTGCATTTCTTCTCGTGATGGCAATTGCAATTGCCATGCGACTCTATGGGCTCTCGTGGGCACCTCCCGGTTTGTATCCCGACGAAGCCATGAATGGCAATAATGCGCTAGCGGCCAATCGAACAGGTGACTATCGCCTCTTCTATCCCGACAACAACGGTCGCGAGGGACTCTTCATCAATATCCAAGCGCTGTCGATTCAGGTATTTGGTAACACCCCCTACGCGCTCCGTGTTGTGTCAGCACTCATGGGTGTTCTGACGGTGCTGGGCACCTACTTGCTCACGCGACGCTTGTTCGATGATTGGCGCATTGCCGCGATTGCGGCGTTTTTCATGGCGGTAGGGTTTTGGCATGTGAATTTTTCGCGCATTGGTTTTCGCGCCATTATGGCCCCCATGCTAGCCGTGTGGGGCTTCTATTATATGTATAAGGGTATTGAGACCAATCGCCTGTGGAACTGGGCCCTTGCAGGATTGTGGTTTGGGCTCGGATTTCATACCTATATTGCCTACCGAGTTATCCCTGGAGCTATCGCCTGCACACTTATCGCGCTCTGGCTTTCATTGCACGCGGCGTTTAGTCACGGCAAATACCTCCACGCACGTCAGCAACAACTGGGGGGCATCGCCCTCATGGTAGGCGTGCTCGTGCTCACTCTCCTTCCGATGGCGGCGTATTTTTACTCCAACCCACTGGATTTCACGGGACGCACCGCCAAAGTTGCAGTGTGGGCTGGCGAAAATCCTGTTGGTGACCTCGCGCTCAATACCGCCAAGACATTTGGCATGTTCTTTTTCAAGGGAGACAGCAACTGGCGCCACAACATCGCAGGAGCGCCCGTACTCTTCTGGCCAGTGGCCGCATTCTTTGCCGTGGGACTACTCCATACAATCTATCGCTTCCTGCACTCATGGCGCATGCGCGGTCATCCCGGCGTTGTGCAGACACTTCTCTTGTCGTGGTTCTTAGTGGGACTATTGCCCGCGCTTCTCTCTACCGAGGGTTCGCCTCACGCACTGCGCGCACTCTTAGTAGCTCCGGTGGTATACATCATGGCCGCCGTTGGCCTCCACTGGCTCTACGTTTCTATGGAGCGTTGGTATGGGCAAGGTGATCGTCGCAAAATTTGCTTGCCAACACGGCACCTTCCTGGAAGTCTGGGGCATCAAGTCTGCGTAGATCGAAGCGCCTTTGTCGTTTCTCTTGCAGTGCTCTCGATACTGGTCGCTGTTGGCATCGCAGAAACGAAACGCTACTTTGTGGATTGGGCGCAACACCCTGCAACTGCCGATGAGTTCACCTCACACTACACCAGCGCAGCACAGCGCCTGCTCTCGCTGCCACCCGCAACGCTCAAGTACGTAGTGGTGCGTAAAGGAGATGTTTTGGTCAACGGAGTACCCATGTCGAGTCAGACGGTTATGTTTTTGACAGACACATGGATGGCAGAGCAACAGCGTGAGAAAAATATTTACTACCTGACCCCTGAGCAATTCCAACGCAAAGAATACCCCCGCGGTGCAGTTGTATTAGATTTAGACCCACAATAATAATGAAATTACCCCAGCGCGTAGAGCTGATTAGTATCGCAGTCGTAGCAATCGCTTCCGTATTGGCATTCGTAAGCTCAATCAATGATGCCCCTATAGTTGATGAGGTGCCACACATTGGTGCTGGATACTCCTATCTTGCCAAGCAGGATATGCGCCTGAACCCCGAGCATCCTCCGCTCATCAAAGACTTGGCGGGTATAGCGCTCATGCCGCTGCTGGGATTCTCAAATCCCGCATTTGCAACCAAGCCATGGACCACTGACGTGAATGGCCAGTGGCAATTCGGGCGCTCGATTATCTTTGACTCGGCGGCAAATCCCGACCTCATCAAGCTCATCTCGCGTGTTCCGATGCTGTTGGTGTTTATATTTGCCTGTTGGCTTATGTGGCGCTGGGCCCGTGAGCGCTACGGAGACACTTCTGCGCTCATCGCTACGATTCTATTTGCATTCTCACCCACGATACTCGCTCATGGAAGATTCGTTACCACTGACATGGGAGCGGCGGCTGGTATTCTTGCGGCAACGTATTGTTTCATTGCGCTCCTGCGCAAACCAACCATGCGCGCATTTCTTTTTGCCGCACTGGCACTAGGCTTGGCATTGCTGGCAAAATTCAACACCGTACTCCTCGGGCCATTCTTTATTCTCGTAGCCATTCTGTATGGGCTCGATGGTGCGTGGAACAGTAAGAAGGCATGGCTTCGCGCTGGTCGTATGTTTGTTCTCACAGCACTAGTTGGCATCACCGCATTCGTGGGTGTCGTTGTGCCCTTCTATGCTTTTCATACCTACAACTATCCTCCTGCTCGCCAGCTCGCTGATACCCAAGAGATTCTCGGAAGCTACCCGCCCTCTATCCTCAAGACCCTCGTGCTCTGGTCAGCCGACAAGCCTGTCGCACGCGCCGCAGGACAATGGGCGCTCGGCCTGGCCATGGTGCAACAGCGCAGTGCCGGCGGCAACACCATTTTCTACATGGGTCGCGTCGTTACCGCGGGTGGCCCTGGATATTTCCCGACGGTGTACTTCCTCAAAGAACCTCTGGCGTGGTGGATCCTCTTCTCGATGGCGCTGACTGCACTGGCATTTCATCACCGACGTCGCCCCAAAGAACACAAGCGCGGACACTTCTTCACCGACAATTTCGAAGAGTGGGTGTGGGTGCTGTGGCTCATCATCTATTGGACTATCAGCATACAGAGCACTCTCAACATCGGCGTACGTCATCTCTTGCCTATTTATCCGTTCACCATCTTGCTGGTGTCCGGACGTATTGGTGTGCTTATCGAATGGCTTCGCGCTCACGACCGTGCGCGACTCCAGTGGTTCTCACTTGCTATCGCGGGCCTCTTGGGCTGGTACACCTTCGAATCGGTTCGCGTCTGGCCTTCGTACTTGAGCTACTTCAATCAAATCGCAGGAGGACCTTCCGGAGGTCATCGGTTCGTCGCCGATAGCAATCTCGACTGGGGCCAAGACATCAAGCGTCTGGGGCAGTGGCTTGAGCGCAATAACATTCAACGACTTTCCATTGATTACTTTGGCTGGTCAGATCCAACGCACTACCTCGGTCCTCGCTATGTCTACACCACGGGAAGCTACTGGAAGGATGCGCAAGATTTCATAAAAAATAATAAATCCGATGGGTGGATTGCCATCTCCGCTACATTCTTCCAAGAGGCTACGAATCGCGCCGAACCCGGCAAGAGTACCTATCGCTGGTTGATGGACTACGAACCAACAATTGTTATTGGAAACTCTATCTTCGTCTGGCACGTCACAAAATAAAACCGCCCGCAGTGTGCGGACGGTACGAGTGCTATTCAACGAACGTGACAATCGGACAGACTCTCTCTTTGGCTGCACGAAGTCGTCCGCTGACGAGCTGATAGATGGAGCTCTTTTTGAGACTTTGGCTCATGTGGTCATTATCAGTAGCACTTGAGAAAAGAAGGACTCCTACAAGAATCATCCCAGGAATCACTGCAAGCTTGAATATTTCCAGCAGGAGTGGCCATTTGGCCCACAGCACCCAAGCAACAATCAGCCACCACGGTTGCAACCGCCACCCTCGCAATGTTGGCCATTTTTTGATGGGAACGAAGCTTTTTCCATAGCTTTCGGATTCTTGAGTAGTTGCGATTCTGTGACTTAACAGGAGCCCCACCGCAGAAGCGAGGGTTAAGAGAACCACGCCGACTATCACTCCAATCGGCCATTTAATAAGGAGGCCGAACAGAAACCGCCAGAAAAGTGGACAAATTGATGTATGAGTTGGAACTCGTGGACCCGTGCCGAGCGGGTTATCATAGGCGACATACGCCACAAAACTATTTTTCTTGAGTTGCATTGGCAACCTCCGCTGTAAAAGAGTATATTTTTATACCACAGTTTATAGTATCATGCAATATCTTCACAAAATAAAAGACCTAGAGGTTATCTAGGTCTAAGGGTCCGGAGAGGTGCAAGGAAACGAGAATTCCCTACCCCCTCTCCAGATACGACATGCTACCATCAATCAGTGTGCTTCCCGATGCGGCCGAGGGGAGCGATTCGCGGTCACACAGTCTCTCGCAATAACCGTGTGCAGGATCCAAGATTCCCACTGGGATTTTGTGTCGCCGTGGCGCCGACACCTCATTGTTCAGCTTGAACCCTTACACAAACTCGTACGTACTGCGTATGAACTTATGTAAGGGCCCGGGCGTAGTCGCTGTGACTTGTCGATCGTCACTGGCGGCCTCGCCCGGGCATGGCATTCTACTTGGGTTTGTTCGGTTAATTTATGTCTGCGCGGTTACCCGATGTGTCGGGTTCCAGAGCTTCCCACGTGTGTGGGTTTGGATCGCCGCAGCGCGATTGTCCGAGCCTGAGCCCTGGAATCAGCCAATAATCGAGAAACTACCGCTATGCTTTCGCTGCGAGAGCTGTCCTGTCTTCTTCTAGCGCCCCAAATGAGTTATTTCATGGGCTGAATGCTGACTTCGATGTCACGGGCCTAGGCCCGAAACGAGAGGATTATTGGCTAATTCCAAGGCTTTTTGCAAAACCCTGGGTATAGAAAGAACATAAGGTATTGAGCCTTATAGGAGAAGTATAGCAAATTGGTGCTCATTTGTCAATACCTCGCCTATTTGTAGTATACCCGCCCAGGAGTTCGTGCATCGATATATTGGGGTTTCCACGTACTATCGATGGCTCTATCGGCAATAAGGACCGCGAGCGTATCGAGCTGGTCGCCAATATCACCGAGCGCATCGAGAATCACGTCATACCCCGTACTCACGCGTATCCAGAGATCACCGGGGGCGGTATTGGGAAGCGTCACCATAATAGGACGAAGCCCCATATCCGGCAGTGCGCCCACTACTGTGATGAGACTGGCAAAAATCCTATCATCCCACGAATCAGCAGGGCGCTCATCTTGCACATAGAGTAAGAGTGGCCCTTTTGAAGGCACCGCACTTCCCCAGCGAGCGCCTGAAACGTCAAAGTACTGGCACTCGGATTGGAAACACCACGTTCCCATAGGTACCCGCTCACGAGCTGCCACGGTAAGCGTGTGGGGATAATTTTTGGCGACGTGGACTCCCTCAATATTCTTGAATGTAGTGCGCAATAACTGAGCAACGCCTTCTTCGTTGAGAAGAAGCATGTTGCGTGCAGGACGCAGAAAGCCGAGGGTCTTTTTCCCGAGCACATCTTCAACCGCCAAACGAAGTTGGGTATTTACGTTTTCGGATGCGCCACTCACCTGAATATCGGTTACCGCAAAAGACGCTGACGCAAATAAAAGCCATGTCAGACCTCCTAACACTATGGCAACGACGCTGGTATACCCGACAGCACGAGCGATAGATGCACGCTGATGCGCGCGAGCAATAGGGTCAGGCCCCGGTGTTCGATTACGGATAGTGACCGACATTGGCGTTAACCCTCAATCACATCAACACCGCCCATGTAGGGACGAAGAGCGTCAGGGACCTCAACAGATCCATCTTCATTCTGATAGTTCTCAAGAATTGCAATGATGATGCGCCCCAATGCAAACGCGGTACCGTTGAGCATGTGCGTGAACGCTGTAGACTTCTCGCCCGTGCGGTATCGTGCCTTAAGAGCACGCGCCTGATAATCAGTGGTGTTACTGGTCGAACTGGTTTCTCGATACTCATTCTGGCCTGGCATCCATGTTTCGATATCAAACGTACTCGCAGATGCCGCACCAATATCTCCTGTACTCAATCGCATCACACGATAGTGCAAACCCAGCCCCTGCATGAGCGCCTCTTCAGCGGCAAGGATGAGACGGTGCTCGTGGGGGGAATTTTCAGGTGTTGTGACCGTAAACATTTCGAGCTTATCGAATTGATGCACGCGAAGAATGCCTCGTGTGTCTTTACCTGCGGCGCCTGATTCTCGTCGGAAGCAGGTACTGTATCCCACGTAGCGAAGTGGTAATTCTTCGGGAGCAGTAATGGTGTCGTAGTGCATGGGTCCAATGGACTGCTCTGACGTTCCCACGAGGTACAATCCATCTTTGTCCAACCAATAGCTCTCATCGCCTCCTGGAGGCACTCCAGCGCGTTCAGAGAAGCCCATCGCCTTCATCATCTCGGGCTTAATCATAACGGGAGGAATAACTGCCTTAAACGGAGTTGGCGCAATAGGAAGATTTGCTTTTTCAATCAACTCGGCGACAAACCCCTTACTGGTGAGCCGCGAGATTGCATATTGCACCAGCGCGAATTGCAAGAGCGCGGCACCGCCTTTGAGGTAGCCGAAACGACTTCCGCTCACAACGGCAGCCATTTCAGTATCGATAAGGCCTCGTGCTGGAGCAAAATCCATGTAGTGTCTAGGTGTGAAATCAAATTTCCGAGGTTCGCCAAAGCGAGCAACCTCTACATTCTGCTCGTCGCTGGCACCTACGGGCGTGTCTTCGAGGGGAATGTTAGGCAACGGCGCAACAGCATCGAGTACGCGCTGACCCAGTTCATCGACATGCGTGCGAAGCACCGCAATCTTTTCTTTGAGCGCTTTAAGCTCGCTGATACGTTCGGGCTCCATTGGACCTTTGCTGGCACTGTTTTGCTGCGCCTGTGCTTCTTCGAGCTCTTGGAGTGCTGCGCGATGCTCTTGATCGAGCTTTACGATAGCTTCCACATCAACCTCAAGCCCTCGCGACTTCATGGCTCGAGCTACTGCGTCTGCATCGGTTCGAAAAAGTTTGATATCGAGCATGGGTTATTCTTTAGGACGAATAATAGGGAAGAACGTGGTCTCACGAATAGGTCGGTCCAGTAAGAATGCGAAGAGTCGCTCGGAATACGAAAATCCCGCCGTAGGAGGCATCGCCTGCTCGAGCACTTCAACGTAATCTTCGTCCATGCGCTGAGCTTCTTTATCACCCGCCTCGCCTAATGCTGCCTGCTCTTGGAATCGGGCGCGCTGATCGAGTGGATCGTTGAGCTCAGAGAATCCCTTACCCAGCTCGCTCCCACAAGCGAGGATTTGGAAACGCTCCACGCGTTTTGGATCGTGAGGGTAACGCTTTGCGAGTGGCTCAATATCGACGGGTGGCAACACAAGGAAGCTTGGCTCGATAAGCTCGGGTCGAACATTCTTCTTAAATACAATATCGATGAGACGCCCACGACCCACGTGTTGCTTGGTATCAATGCCCTGACTCTGGGCATACTTCTTGAGATCGTCTTCGCTGGCAGTGGCCAAATCGAGCCCTGTATATTTCTGGAATACTTCGTAGTAATCAATGCGTCTCCAGGGCATACCCCAATCGATAGTTTGTCCGCGATAGGTATGGGTGAGTCCGCCGAGAGTCGCCTGCACCGTGTGGCGCACCAGACGTTCAACAAGTTCCATGAGTTGCTCGTAGTCGGTGTACGCCCAGTACATTTCCATGGTTGTGTAGTCCTGCAGGTGCTCGCGATCGATACCTTCATTGCGGAATACACGACCAATTTCAAATATCTTCTCAAATCCTCCCGTAATAAGACGCTTGAGATTCAACTCGGGCGCAATGCGCATATACAAATCGATATCCAATGCATTCATATGCGTTTTAAAGGGTTCTGCATCTGCACCACCGGGGATGAGTTCGAGAATAGGAGTTTCTACCTCAAGCCCTCCTTGCTCAATAAGGAACTCTCGCGTTGCACGCCAGAACTGGGCTTTCTTTTGGAACACTTCACGCTCTTCAGGGCGCATGATGAAATCCACTGACCGATGCCGTAGACGCTCTTCGGCATCTTCGAGGCCGTGCCACTTCTCGGGCAACGGGCGAATCGACTTGGACAACATGCGCCAAGAATCTACCTGCAACGTACGCTCATTGCGCTTGGTCAAAAACAGAAGACCCGATGCTTCGATAACATCTCCGGCATCGATAACGGATACAAAAAAGTCGTAATCAGCACCATCCATCGCGTCTCGCTTGAAGAGGAACTGAAGCACCCCCGAACCATCATCGATATCCAAAAAGGTAAGTCCCCCGTGCCCACGTTGCGCCATAACGCGCCCAGTGATACTCACTGCTTTCTGAGCCGTTACCAGCGCGTCAAAATCATTAAGCACATTTCCAATTCGATGCGTACGACGCGAGTCTGAAGGATATGGATTTACCCCCGCTTCGCGGAGTTTCTCCAACTTCTTAATGCGATCATTTCGAAAATCTTCTAACGACATAGTGCGGGAATCATACCAAACGCCATCCAGAATGAAAACATCCCCCATCGAGGCGGGGGATGTTTTCGAGTGCTAAGGTTATTTTACCTCAAGAACGTGATATTCAACCTGCCCCTTTGGAGTTGCAACCTTCAGCTTCTCTCCCTTCTTACGACCCAGAAATGCCGAACCGAGGGGAGATTCGTTACTAATCTTGCCATTGAGAGGATCCGCTTCGGATGCGCCCACAATCATAAACTCACGGTCTTCCCCACCGCTTGATACTCGGATGCGAGAGCCAACGCTGACCATACCCCCTGCGGCTGGCTTGGAGATGATAACGGCGTTGTCGATGATAGCCTTGAGCTCCTCAATA
Organism: uncultured Candidatus Saccharibacteria bacterium; assembly: GCA_964478355.1. Lineage (GTDB taxonomy): Bacteria > Patescibacteriota > Minisyncoccia > 2-02-FULL-40-12 > GWA2-44-9 > JAGOPO01. Next base: position 8,803 of record CAYZIF010000003.1, read on the forward strand.
CGGCCCTCGTTGAGGGATTGAGATTCTTTCGCTTCCGCGTATTCAGCGTTCTCAGAGAGGTCTCCCTGCTCCTTTGCTTCTTTAATGCGCGCGCCAATATCAATACGGAGTTGACCGGTACGAAATGTGTATTCTTCTTTGATTTTTTCGAGGCCTTCCTTGCTAAAATATTGTTCGCCCATGGTTCTAAGTGATAATAATGAGGGCCACTATAGCACATGGATATCCACAGTGCAATCGCTGGGTGGGGTTACTCCTGCCCGCTGGGTGACGCTAGAGGAGCGATTGACGAGCTCGGAACGGGTGTTCGAGTGGCAACGACGCGTGTTGTATCGAAGTACCAGCCGAGGAAATTACGGGCGGCGCGAAGAGCATATCCTTGGTTCGAGGAAGAACCCTCGATGAGTATTGTGAGCACAATTTGAGGGTTGTCCGCGGGTGCATATACGGTAACCAGCGAGTTGATGCGACGGCCTTTAATGACTTCTGCGGTTCCTGTTTTAGCAGCAGCCGATACCGGCAAATCTTGGAATATCTTACCCGTACCTTCGGTCACCGTGTGTCGCATAGCCACTTGCATCGCACGCAGAACAGTACTAGAAAATGGTAGTACTCCGAGACGCACAGGTTCATTGACAGCAAGCGTCCCCCGCTGCTGGTCAACGATACGGCTGGCAATACGCGGCTGCCACAGGGTGCCATCGTTTGCGATAGCTGCAACGTAGGAGTTAATCCAGAGTGGCGTCACCAAAAGATCGCCCTGACCGATGGAGATGTTGTAGGTGTCCCCTTGATACCATGGTTCCTTATACGTCTGGTACTTCCAATCGGGCGTGGGAACAAAGCCCTCCTCCTCACCTGGAATATCGATACCTAAGAGCGTGTCGACAAAACCTGCCTTAAAATAATCCGTAAGTTTTTCAGCGCCCAATCCATCAAATGATCCGTAGCCACCTCCAACCGTGAAGAAGTAAATGTTACATGAGTCGGCGATGGCGCGATTGAGGTCAAAAGCACCCGTGTCAGGCCGCCAATTCTTAAAAACATAAGGGTCGCTTGGATCCGTGGGATTTGGGATTGAAATACTAATACAATCATGCGTCACAATCTGATTAGGGCGCATGATGTTTTCTTCAAGAGCGGCCATACCCACGAATGGCTTGATGGTAGATCCTGGATTATATTTTCCGCCGATGGCGCGATTAAACAATGGGCGACTCTCGCTTTCAAAAAGCTCTGTATAATCTTCACGAGAGAGCCGCCCCCCGCTAAAAACGTTGTTGTCGTAGAAAGGAAAACTCACCATACCAAGCACCGAACCATCACGAGGGTCCTGTGCTACCGCCGCGGCCTCCGAAAGTCCCGCTTCTTGGAGGATTTTGTATATGGCATTAAAAAGCTGTTTCTGAACGGCGGCATCAACTGACAGTACGAGATTACCGCCAGCAGTCGCGTTCTGACTCGTAGGCTGTAGTGTTGCGTCAAACACCATACTGCCATGCTCGCCACGCAAAATTTTCTCGTACTGTGACTCAATTCCTAATCGGCCAATCGTATCTGATGGCAAGTAGTACGGGTCGGTCGCCATATCTTGCTTGCTCACCTTCCCCACGTATCCGAGTAGTTGAGAGAATTGTACGCCATCGGCGTACTGTCGCTTAGTGTTGGTGATAACCGAAAATCCAGGTGGCATCACCCCCGCCAACGCCAACACCTGTGCACGCGGCACATCAGTTGCCGCAAAAAATACGGCGCCCTTACGAACCCCGTCTTCAATTTCAAGCGCCAACTCCTCGACAGGTCGATTGAGTGCAGCTGCGAGTTGTGGAATACCGCGGAGCGCCCCCGTAGCTTCACGCTCCACCTGTCGAGAGATAACGAGCACATCAAAGCTGGGAACATTCTGAACTAAGGGAATGCCCGTGCGGTCCATGATAATTCCACGCGGTGGCGGTACGGTTACATTCACGGTGCGATTATGAAAACTTAAGAGCGAGAAAAAGTCATACCGAAACATGGTAAGACGCGCGACCGAACCCAGTAATATGAGGCCTAGCACAAATGCCACGCCGTAGAATACTCGAAAGGTAGCGTCGGCGACGGGAACCTCTACCGTAGAGTGAGCGCTTCCCGAGTCGACGAGCGTCTCTTCAGGCGCCACCCATTCATCACGATCTGGGTTGACGCGGTATTCTTTTCGTTTGAAAAAATTCCTCATGATCCAAACAGTATCGCACGTCTAAAAGGGATAGTCATACGTCGCGCCGCAACGAGCACGATAGCTGAAAAGAAGAAAAGTGCCAGAGCAAATGAAGTATCTAGGAGCGATTGAATTCGTAATTGAATCATACCTGAATCATACAGCACAGCTCCGATGAGAACGCTTGTAAGCATGGCGCTCCAGGAGAATATCCACGAGAGAAGCGTTGCCTGAAAACCCTCTCCCAGTGTCCAGTCATCACGCTGGGACCACGGCGTCATCGAGATAAATCGCTGCATCCCCGTAAACACGTAAGCCGCCAATAAATATGCCAGAGAAAGAACGGCTGGAGGAAATCCGTAGAGCAGCTCAACACCAAAAAGTACAAAAAAGCCGGCGTAGATTACGCCAGGGCGAAGCCCATGATAAATAACGAGAGCAACAACTACGGCAAGGAGCCAAAACGAACCTCGCGGGTCAACCAAGGGAGCTAAAAGAGCTCCTACGCACACGCTCACAAGAACTCCCAGAGCGGTAAATGATGAGACCGTCATGGATGAATTACGAGCACCGACCCGCGAATGCCCGAGCTAATGGCAGAAGTAAGGCGCACGAGCTGAAAGAGTGTGGTTGCGTCACGGTCAACTGAACGGACAGTCCCGATAATCAATCCTGCTGGATATCGGTCGTCGCCACTCGTGACTACGGTGGCACCCTCACTCACCATTTCATCTTTTTGAATAAGATCGAGCATAATCTTTCCACCACGCTCTGAGCGAATGAGTCCGGATATTTCCGTAGTGAGTACACGGGCAGTTATTTCGAGTGCCGCATCTCCAAGAACGCGAACCACGGAGTGCTGCGCGAACACCTGTTCGATAATTCCTATAAATTCTTCGTGTGCAGTAATCACCACGTCGCCGATTGCGACTCCCTCATCGCTTCCTCGATTAAGGATTGCCTGCTGCACTCCCCCGCTGCGCGTGTAGGAGAAGATATTGGCTTTCATGGGCTCGCGCGGCAAACGCTCCCGAATCTTGGCTGCATCGCGATAAAATTGCATCTGAAGCCTCAGCTCTTCTTGATTGACGAGCGCTGCAGTAGCATCACGATACTTATCTTCAAGCTCCCGCATTCGTTGAGATATATCACCCGTACCAAAAATCAACGATGCCGTTATTCGAATTCTAGACGCAACATCAGTAAGAGGAGCAATCGCAGCTCCTGTGCTATCGGCGACCCACGAAAACGCGCGTCCCTGAAATATGACGACGCCGAGCACGATGCAAACAACCGTAACTGCAAGAGTTGTAAGACGTGGTGAATTCAGACGAGACATAAGATGCTATGAGCGATACGCGTCCTCCTGACGCGCTAGCAGAACTGAACGAAGCTGTTCTAAGTTCTCCAGCACCATGCCGCACCCGCGAACCACCGCGGTAAGAGGGTCGGCAACGGCCTGCACCAATAGTTTTGTTTCTTTTGCAATCAATGTATCCAAACCACGAATCAATGCGCCACCGCCTGCAATGGCAATCGGGCGATTGAGTAAATCTGCTGTCAATTCTGGAGGTGTTTCTTCGATGGCATTGCGAACTGCTCGAACAATCATTTTGATGGACCGACTCATTGCCCCGCGAATTTCTTGTGAGGTAATACTAATCTCTCGAGGCAACCCCGAGATAAGATCGCGGCCGCGCACAGGAAGTTCGAGCTCTTCTTCAAGCGCCCATGCTGAACCAAGTGATAGTTTCACATTTTCACCCGTTGCTTCACCGATGAGAAGATTTTTTTCCTCACGAAGATACCGAATAATATCTTCGGTTAGCTTATCTCCCGCTACACGCAACGAACGTGATGAAATAAGGCCGCCCATGGAGATAACGGCGACTTCTGTCGTACCTCCACCGATATCAACAATAACATTGGGTACCGCCTCTTGAATGGGCAATCGAGCACCCAGAGCGGCGGCCATAGGCTCTTCAATGAGGTAGACCTCGCGAGCACCAGCGTTATAGGTAGCGTCCTGAACTGCGCGGCGCTCCACTTCAGTCACTCCCGAAGGAATGCCGATAACCACGCGAGGACGGGGCATAATCGACCACGTGCCCGCATGCACGCGATCGATGAAGTACTTGAGCATTTGTTCGGTCACTTCAAAGTCGGAAACAACTCCATTCACCAATGGGCGCATAACTGAAATATGTCCAGGTGTGCGACCAATCATGCGGCGTGCTTCAGTTCCGATAGCTAAAATTTTGCCCGTCTTTTGATTGAGCGCAACGATACTCGGCTCATTGATAACAATGCCCTTGTCGCGCACATAGACGAGGGTGTTGGCGGTACCCAAATCAATGCCGATATCTTTTGACCACATACCGAAGAGGTTTTTGAACATAGGATTCTCAGTGACACTGTACCCTAGCAGAAAGAGCGTGTCATCAGAAGTTGACGCATGATATAAAAGATGATATTTAAGATGCTTGCAATGAGGGGAGGGCTCTTTGACATCACCAACACCGGAAACACAAGACCCCGTTGCGGGAGTCGATGGTAGATTCTCCGAAGCGATGCTTACGAAGGAAGTGGCCATCGTCATGGCATTCGTGGCCGGCGGCACACTGTTCGGCCTACTCGCTGGAGCTCTAGTGCCAAAGATTCTAGGCTGTTATGCGCTCATTCCAATCTGTATCAGGTACCTTCGCTATCGATTCAAACAAGAGAAAAGCGACACAGCGCATGAACAGTCAGTATCGCGAAGACTACCTTCTATTTGCGCAATCGGCGCACTCATAGCCGTTCTCGGTGAACCAGAGATGCTCCCATTCATCCTTCTTCCAGTTCTCTTGCTGGTCATCGGGGTGGGACATTTTGGTAATAAAGGACAGCGAGTCCACATGGCACTCATCCTTGCCATCCAATGGTTTGCAACCTACATACTCGTGGTAGTCCCTTCCGCAATCGCGCCTTAGAACACCGCAACACCCCGAATACTCGGGGTGTTTTTTTAGAAAAGGTAGAGCTATCCCGTAATAAGCGCTACCAGTTCCGACTCATCGACAAGACGAAATTCTTTTTCGGAACGAAGTTTGAACTCAACCTTACCTTCGGGTGTTTTTCCTCCAATGGAGATACGGACGGGACAACCGATGAGGTCAGCGTCGGCAAACTTCTCGCCTGCGGTCTTTTCGGCTCGGTCATCAAACAGCACTTCAACGCCTTGTGCGACCAGTCGCTCGTAGAGAGCTTCACTGCGTGCATCAGCGCGAAGCGCCAGAAGATGCACCTGAAAAGGCGCGATACTCTTTGGCCAAATAATACCGGCTTCATCGTAGTTGAGCTCGACCACAGTTCCTAGAACACGGCCTGGCCCGATGCCATAGCTTGCCATGATAACGGGGTGCCGAGCTCCATTCTCATCGGCAAACTGCAATCCAAATGCTTCAGAGAATTTCGTGCCCAGTTTAAAAATATTCCCCACTTCAATTGCTGAACCCTTGTGGATTGCGGCTCCATCATCGGTAGCACCTCCTTCGGTGATTCCCATTTCGGAGGCGACATCAGCATTCCATGCGCGACCATCATCGGTGTAGTAGATGGTATCTTCTCCAACGTCAGCAACAACCTGATATTCGTCAGAAAATTTTGAGAAAAGCCCACCCGATGCTTTAGTTCTCAGTGCTGGCAAGCCAACACGAGCAAATACATTGGCGTACGCCTGTGCAACGCGCTCATAGTATTCATCGAGCGATGCTTGCGATGCGTGAAACGAATATAAATCTTTCATCAAGAATTCGCGGCCGCGTAGAATTCCTGATTTTGCACGCGGTTCATTGCGAAATTTTGTCTGTATCTGGTACACCGCCTTGGGGAGATCGCGGTACGAACTAATGTGATGGCGTGCCACTGACGTCAAAGGCTCTTCGTGCGTCCAACCAAGTCCCACATCCGAGCCTCGTGAGTCTTTGAACTGATACATCACCTCTTTGGCAGTATCCCAACGGCCCGTGGCCGTCCATGTTTCCTTGTCTTGCAGTACCGTCATCGTAAGCTCTTGAGCCCCTGTTGCATTCATTTCTTCTCGAATAATACGGTTGATGCGCTCGAGCACTCGCTGACCTAAGGGAAGGTATGCATACACTCCGGCCATGATTTTGTGAACAAATCCCCCGCGGATGAGCAACTTTGCATTCACCGCCGTTTCGTCGGCGGGAGCATCTTTGAGCGTTCTGGTGAATAATTGGGATTGGCGCATGTTAGAAGAACTTTACTATATCTTTGATGGTTACCGCAACCATCAACAGCAGGAGGAATATAAAGCCCAGCGCATGGATTGCTCGCTCCGTGGATTCTCGCAGTGCACGGCCTCGAATGCGTTGAGCAATAATCATAACTGCGCGCCCGCCATCAAGAGCCGGAAATGGCATCACATTGAGCACCGCAAGGTTCACAGAAATCATCGCCATGAATTGGAGCAAGTAGGTAAAGCCAATTTGAGCTGCCTGACCTGTGAGAGCTGCGATTCCAATGGGTCCGGAAATATCGGCGCCAAGCTTACCCGTCGTAAACAACGAAGTAAGTAGACCCCAGTATCCTTGGAGCGTGGCTCGGAACAGGTGCCACGAATCTACAACCCCCAGCCAGATACTCTGATACCAAGGGTGCCGAATCACGCCCGTCAGAGCAAGCGAAATACCAATCGGTCCCTGCCCTGGAGCGAGTGTTTCACGAAGACGAATAGGGACATCAACGAATTCATTGCCACGACGGATAACAATGATCACCTCGTCGCCTTGATGTTGGAAAGCAAACTCCTGAACCTCTTCTGAGGTTGTCACTGTCACCAGCTCACCCGAACTCGTAGTGCGAAATCCGTAAATTTCATCCAAAGCTCGTAGCTGTGCAGTTTCGGCGGGGCTCCCCGGAGATACTTGAAGAATCTGAATTTTTTTATCGGTAGCTCGAGCGGTAATGGCTTCATCGAATAATCCAACTCGCAATCCACCGAAATTGGATATCATTAACAGAACGGCTGCGAGAACCATATTCATAGCAACACCGGCAAACACCACCGCCAGCTGGCTCCAAAAACCCGCGTGACCAAAACTTCCCGGAGCGTTGCGTTGCTCTCCCTCTTCTCCAAAAATGCGAACGAATCCTCCAAATAGAATCAGATTGATGCTGTAGATAGTTCCGTTGTACCGAAAACTCCAAAGCCGCGGTGGAAATCCCAAGCCAAACTCTTCTACCTTCATACCAGTGCGCTTGGCAACAATAAAATGCCCCGCTTCATGTACCAGCACCAGTACCGAGAGTACTGCAATAAATATGATGAACGTAAGCATGCTACACACTCATGAGTTCGGTCTCTTTCTTTTTTGAAATTTCTTCGAGTTTTCCGTTGTACTCGTCAACGAGCTTCTGAAGTTGATCTTTAGCACGGTGCACGTCGTCTTCGCGGGCGGTTTTTTCTTTGACAGCATTCTGAACTTTCTTGAGAATGTCCTCGCGAATATGGCGAACACGGATGCGAGCCTCTTCGGTCTTAGTACCTAAGAGCTTGATGTACTCAAGTCGTCGCTCTTGGGTAAGCGAGGGAACGGTGAGTCGAACCGTGGTGCCATCCACAACGGGCGCAAGTTGAAGGGATGACTCACGAATCGCCTTTTCGATAAGAGAAAGCGCTCCTTTATCCCACGGCTGAATAGCGATACTGCGAGGATCGGGCGTACTAATTGCGGCAATCTCCTTAATGCGCAGTGGAGTACCCATGTAGTCCACCATAATGTCGGAAACCATGTCGGGATTTGCACGACCAGTGCGAATCGACGTTGCTTCGCCATGCAACCACTCGATAACAGCGTCGAGGTCTTTTCTTCGTTCTTTAATGAGTTGCTCAACCATAGTAGAGGGATACTATCACGAAATAACTTGAGTTTCCAGCATAAAACGATCCAGAGCAAGACGTTGGTTATACTTTGACTCTTGGAGAGCGCATGATAACTCTAAGAGCCCTCGAGCCACGCCAGCGAGACGAGGTTCGCCGGTGAGATTTGCATGGGCCCACAACAACCACCACGAAACAACATCGCTGAGCGCATCATCATCAACCAGCGCTTTGGTGAGTGCGATTCGCTCGGCAACGCCCATGCTCAATATCTTTTTGAATTGCTCAAGCGAGCGCGCCACCTCATCGAGTCGCTTGTCTTGCACATATGCATACGCAAGACCCGGTCGCCCTTGAGCAACGACGGCGAGGAGCTTCTTCTGGGGAGGCGTTAGTGATAATTTAGCGAGCGCTTCATCCATGTGCGCATCCGCTATCGGCGCAAATCGTAATTCCTGACATCGCGACGCAATAGTTGGTAGCAACGAACCTGAAAATGCACTCATGAGGAAAAAGTAGAGATACTCTGGCGGTTCTTCGAGCACTTTGAGCAGCGTGTTAGCTGCTGCATCGCTAAGTCGATCGGCAGCATCAATGAGCACCACCTTTGCGGTGCCATACAACGGTCGCTGGTATGCCCACACCTTCATATCACGGATACTCTCTGCAGAAATATCAGTTGGTTTCCCCGTCTCCTTGCTCACCCCTGGTGCAAGCATCATCGCATCGGGGCTTTGCGCAACCACGGCGCCTCCCAAGAGCGCGGAAGCAATATCGACGGCAAATGTCTTCTTACCTACACCCTCGGGCCCCACAAGCAGCAGAGCGCGCGACAATGTTCCTTGCGCTAGCAATTGTTCTATATGATGCTTCTGCTGCTCATGTCCGACGACACTCCAGTTCATACGAAGAATCTACCACGCACTCTCAGGCTCCACCAGTACTGACTCGCAACGGCTATGCCCTCGTCTTAGCCGTTGGCATAAGTACAGCACTACGATTACTAGCTTTGCAATATCGCCTGCGCGATGCGTTGTGCAGCATCGGGTTTTGCAAACTGACGAATACGCGATGAGGCATCGGCGTACGTGGCGGGATCGAGAAGTCTATTGATTTGAAGCATGAGTACCTGTGCGCTGACATTGGCTCCATCCATAACAACGGCCCCGAGCCGACCTAGTTCTGCGGCATTAACCAGTTGATGGTCGTTGGCAGAACCTGGCAAGGGAACAATAATCATAGGCTTTCCCAAAAACGAAAGCTCAGTCAGCATTCCCGCGGAAGCGCGCGTCACCGCGATGTCAGCAGCGCCATAGGCGGTGGCAAGCTGTCCTTGGTCCAGAAACGGATAAACACGATACTGCGCAGCAATGAGTGGAGCGTAGGAGTCTTTGCCTTCCTGCATAAAGAGTTCAACGGCTTTCTTAACTTCATCAAAATTTCGCTCACCCGTTTGATGAATTACCTGAAAGCCTTTCTGGACGAGTTGTACAAGTGCATTGAGAACTAAATCGTTGAGTTGCTTGGCACCCAACGAACTTCCGGTAATAAAAATAGTTTTCTTGGATGCATCGAGCTTGAGCGCCCCATGAGCCATGGCTCGATCCACGCAACACAACTCAGCGCGAAATGGGTTACCCACCAAGAGCGTTGGCCTGCCGAGATCTGAAAAATATTTGTCTGCACTTGCAAACGACGTGAACACCAAAACGCTTTTTTTGGCGAGCATGCGGTTGGCCAACCCCGGAACAGAATCCGATTCATGTAGGTACACTGGAATACGGTAGAGGCGGGCCACCCAAACTGGAAATGCGCAGGTGTATCCCCCTTTTGCAAACACCGCGTCAGGCATGTACAGCAGTAACTTCCACAGAGACTGCACCAGTGCGATAGGAATCTTGAACATATCGAATAGATTACCCGCACTGGTGTAGCGTCGCAGCTTCGGAGCGATGATTGTAGTAAAGGGAATACCTGCTTCTTCTGCGGCGCGGCGAACCATAGAACCATCCCCCATCATATACACCTCTACGTCACTCGATTGCGCCTTCAGAGCTCGCGCAACAGCAACCAGAGGGTATATGTGCCCTCCAGTACCTCCGCCCACAAGGAGTACGCGCATCGTCATGGCTTATCGGGTTGGGATTTAACAGCACCTCGACTCACCGATGATCGGAGGTCGTGATAGATGCGAATCTGCATACAAGCTCCTAGGAATGCGAAGACTCCGCCAAGTAAGAAGGCAACATGAAATCCGTAACGAGTCACAACCACTCCAGAAAGCGCCGCCGCGCTGGCACCACTGATTCCAATGGCAACTGATTCCATAGACCACTCCACATTCTCACGCATCTTATCGATGTGTCGCGTGAAGATTGCATACCACGGAGGAACGGCCAAGGCAGTGCCGACTCCGAACCACGCCTGAATAAGGTACACATGCCACGCTTCGGAGGCAAAAAGATACATGAATGGAGTTGAAGCTACGATGAAGCTCCCCGTAACCATGCTGTAGTAATCGTCGAATTCGCCATGATTTCGATCGAGCCATCGCGCCACCGGTATCTGAAGACACGCTTTAACAATCTGTGCTATGGCAGCCGCAAAGCCGACTACTTCCACGGAGCCGTTTTGTATCTGACCCGTAACGAACACAGCGAACACGGGAGCGAACACTGAAAAACCCGCGTTGATAAGAAAATCGCTGGTAATAAGAACCCGAATCGTATGGCTAATACGCATAGTCTCAGTATACCAGAAGACCGCCGTGAGGCGGTCTATGAACTGTGTATGACTGCTACTTCGCTATGATTGTGGGGACACCCCAACCGGTCGCATTGTCATCACCCTTGACGCCCACATCACGAGAGAGCTCACGAAGCAAGGCACGAGTTGCCTGAGCGGGATGTTTTGCGGTGTGTTGCCACATCACAGCGGCAAGACCAGCAACATGGGGAACGGCCATGGAAGTTCCCGAGAGAATTGCATATCCTCCCTCGCGGAATGTAGATTCGATATTCACACCAGGTGCCGCAAACTCTACATCTCCATTCTCTAATAAGTATGCCTTGGTTGTCTCATTGATGCCTCGGGATGAAAATTCCGCAGGCTCACCAACATCATCAACAGCCGCAACGGAAAGCACCGAAGGTTCGCGTGCAGGCCAGTCAAGACTGTCCTCGTAAGGACCATCATTGCCAGCAGGAGCGACCACCATAACACCATGCTCAGCAGCATACGCAAGAGCATCATTAATGAACGAGCTCTGTGCTTCACCACCCATGCCCAAAACGATAATCTGCACCCCCGCTTCAACGGCATGTTGGATAGCAATGGCAATATCGTCGGAGAGACACGTTCCCGCAGAACCACATACTCGATAAGCTGAAATGCTCGCTTGAGGAGCGAAGCCGTACATTCCCGTTAAGTCGGGACCACCATCAGCAACAAGCACGCCAGCCATGTGCGTGCCGTGTCCATTCTGATCAGCGCATGTGCCATCAATAAAACCTTCCGTGGCATCGGCAAGATCAAAGCATCCAAATACTCGTTCGGAAAGATCGGGGTGCGCCTGCTCGATGCCGGTATCAAGAAGTGCAATGTGCACGCCCTTGCCACCCTTGGTGGATTGCAAATCTGACTCGCCTAACATTTCTTGAATACTCCACGAGACTCCCTGAGTTGGCGTGGTCTGGGGAGTTGGCGAGACCGATTCGACTGCGTCAGCGAGAATATAAAACTTTTTTACTAAAATTGGCTTTAAGCCGGCAAGGCGAGCGATGCGAAGCTGAATATCGCTCAAGTCTGCGGTAAAGCCATCGGAGAAAACATGACGGGCATCCATTGCACTACGCCAAAACGAGCGATTGGTCGCCATATAGTATCGGGCACTGGGAGCACTCGAGGCCGCCAAAGCAGTGGTCGGAGCGAGTACCAGCAAGCAAAATGCAAGGAAAAACGCGGTGGTCTTTGAAGTCATGGCCTAGGCACAGGATACCATATCCACACCCTTAGAACAACTGCCCTGTGTATTACGCATCGGACGGTTTTTGAGGGCCACAGTCAAATTTTTTGAGCACTTGAATGTCTTCAAGAAGGACATGCTTGATGGGTGGATTATAGACCGCAACAGCAGGGTGATAGAGAGGCACTATCGTGATGGGTCCATAGGAGGCAGTAGCGTCAAAGACCCTCCCGTGCATAGCACTTATGGGCATAAGCTGGTCCTGGAGGCCATAAAGGTTCATGACATACCCCATGGCGTAGCGGCCCAGTGGTACCACTATGCTGGGCTGAAGTATCGCCAATTGCCTATCAAGAAACGGTCCATAGATAGTAATCTCCTCGGGCAACGGATCGCGATTAAAAGGCGGCCTATCTTTTACGATGTTAGTGATATAGATATCATCACGGGCAATATCTATGGATGCGAGCAATTCATTGAGCACTTTTCCTGCCGCCCCGATAAAAGGACGCCCCGACGCAGCCTCGTGTCGCCCTGGCGCTTCTCCAATGAGCACAACGCGGGCCCAGTGACTCCCCTCACCGAGTACAGGATGCGCATTGGTAGCAATGCGCTGCTCATAGAGCGGCGATTGTGTGAGCGCTAAAACCTCATCTCGAATTTCTCGGAGTTGCTCAGTGCGATCAATTGCCATAGGTTCTATCCTACCGTCATGCCTTGCCAGCCGCAAGCGCAAGCATCGCCCACCAGATAATTTTTCCCTGCTGCAACGTCCAATAGAAATGATCGAGCGAGCCAATCGCCAGCATTGCTACCACGATAGCGCACAATCCCATACGAAGCATCGGCTGGTGACGATGCGCGTCCCACATTATGCGTACAATAAGACCAAGCCACAACAGCCACGCAGTGAGACCCAAGACCCCAATCTCGGAGTATGCCATCAAATAAATGTTATGGGCGGGTTGTGTTAAAAATGACGGCAACGTTCGATCGTATAGCGCAAGCCACGATGTAAAATTGCCAATTCCCACTCCAGTCCAATTCACTGAAAGTAAACTTCGCACACCCGATGAGATTGCTTCATCGTTATACTTTACCCGCAAACGCACCGCTTCATCTGAAGATGAGATCGTCATACGAGCAACTACGGTCGGCCAGAGAAGTGCACAAAATCCAATCGTTACCACGAGAGCGGTTAGGGTAAGCGCTCGAAGTCGCTGGCGTATCTCTTGTATATTCTCCCATCGCACACTTGAGCGCGACCACCACACAATCGCCATGCACACCGCCCATGAGGCTGCCCATACGGCGATGATGGTACGAGAGAATGTAAGATACTGCCCCAGGAGAAGGAGTGCGAAGGCGCCATGCCACACCAGAGCGTGAACGCCGCGTTGCGCTCCGCGCCGAATCCAGAGCCATACAAAAAGCCAGAGCGCAATCATCGTGTATGCCGCCAATACATTCGGATGAGGTAGCGAGCCATATGCGCGCAGTATCTTCTGTCCCGCCATGTCATAGAACACAGCCACTCCACGCATATCGGTGCGTAGCAGCGTTTCTCCAATCCATCGTATGCCCACGTCATGCTGCAGTATAAATTGACTCAATCCTAAGAACGCTTGCGCGAGGACGCCCAGTATAAAAGCCAGAGCACTCATATCGCCATCAAACGTGCGCCACGCATGGTAGCGAAGATATAAGAAGAACAGCATGTATTGGAAAAATCGAAGTGCCGCAATACCACCCAGTGTCAGCTCTCGTGCGTTCGCCAGCGAGAGGACAACAAAGATACCTAGAGCGCCAAAGAGTACCCCGTGCGGCGTGGTAATGCGAAATGACTCTTTCGAGAGCCTCGGGAGCACCAACAAAAATAAGAGCGCCATAGCCACATCGCTCACGTAGAGCGTTGCTGCTCGCCACTCAATAAAAATAGGATCAGCCTGCCACACGATGATACGTGTCTGCCATGCCACGCTCAAAAGAAACGCGTACCACACCCAGCGCTCGAAACGAGCAATCATTGTAGTCATCTTAGGAGAAGCTCAGCAACAACTCCGCAAGTAAAAAATAGTGCTAAAGCAATCACGAAGAGGGTTGACACTGGCGTGCTCACTTCGGGTTCACGCGTGCGATGGCGGCGCGCTCGTACGTATGCGATGAGAAGAAGCACACACTGCACTCCAAGGGCAACGGCACCAACTAAACCAATAATATCGATGAAGTTTCTCAATCCAGCAATGAAGAATAGGAGCGGTGGCGTCACGACAAAGAACCATGCAATCGAGGGACGCTGGCGATAATCAACGTGTAATGTTTCAAAGAGTGCCGTTCCGAGGATAATGTACGAAGTAGTTATTGTAAGAATACCGAGAATAGAACCTAGGACGATCATGGGAGTGCCCAGAAAACTATAAAGCCCAGCAAGCGCCGATGGAGACGTTGCATCTCCGCTAACTCCTACGACAACAAATGCGAACAACATATAGAGCAACGCCGTGAAGAGAATGGCACCAATAATCGCGGGGCGCATCAGGCGTTCACGACCCGATAAGAGCTGGCGCTGAAGCGGGAGAGCTGACAAGCCCGCAAAGGCAAAGAGAAGGACTCCGTAGGGCAGGTACCAATATTCGGGTGTCGAACCTACAAAATTCTCAAACCGAACTGAAGAAGCACCCAGCACAACGATGGACAGTACTGCAATGGTGTAGAGCGTAATGAGAATGACCTCGATTTTGGCAATGGTCTTTACGCGGAGAAACCAGAATAACGCTCCGATGAGTGCAAAACAAACGCTGTAGAGCTGCGGATCAATCGTGAGAAAGTGTGAAAGGGTGTTATGTAAAAACTCTCCAGCTACGATGATGTACGCCAAAAGAGCGCCGTACATAGAAATGAGGTACGCGACCGTCGACAGCCAACGCGCTCGGGGTCCGAGCCATACGTTCACATATCCGGAGACCTGATGCACGCCCGGCGTTGAGAGTATGAGTTCCGCAAAGAGTATGTCAAAAAAAGCAACAATACCCATCAGCAGCACGAGCCACAGAGTCCCCACCCAAAATCCTGCTTTTGCGAATGCAAAAGGAATTCCATAGATTCCAGCTCCGATCATCGTCCCAACGAGTACGGCGGCAGCGTGATAGAATTTTTCATCCTGCAGAAAAGGGAAACGCATACCCGCATTGTACCCCTCACCCTCTCACACTGCAAAAGCGGCGTTGAGCGCCGCTTTTGTATTATCTCTTCTTTGCTCCTGAACGTTTCCGGAGTGCAATCGCGATGACCTCATCAACATGCGATACGAAATGGAACTTCAACTTCTTCTTCACTTCTGTAGGCATATCAGTCATGTCTCGCTTATTTTCGATGGGCACAATAACTTCTTTCATCCCTGCACGAAGAGCCGCGAGAGTTTTTTCTTTTAATCCACCAATCTCCATCACCTTCCCACGCAGAGTCACCTCACCTGTCATAGCGATTTCTCGACGCACCGGCCAGCCCATAAACATCGAAACGAGTGCGGTGGTCAGTGCAATACCCGCAGAAGGACCGTCCTTCTTCACTGCGCCACTAGGAATATGGATGTGCAGATCTTCTTTGGACATATCGTACTCAACCCCATGGCGAGATGCCCATGCCCGAGCAAATGAAAGCGCAGCTTGCGCACTCTCGCGCATCACCTCTCCAAGTTGTCCCGTGAGGATAAGCTTGCCTTTTCCTGGCATACGACTGACTTCAATAGGAAATACCTCTCCTCCGACCGGCGTCCACGCCAACCCGGTAGCGACACCGATTTGATCACTGGTTTCACCCTGTTGATGTGCGTATCGCTCGACACCTAGTAAATCAGAGAGCTCGCTTGCGACAACTGAAGATTTCTTGGATCGCTTCCCCTCCACGATGGCACGAGTTACTTTTCGAATCACGGTATTTAAGAGTCGTGAAAGCTCACGAACGCCTGCTTCTCGCGTCCAATCTCGAATCAACTTCAAGAGCACGGAATCGGCGATACGAACCTCTTCTTTCTTGAGCCCGTGATCACCAAGTGCCTTACCCCACAAAAATCCTTTCGCGATTTCAAGTTTCTCGGTTTCGGTGTATCCCGGAAAATCAATAATCTCTAAACGATCGCGAAGTGCCGCTGGAATTGTCTCCAGCGAATTCGCGGTTGCAATAAACAAGACATCGGACAAATCCAATGGCATCTCAAGATAGTGATCCGAGAAAGCGTTATTCTGCTGAGGATCAAGCGCCTCAAGAAGAGCAGAACTTGGGTCGCCACGAAAATCCATTCCAAGTTTGTCGATTTCGTCGAGCAAGAACACAGGGTTACGAACCTTTGCAGTGTGAATCCCCTGCACAATTCTACCCGGCATAGCACCAACATAGGTGCGACGATGGCCTCGAATTTCTGCTTCGTCCCGAATGCCTCCCAAAGAAACGCGCGCAAACTTACGCCCTAATGCACGAGCAATACTCTGTCCAATACTCGTCTTTCCAGTTCCCGGTGGTCCGTAGAAACAAAGAATAGGACCCCTCAATTTGCCAACCTGTTTTTGAACTGCGAGGTATTCGAGAATACGGTCTTTTACTTTTTCGAGACCAGCATGATCTTCATCAAGTATTTTCTTTGCCTGCTTTAAGTCGATTTTATCTTTTGTGGTTGCATTCCATGGCAATTCAACCAGCCAATCTAAATACGTACGAATATAGGAAACCTCTGGACTCATCGGTGGCATCTTGGTGAGACGTCCATACTCCTTGAGCGCTTTTTCGCGCACGGCATGCGGCATATCTGCTGACTCAATCTTCTTTTTGATACCATCGAGCTCTTCACGATCCTCATCAACTCCCAATTCTTTCTCAATACTCTTGAGCTGTTCACGCAAAAAGAACTCTTTTTGCATACGACCGATTTTGCGCTTTGTTTCTCGTGCTAAATCTTTTTCCGCTTCGAGTACCTCCATCTCGCGCGAGAGGTAGATGTTCAATTGGCGGAGCGCATCGCCATGGCCTCGCATTTCCAAAATGTCTTGCTGCTGCTGTGTATCAAGATTCAAATTGGCAGCAACCAATCCCACAATCTGTTCTGCATCGCGCAACTGTGTCATCAGGTAGACAACCTCGGGTAAAATTGCAGGAAACGAACGAACATCTGCTACATGCTTGAATTGCTCCAAAACACGGCGTAACAGAGCTGCGTTCTCAGGACTCTCCATCGAATCCACGGATGTAATTTTTTGAGCACGAACCTGAAGGTACGGCGAAAATCCAACATACTGAGTGATGCGAGCTCGGCCGAGACCCTCTACATCAACCTTTGCCGATCCATCAGGGAGTCGAACAACGGAAATAATGCGACCGATAGTACCTACTGAAAAGAGATCATTTTCTCCAATATCGTCTTCGACATTTTTCTGGGTAACGAAAAGAACCAATCGATCTGTGGCCAACGCGGCCTCCATAGCCAGAACAGACTTGGCGCGTTGAACAATCAGTGGGATGACCACCTTGGGAAATAGGACGGTGTTCTTCAACGCAATCAACGGCAACTGGTCACTCCCCGTTGATGTAGTGGTTCGAAGTTCGCTCATAGTATAGAGAGGATATCAAATATTGGCACTCAATGCAAGTGAGTGCCAGTCTTGAATTTCGCTAGTTTCTAGAGCTCAAACGACTGCCCGAGCTCGGGAATTACCATATTCACTCGCAGCTCACTGGTGGCTCGGGCAGCAAGAGCCTGCGCTGATGCAAGCTCCCCCTGAACAACGAAGCACTGCTTCAGAACTCCGCCTTGGTTGGCTTGTCGAATGTACTCCAGTAATCCGTTTTGATCCGCGTGCGCTGAATACGCGCCAATAGTGTGGACGTGGCAATGCACAGGAATGTGCTGCCCGAAGATAGATACTGTTTTCTCACCGTCCAAAATTCGGCGACCCAGCGACCCCTGTACCTGATATCCAATAAACAGAATTGAACTTCGACTATCCGAAAGATATCGCAATTCGTGATGTAAGATACGCCCGCCCTGACTCATACCCGAACCTGCGATAATAATTTTGGGAGCAGGAGCGTCATTAATATGCTTTGAAGCCATAACATCAGGCGTAAGAGTAAGCCAAGGGAATTGGAAAATCCCTCGATTGTCTTTCAAGATTTCTCGAGCGCTGTCATTGAAGTAGGTAGAAAACCGACCGTACTCTTTCGTGATATTGATTGCCAATGGACTATCGAGAAAAACGGGAACTTTGGGAAGATTTCCTGCCTCAAAGAGTGTATCCAGCTCAAGAAGGAGTTCTTGCGTACGCTCAACAGCAAATGAAGGAATCATGAGGACACCCTTTCGAGTAACTGTCTCTTCGATGACCTCGAGGAGACGCGTTCGTCGTTCGGAGCGTGCTTCATGAATGCGACTTCCGTATGCTGATTCAACAAGTGTGTAATCAACGCCTCGCACATAATCGATATCTTGGAGAAGAATCGAAGGTTGATTGCCGATATCACCAGGGAATGCAATTCGCTTCTCAACGCCTTCATCATTGACGATGAATTCCCATGTTGTTGAACCAAGCACATGGCCCGAGTCATGTCCTATCACTGTTACGTTCGGATTGAGTTTGAGGCGTTGCCGATACGAGACCCCTCGAAAGAGCGCGAGCGCGCCCTCCATATCTTTTTTATCGTAGAGCGGAGGAAAGCTAAAATTCTTCGCCTCTGAAACGACCTTATCAAGAGTGTCGGGTAACGCTACTGAGATAATCGCAGACGTCGGCTCGCTCGCATAAATGATTCCACGAAAGCCATCTCGATAAAGCTTTGGCACTCGTCCCATGTGATCAACGTGACTATGCGTTATAAAAAGATAATCAATGGTAGCAGGATCATATCCGAACGCCTTAAAATTCATCTCGTCGTTATATCGAGAGCCTTGAATCATCCCGCAGTCGACAAGAATACGAAGCCCGCCGGCTTCCAGCAAGTAATTTGCACCTGTTACGTGCGCCGCTCCACCATAAAACGTCAATCGCATACGTCTAGTATACACTAGATACCTAAAAGAATCGCCGTCAGATATCCGAGAATTGCTGAGAGTGCAATGGGAGGCAATGCGGCCATGGGAGCAGATTCTTGTTGGCGCGCAAAAAGTCGCTGCATGATCAAAACTCCCACCAATGAAAAGAGTGCCACCATGAGAGCAGCTGCGGTGGATTGACTCACCGCAGAAGTTGCCAAGATAAGAGGGAGGCCGATATCACCCGAACCCAGCATCATCACCGAGCGAGATTGTAGCGCGATGTCGCGCCGAGCAAAAAATCCTGTAAGTGTCGCGGGGATAAGAAAACCAAATATCGCTCCTGACTCAACCATTCTCCCCGCAAGCGCAATCATATGACGCGTTCGATATACAGAAATAACATCATACACCGAAAGTACCGCCAAGAGCCCACAAGCTATCAGTGGCGTTATAGATAGCCCAAGAATCCCGGCGATGCCTGCGATGCCAAGCATAATGGCGCCATCATGAATAATAACGAGGGGTAGGAGCCGAAGAAGCACGACCACCGCAACAGCTGCTACGATGCTCTCGGTGGTCGATAGCCATGCTGAAAATATAAACTGCGCACCCGCGAGCAGCGCCAGCGAAAGGAGTATCGAGAGCGACGCTCGTGCCGCGCGCACAAACCGAATCATGACAAATGTAAAAAGAACAAAAACTGAGAAAAAAATAATTCCGTTCTCGAGGGTAATCTCCACGGGGCGCACTAATCCCAACTGCTGAGGCTGAGCAATATGCAACGAGGTGGCTATCAGCGCAAGAGCGCTCGTCGCCGCGTACATGACTCCACAAAAATAAAAAATACGTGACGTCGGTTTCATTCTCGTACAATAATAACTCCGGACTCATTTGCATCCGAAGGATTGTAGTATCCATATACTCCAGCTTGAGAAAATGTATACGAAAAATAACTATCTGGCTGAATCGCTCCAACACTATCAAAGACGGGAATTTTTTCGCCAGGACGCAACTGCGCAATAACTCTCATAGGAAGCGGACTATCATTTTTCCATCGTACCGTATCCCCCGCGTGTACGCGAAGATTGGTGGGACTAAATACTCCGAATCGATAGCTAATAGCATAGACGCGAGCCTCGCGCTCTGTGGAGGTAGTAGGGGTTGGCGTGGGGACGCCTTCTTGAGGAACTCGCGAACCCAGTAGCGCAACCGCAATGCCCATGAGAATCATCATGAGTAGAATAACGGGCCATAAATGAGGCCTTCCTAATGGCTCCTCAGGTCCCGTGCGTCGTGATGCCAAAATAACTTCTGTATCCATACCGTGTGAGTCGATTGTATACCAATGCTCCGTTTATCGCTACGGAAAGAAAAACCCCGACCTTAGTGGATCGGGATAGATGCTACGCTCTTACGAATGCTCCGAATAGTGCCTCGGAGAATCCTTGGGTAGGCGCGAGTTGGCAGAACTCGAAAGAGTTGTCGAAATGCCCACGCGCGATCTGCATCATGACTCACGTCGTGAATAACTTTCATGAGAAGCGGCGTCGCATACACACGAGCAGAACAATCCGCGTCTCGCCCGAACACCATGAAGAGCATCATGTAACGCATGAGGCGTTGCGCGTTCTTGAGACTGGTGTCCCCGAAACACGTCACCCAGCAAGCGCGAAGAATTTCGATGTCTTGCGGTGTGTGAACATCGATGTGCTCAGATGCTTTGCAGTGCGCAAGAGGATGAATGCACCAATCTCGCACGATGAGGTGAGATGGATTCTCGAACAACTGGAGATGGACATCGGCAAGCAGTGGCCACACTTCTCGAACGGTCATGATGCAAAAAAGTCGATGCCACGCCGCGTGCGCCAATTCATTCCATGGGAAGAGATTGCATTCAACATCGGCTCCGTGACGACTCGTAGGCACCATGTGATGCATACGAGCATTCGGGAACATCTCTTTGTAAGGTCCGCGTGCGATTGCATACTCTGACTTGTTACGCTTCACAGCACCTCCTTGGAGAGAACTGTGGCCGAACGTACCATGAAAAAACCACCCGAGCAAGCTTGGGTGGTTCAGCGGACTTAGACTTTTCGAGACGAAGTAGTCACCTCATCTGTGCCGTCTAAGAGACGAACAACGGCGTAGTCATCGAACAGTAGAGGCGCAACCTGTCGAAGGCACTCGAAGATTCGCATTCCGAGCGATCGAATTGCAACATCCGCATGGCCACTCGCACGCATCTCGCAAAAGTGTCGCCACCCACGAACATTAGCGGTAACAATAATTGGCGCTTCGGTTTCATTGGGGAGACAGGAGCGTGCAGCTTGATTGACCTTTTTTCGTGCATCTCGTTTCGTCTCTGCGCTCATGATCCCAGCCGCTTCACCGTGCTGGAGAAGTAGGAGTCTCTCAGCTCGGCTATTGTAACGCGCCGCCGACTGCTCGATCCAATCGATGAAGTCTAGGTGAAGATCAGTGTCATTCTGATATTCTGCTCGCTCAACGAATCGCAGCACCCTTCCATCAACGTATCGCTGGCTCACCTGAGAAAATCCAAACCCTGCACGATGCCGAACGAGTTCGTGAGTGACACTCCGATCGATACCGTAGCAAAGGAAAGAAAAAGAGGCATGCTCGAGCACTGAACCGTGTCCCGAAGTTTTGATATTCCTGAAATACCCCGCTGCATCCTTATTCCAAGAACGCAACGAGCCAAAACTCAAATAGCAGAGCTGCCCTGCGAGTTTCGTTAGGTGTTCCGAGGCGGCAAGCTCCCCAGGATCTGCGAGGTATTGCTTGAAGCCAAGCGAATCCTCAAACCCATCGAGGAATCCCTGAACCTGCTCTGCGTTGAACGCTGTCTGCGCGATGAGAACGACTCCTGGCTTCTTGAGATACATCTCTCCACGCGGAGATCGATACACCTCGCTATGAACGGCTGGCCATTGTAATTGCATATTTCACCTCGAAAAGAACTAGAGGTTGCTATTGTAGCGAACATAGCAAAAATGGAAAGACCTAGAGAGAACCGGAGAGGTCGGCTAATTCTTTGCGGACAATATCAGCATCAGACCATGCAATCTTCTTGTCTCCCGCAACTGCCATCGAGGTCTCGCTCCCTTTTCCGGTGATGACGATGATATCTCCTTCGGTGGCACTTGTAATGGCGGCGTGAATCGCAGTAGCGCGATCGAGCATGCGGTGCGTTTTTTCCTGCGCCACGTCAGGAATACCTCGCACCACTTCATCGATAATCTTCAGAGGATCTTCGTTGTAAGGGTCTTCGTTGGTCACATAAATCT
This sequence comes from uncultured Candidatus Saccharibacteria bacterium, assembly GCA_964478355.1. GTDB lineage: Bacteria > Patescibacteriota > Minisyncoccia > 2-02-FULL-40-12 > GWA2-44-9 > JAGOPO01. The sequence continues at coordinate 31,180 of CAYZIF010000003.1, forward strand.
CATCACAGAACTCACCGGCCAACGCTCCAAATGCCGGACGCTTCCACGTATCGCGTCCGCCACCTGCCGCTCCGAGAACTCCGATGAGTCGTTTGGCATGAGGGCGAAGTGTTTCATATACTGCACGCAGTGAATCTGGTGTATGCGCATAATCGACGACAACACCAAATGGATTTTTCTGAATCCACTGCAAACGCCCCGAAATCTCCCGAACGCTTTCAAGAATCGGTCGTGCCGTCGGAAGATCGACACCATAGAGTGCCGCGACCGACAATGCTGCAAGAGCGTTGTACACATTGAAACGCCCCCCGAGATGGAGATTAAATCGAGTGCCATAAATATCAAATGAGGAGTGATCTTTGGAGATTTCAATCTGACTCGCTCGCAATTCTCCTCCCTCAATTCCAAAGAAGAGCTTCTTAATAGCCGAGAAGGAAGCAAAGTATTCCGTGGCAGCATCATCGGCGTTCAGTACGTGCAGATGCTTCGTAGCGGCAAAGAGCACACCCTTAGCATGCTGGTAAGCTTCAAAACTCCCATGCGCCTCGAGATGCTCGGGGTGAAGATTGGTGAATACCGCACAATCAAACGTGATCCCCAAGTGT
>CAYZIF010000004.1:0-29968 GCA_964478355.1 uncultured Candidatus Saccharibacteria bacterium
ATATCGTGGTCGGCTGCACGCCCCCTGGTGGAATTGATAAAACGCTCTTAGAAGGGATGGCCGCGGGATGCGTAGTGGTCACTTCAAATAGTGTAATGCAGCGCTACCTGGGTGCGGATGCAGAGCACTCTATATTTCCAGTAGGAGATGCTCGAGGACTCAGTGAGATTCTTGTATCGGTGCGCGACTACGCCGTGCGCTCACGCCAGATGGTGGAATGTGCAGAGGCATTCACTGTCCAGGGAGTGATTCAAAACATCGTCTCTCTAACGTAATCACGCCCCCGCGGGTTAATTCAAAGAATATAATACAGCGAAGCTACAGCAATCGGTCAATATCGTTAATATCGAAGAAAATGCTATATTTTCAGCATGAAAGTGCTGTATTTCGGCTCGTATAGTCTCAACAATTCACGCAATGCCGTCCTCATTAAGGGGCTTCGTCTCAACGGTGTTGAGGTGATTGAGTGTTGTGACAACTCGCCACTGTTTGCTGTGCGTTGCTGGCGTTTGCTGGTGAAGTATTTTACCTTACGCGCCACATTTGATGTGATGATTGTTGGGTTTCCGGGGCAGGAACTTATGCCGCTCGCACGCCTACTTACCCGTAAGCCAATTGTCTTTGACGTATTCACGTCGCACTACATGGGTTACATTCTCGATCGTCAGTATTTCTCTCCCCAGAGTCTTCGAGCATGGTATTATCACACGCTCGACGCTCTCTCATGCCGCCTCGCTGACAGTGTGCTTTTGGATACGCAATCCCACATCGATTACTTCGTGAAGGAATTCAAGATCCCTTCACGAAGATTCGTGAAGATATGGCTGGGTGCAAATACGGATGTATATTATCCGCTCGAGCAACACCAAGGTGAAGTCGACTCCAGCGAAGTAGTATTCTGGGGGAATTTTATCCCCCTCCAAGGCGTCGAAGTTATTGTACGGGCGGCGTATATTCTCAAGAATGAAGCTATCCATTTCACACTCATGGGGAAAGGGCAGACACTTGAAAAATGTAAGGAGCTAAGCCGAGAGCTCCAGCTTACGAACATCACATTTCTTGGTTTCGTCTCCTACGAAGAATTACGCCAGCGTAGTGCTCAAGCCCACATAAGCCTCGGAGTATTCAGTAGTGGTGTGAAGGCAGATATCACTATCCAGAATAAGATATTTGAGGCGCTTGCGATGGGAAAGGCGCTCATCACTGCGCGGACCACGGCGACGCAGGAGTTGTTACGAGACGGTGAAAATTGCATACTATGTAATCCGTCCGATGCCGAAAGTCTCGCCAGGGCGATTCTGAAATTGAAGGCAGATGACACTCTTCGTCATCGAATTGCCAAGCAGGGGCACGACTTCTTTCTAAGCAATCTTACCGAGCAGCGCTTGGGCGCTGAACTCAAGAAAACCATTGAAGCGCTTACTTAAGACAATCTATTATTGGCTTGTGCGATTCCTTCCTTCGCGTGGCGTCGTTGTTTTGATGTATCACTCCATCGGAAATAATTCTGCGTTTTTTACAGTATCCGCCGAGCAGTTCGATCTTCAGATGCGGTATCTTGCTCAGCAGGGGTATTCCGTTGTGTCGGTATCCGACATGGTTTCTCATCTTGAACGCCACACTGCGCTACCCCCAAAGTCGGTGGTTCTTACGTTCGACGATGGATATCGAGACAATTATGACTATGCATTTCCTATTTTGAAGAAGTACGGATTTCCCGCGTCCATCTTCCTTACGACCGGCGCGCTTGGGGCATCGCGAACGACGCGCAGCGGCGTGACGCTCCCCATGCTGGATGCAGTCCAGATTCGGGAAATGCAGAGAAGTGGGCTCGTTGCGTTTTATCCTCATACCGATTCTCACCCAAAACTAGACACCCTCCCCGATGAAGATGTGCGACGAGAAATCGTGACATCAGACGAGAAGATTCAGCAACTCCTAAACAGCGAGTCCTCGGGCATTTTCGCCTATCCCTACGGCAGCTTTAATGAACGTGTTCGAGCGGTGCTTCACCAGCTTGGATATCGCGCCGCCTTTACGGTACGGGCGGGGACGGTAACGTCTGATGCGGATGTATTACGGCTTAACCGAAATTCTATTGACTCCGCCGTTACGATGGCGATGTTTCGGGGCATCGTACAACGAGGAAGATATTCATAGCGCATGAAAAGTACTATTTTTGTTACGTCGTACCCCTATGTCTATGAGCGCTACTTTAGACTGTTTGATCATTTTCCCGAAAAGCAACGGCTCCTATTCATTTTGCCAAAAACATGGGAAGCGAAGGGTGGGAAAATCCACGTCACACCACCCGCGCGTTCAGATATTGCTATCCTGCCGACTCCCGCATACTTCACGCACTCACACTATCCACTCATCCGCGGTCTTTTGAAAGGATGGATGCCTGCTGCTGCGAGAATTCTCGCTCGGCGCGCACAGAAAGGAGATATTCTCTATACCGCAATCGAGCCAAATCTGCTGACGACCTACTGGAATGCCCGACGCGCACATGCTCGTGGATTACGCCACGTATTCTTTACATGGCAGAACGTGCCTTATCGGACGAGGATGAAGGGTATCAAGCTTTGGATTACTGAGCGTATTATTCGCGCAACGATTCGGAATTCTGCGGGTGCTATCTGCGGGAACCGCGAAGCGGCGGAAATTCTCGCAACCTATGTTGATCGACCCGATTTCAAAATTTTGGTCGCCCCTATATCCGGAGTTGACACCGAGAGATTCCGGCCCGGGCATCCTTCTGATTTTCGGCAGGAACACAACCTACGAGACAAAATTGTACTCACCTTTGCGGGCGTGTTTGATCATCGCAAGGGCATTGTGACATTACTCGATGCCTATGAGGAATTAAGCCTCAAGATTCAGGGCGTGCACCTCGTCCTCATTGGTACGGGACCATTGGAAGAGTATATTCAGGGCTGGGTGCAGAAAAAAAACCTTACCCAGTGGGTGACCGTGATTCCTTGGATGTCCAACGACCAGCTTCCGGGAGTGCTGGCTACTTCAGATATCTTCGTTCATCCCTCGGAGCCCTATAAGGGTTGGGAGGAGCAGTTCGGATATTCGATGGCTGAAGCGAGCGCATCGGGAGTACCGGTCATTGCCACCCGAAGTGGTTCAATTCCTGAGCTGATTCTTGATGGCGAGTCGGGTATTCTCATTGAGCCCCGTAACTCATCCCAGCTTACTGCGGCTATGTTCCAACTGGTTACCAATGAGCCCCTTCGTCAAACGATGGGGCGTCGTGGAGTCCAGTATATCCGCGCGACCTATAGTCATGAGTCGCTCGCTGCAAAGTATCGAGATTTTTTTGATATATTATAAGCTCCCCGCATATGCCACCACCATCGAACAAGCGCATCATTGTAGTGAGTCCCAAAGATTCTTTTTTTACGATGCCCCATGTTCGCGCTCTTGAGCGCATGGGGTACGAGTGCATCACCTTCGATAATCGCAGTAGCGCTCTGTATTCCAATAATTGGATGCGCCGCTTGATGCGGTTGCTGCCTTCATTACGGATTCTCAAGAAATGGTCCCTCGATACGACAAATAAACGTCTGCTGCGCTTGGTATCTTCGTTCGAGCCCTGGCTGGTATTGAGCGTTAAAGCTGAGAACATATATCCGAAAACTATCCAGGCTATTCGTGAGCGGGGGGTTATCACCGCATGCTTTTTTATTGATTTTATGGACCACTGGGAGCTTATCCAACGCTTAGCTACATCCTATGAGTATTTCTTTTCCCAGGACCACGTAGTGCTGGAGCGATTGAGGCGTGAGCTGGGGCTTACGAATGTGTTCTACATGGCGCATTCTGCGGAACCTCTCGCCGATCCCTGTTCACATCGCGAGTATCGCTACGACATTGCGTTTATTGGCCAATATAATAGCCAGCAATATCCGAATCGTGAGAAATACCTACAAGCAGTTAGTGATCTCGGACTCCATATCTGGGGTACTGAAGGATGGGCAAGTACAAAGCTTGCCCCGTACTATCACGGGCGCTCATTGGGGGATCAGCGGTTCGAGATATATGGTCATAGCAAGATTGTCTTAGATATTAATTGGGACTTGATGCCCGTCGAGGGCCTGAGTAATCGTCCATTTGAGGTGTGCGGATCGGGGGCGTTGTTTATGACAGACCATGTGCGCGCAGATATTACCCGGACATACACGATAGACAAGGAGGTTATATTATTTAAAGATGAGAACGAGTTACGAGAAAAAGTGCAGTATTACCTCTCTCACAACGAAGAACGCGAGCGCATCGCGCGAGCTGGGTACGATCGGACCGTTCGCGATCACACGTATGATCAAAGAATGAAGCAGCTGATCTCCACTATTACTCATGCATAAAATGCTGTTAAAAATGTCCCGCCTTATAACTACTCACCTTCCGCGAGGGAGGAGCTTTGCTATCAATTTTGCATTGCGCTGGTTCGGGCGTTCATTCCGTGACGTTATAGCTCTTCCTGACGGAAGAAAGTTTTATATCACTACTATTTCTCCAGTAAAACGGCACCTTTTTTTCACGAATAAGTACGAAGAACGCGATACGCAGATTATCATGCGATTACTCAAGGATGGGGATTATTTTTTTGACATAGGTTCGAATTTTGGATGGTATTCCATTGCCGTGTGCGACGTAGTCGCACCCAAAGGACGTGTTGTTGCTTTCGATATGGTTCCAGAGCTCATGGCTGAATTTAAGCGCAACATCGATCTCAATAATGCGAATAATATGATAACCGTTGAAAATATTGCACTTGGAGATCATGAGGGTGTGGTTGATTATTTGTATTCATCGGATACCGAGATGGGGAACTTTCAGCCCGAGATGCTCAAAGACGGTAGTAAGGAGATTTCCACTTCAGCGCTCAAGCATGGACATGCGCGTATGACGACGCTTGACCAGTATGTGACGGAGCGTGCTATCCTTCGGATAGACTGTATGAAAATAGATATCGATGGAGCAGAGGTCCCCCTCCTCCGCGGAGCTCGTACAACACTTGCTACGCTCCAGCCAGCCATTGTCATTGAGGTGAGTGAGCGTGGTCAGCAGGCGCAAGGACATACGTGTCGAGAAATTTTTGAAGAGCTGGCCCAGCATGGGTATTCCTTTTACTCTATTCGGTTTGCTCTTCGTCAGATATCTCCCTTGGAATTCGGCAATGTGACAAAAGAGGATGTGCTCTGCTTGCCGCCACACAAGGTGCATCTCATTGCTCAACTCGGTCATAATCTATCGCGTGACGAACTGCCGCGAAGCGAATAACTATGAAAAAAGAATCATCAACTATTCGCGTTAAACCCTGTAAGCGGATCGTCACCAAAGACCCCGCAACTAAAAAGACTAACGGCTTCCTCTTGGAAGTGGTGAGTGAGCGTGATGGCTTTACGAAACACATTCGAGGACAAATCTACATGACCACGGTCGAGCCGGGTGCGTTTAAGGGATATCACCTGCATGCCGATGCTGATTATTACGTCACATGCATTCGCGGTCAGGTGCGAGAAATTATTTATACCAGCGCAAAGAAAAAAAGGATCATTCGCATGGGAGACGGTGATTTTAAGACAGTATTTTTGCCTCGCGGATGTCCTCATGCTATAGAAAATATTGGTGATGATGTCGCGTATATCTTGGTGTATCGATATCACGCATGGAGTCCCGAGGTACATGAACAGATGGACATAGCACGAGGTGATATTGCAAAGCCTATGATTTGGAAAAAGATTCGAGCATTTTTGAAAACATTTCCTGCGTTAGATTCAGTGCAATGAAACGAAAGATTAAACAAGCACTCAAGCGCTTTCTTGCTCGTTGGGGACTTCGCGTTGGTTTTGTGTCGAAGGGCGAGTTGAGCCCTGAAACAAAGGTGCTTTGGCTGAAGCGTCTAGGGATTCGCACCATTATCGATGTTGGGGCGAGTAAGGGAAACTTCTCCTTTGAGTTTCACGGGCTTTTCCCTGACGCACATATTTTTGCTTTTGAGCCGCTCCATGACTGTTTCCAGCTCACTATCAATAAGATGCAGGGGATTCCAAATTTCACCGCTTATAATATAGCGTTGAGCGATTCACGGGGTGAGCAGGAGATATACCGCAGCTCGTACTCGGGTGCTTCTTCGCTTATTCCTATGGCACCCTTACAAAAGGAGCTGTTTCCTGTGACGGCTGGGCAGACACGTGAGAAGATCAAAACGGATACCCTTGATGCTGTTTTGGGGAGCGTGAAGCTCGAAGAGCCGATGCTCATCAAGCTAGACGTGCAGGGGACTGAAGACGTCGTCATACGAGGAGGGCGCTCGCTCTTCCGTCGGGCGAAAATTGTTATCACGGAGACATCCTTTCAAAAGTTGTATGAGCATCAGCCGCTCTTCAATGATATTTGCAAGCAATTAGAAGAGCTTGAATATCGCTACGTGGGAATATGGGGAGAGGGTGATTTTCGAAGTCCAATCGATGGGCGTCCATTGCAACAAGATAGTATTTTTTTAAGGGAAGATGCCTAGAGTTTTAGTACATGGATTTCAGGATTTTAAACCCCAGTGACTACGAGTCCTTTCGAGCAAAGATACATCTGATTGCGTACTCGAGTCAGTTTGCCTCGTTCGCACGTTTAGCGTACGCAAGTACGCAGTCTTTTGTGGGTATATATGAAGGGCAGCAGCTCAAAGCATTCTTCCCTATTTTTTCTCGCTCTGGCTCTCAGAGTATTGTTGAAGTTCCACTTTTTATCTATACCGAAATATACTTTGTCGATCCACACTTCCACATTGATGGTAATATCTTTGGTCGCGAACTCCAGCGCTTTCTGAATTGCGATGTTCTGCGTTTAAACGTATATCCCTTTCAATTCCCGAACAATTTCTCAACCGACGGCTACGAGAAGCTTTTTACAGCAATGATTGTATCTTTGCGGGATATTCACAGTATCGATGAGTATCTCCAGAAGATTATTAGCAAGAATGCTCGAAGTAAAATTTATAAAGGACAACATTCTGGATTGAGCATTCATGCACTTGATGCCTCCCATCTGCAGGAGTTCTACGCTCTTTATGAGCGGCATATTCGTCATCTTCGCTCGACTCCGCATAGTCTCGAATATTTTCGGCACATCATGAATTCATACTCATTGGGACAAGATTTGATGATGTTTGGCGTTCGTCGCGAAGGCAAACTTATTGCAGCCAATCTCTTGGTTCAGCAAGGAGATTATGTGGAGGTGAAGTTCTTGGCTGATGACATCGAAGAGCGCAAAGTATTTCCAAATAACTTCCTTTATTCAGAAATGATGCGCTGGGCCATTGCCCGCGGCGTCAAGTACGTTGACTTTGGGGGTATACCCAATAGCATGCGCTCAAATATTGAGTTCAAAAAGAGTTTTGGAGCTCGCGAATACCCAATCTATACGAAATACGTCTATAGGAATATACTGCAGCACATTCTCTTTCGAGGGAGGAGGAAGCTGGAAGTACTCCAAAAATACCCTCGATTATTCCTCAAGAAGCTGATTTCAAAATCATGAAACTCTGCATTCTCTCAAACCAGCGACTTCCGACCGAAAAGGCATACGGTCTTCAAATTGCCGCCATGTGCTCTGCTTTCGCGCAAGGAAACGACACGACCGTAGAGCTCGTGTATCCTACCAGAACGAATCGTATTTCGAGCGATGTGTTCGCCTACTATGAGCTTCCTCGAGCATTCGCTGTGCATCGCGTTTCAGCACCCGATTTTCAGGGAGACGGTATTTTTGAGCGTTTTGTGTTTGGTATTAAAAACATACTTTCTGCCGTAGCACTCCTGCGGTATGCGCTCAAACGTGAGGTGGACGTGTATTATTCGCGAGACGAGATCGTTCTCTATTTTTTGAGTTTCTTTCGTTCTTCGCTTGCCTATGAAGCTCACAATTTTCAACAGCCCAGGCGTGTACTCTATCGGCGATTTATCGAGCATCGCGTAAAAGTAATTGCTCTCACTTCTCGTTTGCGAGACGACTTTGTAGCGTTTGGTTTCCCTTCTGAAGATATCCTTGTAGCGCCTGATGGTGTCAACTCCATTATTATTGAGCGTGAAGAAAATAATCCAGCCGCACCATCGATGGCGCGTGACGTTTTGGGGATTCTTCCATCAAAGTCCATTGTCGTATACGCGGGCAGTCTTTACTCATGGAAGGGCGTGTACTGTCTCGCTGCTGCTGCTCGGCTATTGCCCGACATCGAATTTATTTTTGTAGGCGGGGATCAACGTGGTGAAGAAGCGCAGTTGCGGGCGTATATTCAGGAGCAGAAAATATCGAATTGTACGATTACGGGGTACATCCAATCTCAGGAGCGTATACGGATGTACCTTGCCGCCGCAGATGTGCTAGTACTGCCCAATACGGCTCGCACGAGGATGTCGGAGCGGTATACCTCCCCCTTGAAGCTTTTCGATTATATGGCAGCTCATAGGCCCATAGTTGCATCAGATTTGCCGTCCCTTCGGGATATCCTCACCCATGAGAACGCTATCTTGGTAGGCCCGGACGATGCGTCTGCGCTTCGTGACGGTATCCGGAAGATCCTCGACGATAAAGCGTTTGGCGTCCAACTCGCCGAGCGCGCATTCGAGGATGTGCATCGGTACACGTGGCAGAAGCGTGCGGCGAATATCTTGCATTTTATTGGGAATACTTCTCCCGATGTCGAGTAACGGCAAGACAATCGTAGTTACGGGGAGTTCGGGGCTGGTCGGTTCCGCGCTCGTGACGTATCTCGCGACTCGAGGGTATACGGTGCGAGCACTTCAACGTAATGCTCCAGTGCAGCTCCTACCAAACGTCACGTACGTGCCGTTTGATTTGGCCTCTGTTCGCGACGAAGGGTTTGAAGGTGCCGATGCGATTGTTCACTGTGCATACAGGCCGATTATCTCTCGCAACGAGCGTTTGCATGGCCCGAATTATGATTTCATTGCTGCAGAGAAAATCATCGCGCTTTCGAGAAGGCGGGGTATACGCTTACTATTTCTTTCATCGCTCTCAGCGCACACCGAAGCCGTCTCCTACTACGGACAAAATAAATTCCGTGTGGAGCAGTTGTTTGACCCCCAGTCGGATACCATTTTGCGTCTCGGAATTGTGATTGGAGGAAAGAGTGGTTTATTCGGACGATTATCCGCTAGTATAAAAAAATATCCGTTGGTTCCGCTCCTCGATGGAGGCCGTCAGAATATCCAGACCGTTGCCCTGCATGACGTGTGCCGTGTTATCGACCATGTGCTTGCCACGGATGTGGCTGGCTGCTATGACATCGCGCATGCTCAAGTGGTCATGATGCGTGAGCTCTATGGAGCAATTGCCGAAGCATCCCGCGTGCGACGCCTGTTTATTTCGGTGCCCGCAGGTCTAATCTATTGGATCGCGCGCATTATAGAATTCTTCAAGATTCAACCACCGTTTACCTCACAAAATGTCCTGGGCCTCCAGGATCTTCGCACAAGCACACGCGCTCGCACGACGGAGATTTTTGGTATACGCTTGCTGGATTATCAAGAATCATTACGCAGCGAATTTGCATCGCATGACCAGCGCAACTAAACATCCAGAGCTCTCTATTGTGGTTCTCTGCTACCGCAGCGGAGAGACCATCATACCCTACATCGAACAGATGGAGCGCGAGTTGCATGATGGAGCAATGGAAAACTACGAGTTAGTTTTAGTGGGTAACTATAAGCCGGGAACGAATGATGCAACGCCTGGTATTGTGCGGCGTCTCGCCGCTCGAAATCGTCGCGTTGTTCCGGTAACGCTCGAGAAACAGGGCATGATGGGATGGGATGCACGCACGGGATTGAAGGCGGCAACTGGTCAGGCCATTGCTCTTATCGATGGTGATGGACAAATGCCATCTCGTGACATCGTTCGGCTCTATCGCGTCCTCAAGAGTGGCGAATTTGATATGGTCAAGACATTTCGGAAAACACGTATGGATGGTCCGTACCGGCGGTTTATTTCAGGGTGGTACAATGCACTCTTTCGTGTCGTATTTCCCTTGGTCACGTTCCGAGATGTGAACGCAAAGCCCAAGCTCATGACGCGCGATGCCTACTCTCGGATGCAGTTGGTGAGTGATGGATGGTTCATTGATAGTGAGATAATGCTCGAATCTATGCGTCTCGATATGAATGTAGCCGAGGTGCCTACGGTATTCTTCAAAAATGAATGGCGCGGCAGTTTTGTGAAACTTTGGACTATTTTTGAATTTATCGGCAACCTTGCGTACTATCGCATCAAATACTGGTTCCAATGAAGATAACTGATCCAAAATTCCGCGCGCTCCAACAAACAGCTCGAGCTCAGCTGCCTACGCATGAGAAAGAAAGCGAGACTACCTCGAATCGCCTCAAGTCATTTTTTAAGCAATGGCCTGGCTTCTACCTCTTTCTCCGTGAAACGTTTGGACCCACGCACTCACCGTTTAATGGGTTTCGTCTACGGCATCGTGTACGCGAGCTCTTTGCTACTGTAGGTGCTGATGCTGTGGTATTGAACGTCGGTTCGGGTGCAACGCGAGTCCATCCCGATATTATAAATGTCGATATCTTTCCATTTCAGGGTGTCGATTTGGTTGCCGATATCGGCGATGTGCCGCTCAAGAATGCTGTGGTTGATGGCGTTGTATGTGACTCGGTACTTGAGCATTTACCCGATACGCCACGAGCTCTTTCGGAGATTGTCCGTGTTCTCAAGCCCGGCGGCATCTTTTTCGTTACGGGACTCTTTCTCTATCCCTATCACTCCTCCCCAAGTGACTACTACCGATGGACAGAACAGGGGATTCGCCACGAACTGGCGGAGCACGGATTTACTATCGAGGAGTTGGGAATTCGCGGCGGACCCATGGGCACACTGCAGGGAGTGTTGATGCACGTTCTGGCGATTCCCTTTGCCCGTATTTCTCAAGCGGCATACTTTCTCATGGTACAATTTGGTATGGTTCTCTTTTCACCCCTCAAACTACTTGATCCGTTTTTTATGATATTTCCTGCTTCTCGTGAGATTGCATCTGATTTGTATATCGTCGCGCGCAAAAAATCATGATATATAAGCAGATTATTCGTTTTCTCATTGGCGGAGCTTTTGTTTTTTGTGTAAGCATCAGTCTACTCTACTTCTTCGTTGATATTCTGGGGCTCTGGTATCTCTGGGGAACAACATTATCCTTTCTTCTCTCGTTGGGCGTGAGCTTTACTGTTCAGAAGTATTGGACGTTTCGAGATACATCTACTAACCGCCTCAAGGGACAGATGGGAGTCTATGCCACCCTCCAAGTGATAAACCTTGCGGCAAACGACGGTCTCATGTATGTTGGCGTTGATATTTTCCACATTTCTTACTTGGGCGCTCAAGTAATCACCGCCGGTCTCGTTGCCATTTGGTCATTTTTCGCCTTTCGCTACCTGTTCCAATCGCGAGATCCGAGCGAGGCAACACCAATCCCGTCACTATGAAAACTACTGTCATTTTGCCCACGTATAATGAGATAGAGAATATCGTATATTTGGTGCGAGCAATTGACGGTGCAATTGAGGGCGAAAAAGAGATTTTGGTGCTGGATGACAACTCACCCGATGGGACCTCGCAGGCGATACAGAAGCTCATTGATGAGCGCGAGATTCCGTATCTGCGTCTTATTACCCGTATTCATAACCGAGGGCTTACCAATAGTATTCGAGATGGCATCGCGCACGCTCGAGGTGACACCGTAGTCTGGATGGATTGTGATTTTTCTATGCCACCGAGTGTTATTCCAGAATTACTGGCTGAGATTGATCGTGGGTACGACATTGCGGTGGGATCACGATTTGTAGAAGGCGGAAGCTTCAAGAAAGATACTACCGACTCGCAAGATTCTTGGATTGCGGTGGTATTGAGTCGAGGATTGAACATATTCATCCGGGCCCTACTTGGCGGGTGGTTCAAAGACTACACCAGCGGGTTCATCGCTGTTCGGAAAAAAGTATTTGAAAAAGTACACTTCGGAGGTGACTATGGTGAGTACTTTATGGAAATTATTCTGAAAGCACACCTACATAATTTTAAGATTATTGAAATTCCCTACATCTGTCTTCCTCGTGCCCGCGGAGAGTCAAAGACCGGAACGAATATGAAGCAGTACATAAAGCGAGGTATCAAGTACGTGCGCACGGCGCTTGGATTGTTTTGGACACGAGTGAAGTACAGTCTCTTCCGTGTTATTGATGCATGATTGAGCTTCTTGATGATACTCGAATACCCGAGGTCGTCACTCTTCACCAGCAGGTACTTAGTCACACCCTGAATTCACGAATAGGGCCATGGTTTCTCCAAAAGCTCTACCAGCAGACCCTACTTTCCAGGCAGAACGGAATTTGTTATATCTATACAGAGAGCACGCGTGTGCTCGGTTTTATTAGCTTTTGTCGTGACCATCATCGGCTGGAGCGGGAGATTCGGAGTAGTTTGACGCTATCGGATTTGCTCCGCGTAGCCACTGCACTGGTGCTGCACCTGTCGTGGTGGCCATCGCTTATCCGTCAGCTTCTCTTTTCGCGATTTCTGGGACTTCGACATCCCGGTCAGTATTCCTTAATTCTGACGCTTGGAGTCGCGCCCAATCAGCAGGGTAAGGGGATTGGCTCGCAACTGATACAAAAAGCAGTTGCTGCGATGACTAGTCTTGGAGTTCGGGATTTCTTCGTCGATACAGAGGCAACCAATACGGGAGCCATTGAAACCTATGAGAAGAATGGATTTGAGCTAGTCGATGAGAAGTATGGAAATATAATCCTACGATATGGATCCTCGAGAAATAAAAGATAAAAATTACAAAATCGTCGCTCATTATTTTCCCAAGACAATGAGTGCCGACGGGTCAATCAAGTTTTTGACACCGCAGACCTATCCACTTCAGATTGGTCTTATTGAACATCGAGACGGCAAAAAGGTGCGACCGCACATCCATCGCGATCTCTTTTACGATGTGAATACCACGCAAGAGTTTATCTATGTCGAACGGGGCGAGAATATTGCGGTAACTATTTTCGATACTGATTGGGTTGAGATTGAACAGTTGACTATGTCATCGGGGGATTCAATTTTGTTCGTCGGGGGTGGGCATAGTCTCGATATTCCGCCAGGATGCAGACTCTTTGAGGTAAAGCAGGGGCCGTATCCGGGAGATAAGGAAGCGAAAATATTTAAAGACTAGCCGATGTTCATTCCCGTGAATGAACCCCTCCTTTCTCCGGAGGCAAAAGCGAATGCAAAAGATGCCATTGATACTGGGTGGATTTCTTCATCGGGCAAATACGTCACACAGTTTGAAGCGGACTTTGCTCGTATCTACGGCGTGCGTCACGCTATCACAGTAGCAAATGGCACTGCGGCACTCCACGTCGCGCTGCTATCGCTAGGTATTGGAAAGGGCGACGAGGTAATTGTTCCGGCTTTTACCATGGCAGCATCGTGGCTCGCCGTGCTCTACACTGGTGCGACTCCGATATTTGTTGATTGCGAGCTCGATACCTACAATATCGATGTAACGAAAATCGAGGCAAAAATTACTACTGCGACTAAGGCCATTATGCCAGTGCATATTTATGGACAGCCATGCGCCATGAGCGAGGTGCTGGCACTTGCGCAGAAGCACGGCCTCCGCGTGATAGAGGACGCCGCAGAGGCTCATGGGGCCCTCTACGAAGGACGCCGCGCGGGTACTCTTGGAGACATAGGATGTTTTAGCTTCTATGGCAATAAGATTATTACCACGGGTGAAGGCGGCATGATCATTACCAACGATGATGCGCTCGCGGATGCATGTCGAAAATTTAAAGATCTTCACCACTCCAGCATTCGTTTTATTCATAGTGGCATTGGATATAACTACCGTATGACGAATATGCAGGCGGCATTGGGATGTGGTGAGCTCTTGCATCTGGAAGAATATGTGCAAAAGAAGGAATGGATGGCTGGGCGCTACACGGCTCTTCTGTCGCATATACCAGGGCTGCAACTACCCAAGAAAGTTCTCAATAGACGAAACGTATATTGGATGTACGCTATTCTTATTGATGAGGAGATGTTCGGGATGGACAAAAACACGCTGCGCGCAAAGCTCAAGGAGGCAGGCATCGATACGCGAGATTTTTTCTATGGACCCGAGCAGCAGCCAGTACTCAAAACTATTCTGAAAGACGAGAAATTTCCTATCACGAACTATATCGCCCAGCGCGGACTGTATGTGCCCTCGGGTTTGAGTATGACTGAAGCGAAAATACGGTACGTGTGTAAAAACATCGAGCTTCTCTATCGCTCACAATCGTGACATCTCAACGATCTATTCTTATTGGTCTGGTGACGGTGACGATACTCCTCTCGCTTGTCCCCTTTTTTCAGGTGGCGCTCCAAGGCGAATATCGAGGTGTCCCACCCCCATACGTTGATGACGATCTTTACTACTATGCCCGTATGCGCGAGGTTGCTGATGGCAAGCCCTTTCTAGGAAATCCGTATTTCTTGGAGCATGCCGATGCACCGCCCGTTACCTTTTCGATAACTGATTGGATTGCGGCTGCACCGCTTCTCGTGGGTGCATCACTGACTACGACGATCATATTCAACCAAGTTTTTTGGGCGATCGTTTTTGTGCTGTTGGCGTACCTCATTGCCAGAATAGTTGCCCTCTCGGCACCAGGCGCAGCGAGCATTGCGCTTTTTGCCTATCTCGAAGTGTATTGGATGGTTTTGCGCCCCGTGATTATGCAGGAAGTTTTTCCTTTTTTTCTTGTGTTTATTGCAATATTTCTCCTATGGTTACGGAATGCTTCTAGTGGAAAACTGTCGAGTGCGTTGGCTATTATTTCCGCGGCAGCGTTCTACGTGTATGGATTTCTCTGGCAAATTATTTTTTGTATACTCGCCGTTACATTCATAGTTCGTCTCGCGCAGAAGCGGTGGAGCGATGTGCGTATGCTGATATTGAGTGCGCTGGGTACAGCGGTGTTGGCGGGACCCATCCTCATCTACTCAATCCAGCAGTTTTCTGCTCCCGCATACTGGGAAGCGTTTGCACGGATAGGGCTGGTCCGTACACATCTTCCCGCAGTTGATACCTATCACTATGGGCGGTGGATGGTTGTTCTCGTGCTCATGGCTTATCTCATCCGACGCTGGTTTGATTCGCCACCACGCGAAGGATTCCTACTGCTTGGAGTTGGACTCATTATCACTGCGATGAGTGCTCTTTTCACGGGGCAAGATATTGCCACTGGTCAGCATGTCGGCCGATTCATAACACTCGTGGTCGCACTGTTCTTCCCCATTCTTCTCGGCGATCTCTGGAATCATCGAAGAATGGCATTCACGTCTACGCGATGGAAGGTCGGAGTGATAAGTGTGCTTGTCATTTCCTGCGCCGTTTTCTTAGGGGTGAATCTCGAAAGGTCACTGCCCTTTTTACGAAATTCAGCTCCGAAATCGGCGGCACTTCAGGGGTACGCTTCGCCACTGTTGTGGCTTGAACAGCACGAGAGCGTACCTCGCGTAATCTTTACAAATGATGAACTGAGTTTGTATGTTCCCATCTTGACGAAACATTCTGTGCTGTGGAACCATGCGGGGAGTCTCTATGTAATGCCCACGCGGGAGGCTGAAGACCGTTTTTTGATCTCTCGTCCTATGGCGCTTACACGGCAACAGATCATTGATTCTCTTGAGGCATTTGATGGGGCGGGTATCGAGAGGCGTTACGAAGATATGTATCTCAAGGGGGTCGTTCGTTGTTGGTTTCGTATTGCGTGTGATGCGGCACCTACGCGTGAGCAGTGGTTTGGAGTGGCAAATATCGATCGCCTTGTTGCGCGTCAACAGGAGTTGAGAAAAGATATACGAGGCGGATTTAAGCGCTATAATGTTACGTATATCGTCGTTGATACGAGACGGACGCATGACCTACCCGCGGATACTTTGAAGGACTACAAAAAAGTATGGAGCAATGAACATTTTATCATCTATAAGGTCATCTAGAATTGCTAGGGTCATGCTGCGGCACCATATTGCTCTGGTGGTCGCTCTGGTGGTCGCATTAGTTGCGGGTTTGCCACAAGTCATCGTTCGACACAAGCTCGGCCCCCTCGATAGAGGGGTGCCCTACTTAGTAAATGATTCCGAGGGGGAATACTTAAGTCGCGTGCATGAAATTCTCGATGGGCACTATACGGTCGCTTCTCCTACGCTTTATGAATACAAGGACGCGACGGTGCTCATGCCGCCGACAGGAGAGTTTATTTTCTATGCTTTGCCAGTCATGATCACTGGTCTCTCTCTTGCCACGATGGTTGCGGTGAGTAAATTCCTCTATCCCGCGCTTTTATTTTCCCTCGTCTATCTTCTGATCGGGTCATTACTCACTCGTCAGGATAGGGGTGCTCGCATAACTGCTATCGCCGGCGGGCTCCTGGTGGTTTTGGGTTATGATGTAGTCGATTATCGTCATTTCATTGGAACGATTCTGCATGGTAGCGGTGATGCGGCAGGTCTTTTGTGGAATCGATTAGTGAATCCTATTACCGGTGCCCTTGTGCTCTTTGCGTACCTCTGGATGCTGTCGAGAATGACAAAGGGCAAATCTTCTCAGGTAACCGTGGTAGCCGCAGGAGTCCTTTTTGGTATTTCAAGTGGATACTTCTTCTCATTTGCACTTTGCATCGCTATCACTCTCCTGCTTGCGGCTTTCTACGCGTTTCAGCGGAAGTGGTCACTGGTGCGCCGGACTGTAACTCCACTGGTACTGGGTGGTCTTTTGAACCTTCCCTATCTTATTGGCGTTGGTGGCGCGCTCCGTCATGTTGCAGAAGCGAGCGACCCACGGAAGGCGGGCATGTTTTTTACCCACGAACCGCTTATCAATCTTGTTGCTCTCACGGCGCTAGGGGTAAGCGCACTGTGCTATTGGCTTACTCGACGCTCCGCGAGCTCCTCCTCAAAGACGCATGAATCGTGGTGGTATTTTGTAGGGGCGACAGCACTCGCTGGATTACTCGTGTACAATCAACAGATACTCACTGGGCGAGCCGTGTGGCCTCAGCATTTTGTCCAATACACGACACCATTAGCAATTGTTATAGCGGTGGTACTCTTCCATAATATTGTTCGCAATCGCTGGCATCACGTGTGGCGAGTGGCTCTTATTAGTATTGGTTCGATTGTATTTCTATTCGCCTGGCGGGGATTTGAGGCAGGAATTCACGATACGCTTCCACGGTATGCAAAACTCCAGACCTTTGCAGGTGTTGCCGGCTTCCTGAATGCTCATGCCGAAAAAGATTGCGTGGTATACGTGAGTGCGGAGTACGCTAACCTGATTAATCGATTTATTCCTGCGTTGACGAGCTGTAACGTATACCACTCCTACTATATCTATAGCGGTGTACCGCGAGAGCGTATTTTGCATAACTACCTCGTGAATCTTCGTCTCCGAGGTATTGCTCTGCGCGATGTGAGAAAACACTTCTACGCGGATCCGTTCTTCACAACGTCGTATTTTTTCCGCGACTGGAACGATATGCTCTGCAATAATATATCCGGTTGCGGAGATTCATGGCAGGCAAAGTTTGCCAATAAAGCTGAGATTGACCGATGGTTCGCATCTACACAGCAAGTAGTAGAGCGTGGTTATGCGGTGTATCTTCGGCAGAATATGTATGACCTTCTTACTCGGTACCGCGTCGACTATTTCGTGGTTGATATCGCACAGCAGCCTCAAGTAAATCCCACGAAGTATCCATTCTTGGTGCCACAAGGAGTATTTGATGGTTATGCAATTTATTCGGTCGCCTCACCCTCTGGCCTATGAAGATTCTCGTTCTTACCCATAGCGTAGCACCAACATCCGGATGGGGACGCTGTGCCTCCGATTTAATTATAGGGCTTCGGGAGGCGGGTTACGAGGTTGTAGTAGTCAAAGAGAAAGACGACGGGGGTGAGGGGGGTGTTGTCCTACGACGTGGCCTAGGGCTCTTTTTGTCCGCGTTCAGAATTCGAAAGTTTCTACGGCGAGCGGATGTTGTGCATGTACTCGACGGATATCCAAATGCCATAATTGCGTCACTCGCGAATCTTGGCATAGGAAAGAAGATTATTGTTACTGCAATCGGTACGTACAGTATCGAGCCACTGTATCGATGGAAAACTGCTTGGCTGCTGGCATGGTCATATCGTAGAGCTGCGTGGGTAACCTGTATTAGTCGGTTTACTCGCGATCAGCTCTTAGCGCGTATTAGGCTCTCACGCATTTCGGTAGTAAATCTTAGCATCGATACCAAAGAGTTTTCGAAACCCCATACAACTCAGCGGGAGCTTCTTATGTTGAGTGTCGGAGCCCTAAAGTATCGCAAGGGATACCATATTGCTATCCCGGCTTTTGCTCGGGCGAAGCAACAAATTCCTAACCTTCGATATGTCATTGTGGGGAGTCAGGAGGATTCTGGGTATACCAAAGAACTGCGCTTGCTCGCTCAACGCTGCGGAGTTGAGAATGACGTTGAGTTTGTGCCGCACATCTCCAGTGGTCGACTCATCGAGTGTTACCGGCGAGCGAGTCTCTTTATCTTGACCTCAGTGAATCAGGGGCATCATGTTGAAGGGTTTGGACTCGTGTTTCTTGAAGCCGCAGCGGCTGGTCTCCCCGTGATTGGCACCCGAGGAAATGGTATCGAGGATGCGGTCAGCGATGGATACAATGGACTACTTGTCGCTCAGGGTGATATCGAAGCATCTGCTGATGCAATGACGAAGATCTTAAGCGACAGGCATCTTTGGAGTTCCATGAGTGAGAATTCGGTGCTCTGGGCACACGCTCATGATTTGGGTAGTATGATACGGGAATACGAAAAACTATACACTACATGAAGAGCTTCTTTCGTTCTATGATGAGTCGGCTACGTCGCCCGCTTCGCTATTGGCAGATATTTTTTCTGATTCTTATCACAAGGCCGCGACGTATACTAGAGATAGGTATCTGGACTGGTGATCGCGCGCTCACAATGCTGAGGGTAGCGAAATGGCGTAGCTCCGCCACCGATATTCATTACTACGGATGTGATCTCTTTGAGCAAATGACCAGTGCAAAGTTTAGCGACGAAAAATCAAAGTGGCCACTACCACAAGACGAGGTAATGGCGCGCCTCAAGCCAACACAAGCCCATATTCACATTCTGGCAGGAGATACGATGAATACACTCCCAAAACTCGTTCGAGAAGAGGCTCCCATGGATTTCATATTTATTGATGGCGGGCATAGTCTAGAAACGATCGCCAGTGATTGGCTCTGGGTGAGTAGGCTCATGCACAAGGGGACAGTGGTTGTGTTTGACGATTACTGGATTGGACGAACCGATGCCGGCTGCAAGGTGACCGTTGATAATATTGATCGCACCAAATATCACGTCTCACTTTTGCCTATCGTCGACTCTTTTTCTGCTACGGCATTTGGACCGCTTCGCATCAAGCTCGCGAAGGTTACCCGCGCCTCTTCTTGAATGTTGCCTTGAGGTCTTTGAGTAACCCGTGCAATCTCGGGAACGACTTCTTAAGCAGCCAGAGGATGCGCTGCGTGAAGAATCGATTGATCGATAGCTGGTATCGAAATACATAAGCGTCGAATTCTGTCTTCGGAGTGATAATGGTCGGATGAATAAGAGGAAATGTCATTGAGATGACTGGGACATGCGCGCGCGCGTCGTTCGGGTCGATAGCGGTATTTGTTGACTCCGAGTCAAATCCAATATTTTGCACGAGGTTGGTTGCGGGAACGACGGATAGACCATTGTGTATCCAGCGAGTCAAAAACCACTGGCTATCCCAGCTATCGACTTTCTGAGCGTAGTAGTCATCGAAGAGATGATTGTAGTGATCGACAATCGCAGCATCACCGAGTGTAGTGAGAAGAAGATTGGATTTCTTAATTTCTGGCCAATTCATAATGTTCACGTCATAGTTTTTCCACGCGCGTCGCCATGTTGCCCAACCGAGGATTACACCAATATTTGAAAAGTAGTAACTCTCGGATATTTTAAATTTTGTATTTCGTGCTGCAAAATTATACCCACTAACTTGCATAATACGAGAATCATCGCGATATCTTGTTAGAAGTTCCTGACAAAATGGAAAGAAGCTAGGGTCTGGCAGGCAGTCATCTTCTAAAATTATAGCTTCTTCTACGAGTGAAAATACCCAATCGAGCCCCGAAGAGATGCGTTTTTTAGGTCGTAAATTTATCTCTGAATAATTTTTCGAGACAATACAGGGCCAGTCGATGCCATTTTCAATAATGGTTCGTACCTCTGAACATCTCTCGGCTTCCGCGGCGTTTCTAGCTCCATCTGCAATGATAAGAAGCTGCTTCGGTCGCGCTCTTCGAATGGCTTCAAAAACTCGTCGCGTCTTCTCTGGTCGATTAAAGACCATGATCACCACTGGAGTCTCGAGCTGCTGCGAAGCATTCATAGCGGTTTTCTTTACCGTGCTCCTACTAGATGAGCGTCATAATTTCCTTGGAGGTAAAGCGCTCGGATTGTGATGAATCGGGGCCTCCTTCGAAAATTATTTCATGTTTATTTTCTCCAGGTTGTAGGCCAATCGTTTTAACTTTTAGAGGAGATCCTTTGGGTAAATACTTACGTGCCATTGCTTCGAGAAGATCTCCAAGACGCATAGATTTCATCGGAAAGAAGTGGGGTTTTGAATCGCGTGATTTTTTTAGACAATCAAAAATGAGCGCAACTGCTTGATGCACTGGCCAGTAAAAGCGAGTTGCATTTGGATCGGTGATGATGATTTCCTGGTTGTTCTGGAGCTTTTCCTTCCATCTACACAACACAGACCCCGTTGAGTAGAGAACATTCCCATATCGCACGGTACGATATTTTGTCTTCGGATTGAGTAGCTCGTATTCACGAAAGAGTCGTTCTTGCAGTAACTTTGTAGCACCGTAAACGCCATTTACGCGGGCGGCTTTATCAGTGCTGATGCCAATAATAAAATCAGGACGATAAATTCGAGAGCATTCAAGGAGATTCATTGTTCCTATAACATTGCTAGAGACACAATCTCGAGGGTTTATTTCCGCGATGCCAATATGCTTTGATGCTGCTAAGTGAAATATGCCCGCAGCATCTTTGCATGCTTTATCTGCGATAAAAGAATCCGCAATATTCCCGGGTATTATCTCAATCGACGGAAATTCGTTTTTGAGCTCGACCAATTTGCCTTCATTACGCGCGACTACTCTAAGATTTTTGTAACCACCTTGTATTAGCTGGCAGATTAATTCATGGCCGAGAAACCCAGTTCCGCCCGTGATAAGATATCGCCTTCGTTTCTTTAAATAGCTTGGATTTTTTTCATTACGCCCTTTGTTTCTCATATCAGATAATGTAATTAATGAGTCACATCGTATCAGTAATTGGTCTGGCGTTCAACCCAGTATCTACCGCGTTAATTCTTGTAATCGCTGTGCAATTGAATCTGGATCAAGGCCGTTTTCTCGTTGGTGGTATGCCTGACTCCCATATTTCCCACCGGGGTACCCTTGCGAGGATAGATTCGCTACCGTGCATGTTACGCCTTCTTTTAGGATTAGTAGTGCCAAATGTTCCGCCAGACCCCCTCGCTGTACATGCTCCTCGATAATCAGAACGTTTCCTGTTTTTTTGATGCTCCTCTTAAGCTGTTCTTCGATGGTGGTGAGCGGTAATTCGGATATAACAAAAAGATCTACGCTATTCTTCTCGCCAAGAAGATGTACCGCCTCGTAAGCGTTCAGAGCAATTGGACCAAGTGCAATGAGCGTAATTTTCCCTCCAGAACATATTTTCTTTATTGAGTGATATTTCTGAAACGTTAAAGATGATGGTCGATTTCCGATGCCGAGGCGAAGATAGCCCGGCCCATTATCCGCTAGCATCTTCTTAGTTATGTCCGAAATATCTTCTTTACAGTAGGGGATATAGCAGCGCATGTTCTGAAGAGAAGACATGAGTGCGATGTCTTCAATGGCATGGTGGGTCGCTCCCATGATTCCATAGCCATAACCACCCCCATTGCCGACAATCTTAACGTTCAGGTTATGAAGGCAGATATCAATGCGGATTTGCTCTGCCGGTCTGAATACGGCAAAGGGAGCTATGCTATAGCAGATGGGCGTGTATCCTTGAGAGGCGAGTCCCGCGGCTAGCGACATCATATTTTGTTCTCCAATCCCAACATTGATGAAACGATTGCCGATTGCAGATCGTATATTTTCAAGCGCATGGAATCCTAAATCTGCCGTAAGGAAGATGACGTCTTTGTGGATCTTGGCATATTTTTCGATTTCTTGAGAAAAAGCTTTGCGCATAATAAATTACATGGCATTAATCTCTTCTTTTGCCGCTGCATATTCTCCTTCAGTAAAAGGAGTGTAATGCCAGCGCAACTCTTTTTTCATAAATGAAATAAGTGGATGAGTCTTCGCGATAATGCACTGCGGTTTGGATGATTGAGAGAGTCGCGCGAGGGTTTTTTGGAGACCAGAGATGTCGTGACCATCAGTGATGGCAACATCGAAACCAAAGGATCGCCACTTTTCATCAAGCGGCTCTAGATTAAGTACTTCGGATGTCTTGCCGAGAGCCTGCATGCCATTATCATCAATTATTACTACAAGATTCTTGAGTTGGTGATGTCCAGCAAATAACGCAGCCTCCCATATTGACCCCTCATCACACTCACCATCCGAAATGAGACAATAAGTCACTCCTCGGCGTCCTTTCAGCTTATTCGATAAAGCAACTCCGGCAGCGAGTGAAAGGCCATGACCGAGACTTCCTGTTCCGAACAGTATTCCGGGTACTTTATTTAATCCACACGGTGGGTGCGCTCCTAGAAGTGTGCCATCTTGATAGCAGGTTTCAAATAGTTTCTTTGAGATTTTGCCCAAGGCAAAGAGTATAGAATATAATGCTAGGGCGCTATGACCCTTTGAAAGAATGAAGGTATCCTGTTTATTCATTACATAAAAGTGGAGGAAGATCAGGATGTCGCTAATGCAGAGAGACGACGAGATGTGGCCAGCACTTACATTACGATGAAGATCGATGATAATATTGGCGCACTCTCGGCGAAGTCGTCGGGAATCTCGTAATGTTGGAGGGGACGCTTTCATGTTGTGAGGAGGGCATGCAACTTTTTATACCATGAGAATTTTCGCTTCAGTTCTATGTGGAATTGAACTAAGTCGTATTTCATATGACCTAGAAGGCTTCGCACATGAGATTGACCCTGTTCGAACCCGAATGGATAATTAGGCTCTATCGTTCTTACAGTTCCCATAGCTTTCAAAAGCTCGTGGCAATAATCTCGATAGACCGTGGCTCGTAAGTTCTTCGAGATGTCTTTATGATACGCATAGTCAAAAAGTAAGATTTGATTCGTTGCGAGTATGCGAAGAGAGCTAAAGTGATAAAAAATGAGCGGATCGTTATCGACATAATAGAATCTATTTTCCTTCCGAACTAAATATTGGCCTACGTTCCAGGGGCCAACATTCACTCCTTTCGCTTGATGTGAATGAACTCCCGGAAACTCGCTCGCCCACGCATCGAGATATCCTTGATCCCCATACGTTCCGAGTCCGACACGATTCTCGCAGCGTTCAAGACATTTTTTTCGCCAATTTTCGATACATGATCTTCCGATGAGATTGTTCCTAAACATAGCAATACCGGCATTGTATATCCCATTTCGTGCTGCAAGCCCCTCTTTACCAGCGGGAAATCGGTGGGGTGTTATGAGAACGTTAACGCTACTATCGTCGAACACTTCAAAAAGCTGATCTGGAGATGAGAAGAAAAAGATATCAGTATCAATGTAAGTTATGATGTCGCAATCAGGATTGCGTTCTACAACGTATTTGATGAGAGCTGGCTTGATGGTCCCATAATAACTCCGATGTGGTTCACGTTTCACGTTCCGGATTGACTCGTCCTCGAAATCCGAAACCGCTATGGGTATAAGATTAGACAGTTTGAGGTTTTTTAAAAACAAATAACTAGGAGTATCCATGCAAAGAGCCCAAAGAGAGAAATTTGGGCTATTTTTTTCGAGAGATGCGTGTAATGCAAGTGCTTGTGGCAGAAACCGTGAATTGAAGAAGGTTACGAATATTCGTTTCATTTGGTTGCTCTAGACTATCAGATGCTGACGGTATTGTTAATATCAAAAAAATCCCCGTCATGAGACGGGGGCTAGAGCTAACGCGCTTTATTTTTTTTGGCAAATCTGTCGATATCGGCCTGGGTGAAAAATTTTGCGCCAACATAGACTTTATTCCCTGCTGTATCGAGAAAGTAGCCGTAGCTGCGATCATCAAAAGTGCATGCTCGTAACCGCATTATGGTCTCGCGATCAAATTGTTGGATGGTTGCTATCTCTCTCCCAAAATGATGACTACCAGTGCCTACTTGGGGCCTACCCTTGATGCCTTTTTTGATGCGCGGCCAGAGCTTCTTAAAGAGATTGAAGATCTCTTTCTGGGTGACGCGCTCCAGATCGGAGGCTATCATAGTTGGAGTAACTTTTATTTTTTTCTGTCCGATGACGGGACCCGTGTCGATGCCGGCATCTATATAGTGAATAGTTACTCCAGCGGGACTGCCGTCAGCAAGCGGCCAGATGTGTGGATACATGCCTCGATTGTAGGGCAGCAGTCCGGGGTGAAAGTTAATCGTTGGTTGAGTCTCAAATTCTTCTTTTTTTAATATGCGCGGATAGTAGCAAACCACGAGAATATCCGGGTTCTTTTTGACGATACTCTCGCCCTGGCTTTTGAGCCAAGAAGTTACTTTTTTGCCCATAGGGCGCTTACTAAGTATCTTTACACGCATTTGTTAACCTCTCCTGCAATGAATTTGATCTCTGCCTCTGTTCGTTGAACACCCGACGGTAAGTTAATCCCATTAAAGCCCGCGTAATGAGCATTGGGCGTTTTGGCGTCTTTATACATTGGGAATGAACTAATAGGGAAAAAGAATGGTCGGGTATCAATTCCCTTGCTTCGCAGGTGCTTCATAACAGATTGTCGATTTTTTACAATTATGGTGGTAAGCCATTTATTGGCTCGAGCGTAGGGCTGCTCGTAATTCATCTCCATGGGTTTGAGATATTTCTTATACCAATTGAATATTTTTCTCTTTTTTGCAACAAATTTTTCTATTCGTTCAAGCTGTGCCAATCCAAAGGCAGCATTCATATTTGGTAAATCGAATGAATAACCAATTGCAGTCTGGAAGAATCGGTATGGCAACGCCTTGTCTTCACCGTGGTCTGCAAGCCAATTCATTTTTTCAAAAAGTTTTTTACTATTGGTTACCAACATTCCACCAAATCCAGTAGTCATAATTTTTGCTCCATGGAAAGAGAAGCAACCGAACTCCCCAAAAGAGCCAGCATGTTTTTTCTTGAAAAATGATCCGACGGCTGGGCACGCATCTTCTACCACGGGGATATTATTTTTTTTAGCGATACGTATTATCTTATCCATCTCCGGAGCGTTCCCGTACATCCAAACCGGCATTACTGCCTTTGTTTTGCGAGTGATTGCTTTTTCGAAAGAGACGGGATCGATACACCACGTTCTATCCGTATCAACAAAGACGGGTGTTGCTCCTAATAATCGGATAACATCCGAGCATGCGAAATAGGTGATATCGGGAAGGATCACCTCATCTCCCGGGCCGATATCGAGAGTCGCAAGTGCCATGGTTAATGCCTGAGTACCTCCCGACAGTGTTCGAGCGTATTTTACTCCGACGTATTTCGCAAAAGCCGCTTCAAACTTTTTTGTGTATCCGTTATGGTTCTTATCCCACCCGTTCAAGACAGCATCAAGGGTATACTTGGCTTCATTACCACTTCTATCAACCCCACCTGTATAAATGAATCGATCTTTGACTTTTTTCGTTTTTCTTAGTTTTGGCATGTTGTTTTGGAAAGAGTATCCAATAATCGAGAAGTTCGCAAGCATTATACGGGCTTAGATGCGATGGCTATATAGCAGAGTGTGATGCCGCGTTTACGAAAAATAGTATCAAAAGAAAGCGATACAGCCTGAATTGGAAAACAAATAAATATTGCAAAAATCTTCTGAAGAAGAAAGCGTTTTCTGTATCCACGCAGACGAACAGTGCCGAAGAATTCCTCAAACAAGAAAGATGATGTCAGTTGCCCGATTGTCCCGAAGATTCCAGTTGTTTTTTCAATGCTCTTTGGGACCAGATTGTGGCGCTTCAAGAGTT
Source organism: uncultured Candidatus Saccharibacteria bacterium (assembly GCA_964478355.1). Taxonomy (GTDB): domain Bacteria; phylum Patescibacteriota; class Minisyncoccia; order 2-02-FULL-40-12; family GWA2-44-9; genus JAGOPO01. The sequence goes on from CAYZIF010000004.1 coordinate 26,376, forward strand.
TTTGCAAGCCAAACGTAGTTAGTCGGATGAAGTCGTAAGGGATGGCGTGCTCGTCGGAAGCAAAGGGAGCCATCAGATAGAGGGTGCCAGTTTGTTTAAGGACGCGATTGATTTCGGCCAAAATAATCTCGGGCTCTTCGGCGTGCTCTAGTACGCCAGTGAAAAGAACAATATCAAATTCATTATCCCCATAAGGGATGTGCATCCCATCATAGAATTTGTTCACATTTTTTAAAGTATCGTCGTGCCCGCCGCCTTCGATATCGATTCCAATGTATTCGCAATTAGTGAAGAGGCTACGATAAGGCGCTTCACCGCAGCCAACGTCGAGGATTTTTTTGCCATGAACGTTTTTAGCAAAATTTTTGATGTTCTGAAAAACTGAATAGCGCGTTATAAAGAGCGGCTTATAGAGAACAGAGTACCACTCTGGCTGAAAATTTTGCCGATGATCTTTGATGTCTAATTCCCGCAATATACTCCGCAGAAAATTCTTCACGTCGTGGGGATGTCGCGCAGCTCCGTTCCTTCTTTGGTCGCGATATACACATTAGCAGTGGTACGTATCTTCTTCGTTATGAGGCCACAATCCTTGAGGATGTTCAGTATCTCTTCCTCATAGGCACCCCGGAAATGAATCTCCAATTCGATGCAACGAACAAGAGGGATAACATCTCTAAACCCTTTACTACGGACGATTTCTAGCTCTGCGCCCTCGACGTCAATCTTCATGAAGTCAACGGATGTTATATGTTGCGATGAGAAAAGGTCAGACAGGCTCATTGTTTTTACTGTTTCCGTGGCAGACCCGTCTGACATAAGAGGATTGAGCGAGCGCATGGTGGTGTTGCTCTCGTTGTGGAAGAAGGTAACTGAATCATTTGAAGAATCCGCAATTGCTGCATTTACTATATCAACATTAGCCCAGTGATTATCTTTCTTCGCTCGCTGGAGGAATGAAAAAGTTTCCTGACTTGGCTCGACTGCTATAACACGTTTCGAGAACCTTCGTGCGTACTGCGTGAAGAGTCCCACGTTAGCACCAAGATCGACGACGATAAGATCCTTCTTTCCACTAAAAAACCAATCGTACGCGCGCTCCACATAGGTCTCGCGCAGTATGGACCCCACGTATGAGTTTTTCCAGCTTTTAAAATAGACACTTTCGCCATTGTAACTAAATGTCTGATACCACGCCCCCGAATCTTCGTTGAGATTGTAGAGGGCTAATTTAAACGGATCGTGAGAATAAAGTTTGCGAAGTATTGTTTTATGGATGTCTCGGGCGGTATTGCGTGTGCGGACAAATAAAGAAATAAGTACGGGCGGGACATTCTTTTTTAAGAGCTTCTTGATTGATCGATTCATATGATGCGTGTTTATTATTGCCGAACTATTTCATTGCGTCGCCGCGGTACGACTTATAGAAATAGGAGTCCGTATTACTCATCAGAGCGTTCGGAGACCCCTCTTCTACAATCTTACCGTTTTCGATGGCGATTATTCTATCACACCCAATAACGGTGGAAAGTCGGTGAGCGATGATGATGATGGTCATGCGTTGTTTGAGATTCTCGAGCGATGATTGAATGAGTGCCTCCGACTCATTGTCCAGGGCGCTTGTAGCTTCGTCGAGAATGAGGATAGCGGGATTACGCGCGAGGGCTCGTGCCAGAACGATGCGCTGGCGCTGACCCGCTGATAGCTTTACCCCGCGTTCACCAACAATGCTCCCAAATTTCAGGGGCAAATCCTCGATGGTGTCGTAGATATTTGCCATTTTCGCGGCGGCGATAATTGCATCATGCGATATAGTGGTGTCGAAGAAGCGGATGTTTTCCTCAATGGTGCCGCTTAAGAGGAAAACGTCTTGCGATACGTAGCCGATACTTTTACGCCACTGGACTGTGTCGACGTTGGCGAGATTGTTCCCATCGACCGTTATTGTTCCTGATGTCGGCGTGAAGAGCTTGAGGATGAGGTCGACGAGCGTTGTTTTGCCCGAGCCCGATGGTCCTATGAGCCCCACGGTCTCACCGCGCTGGATGGTGAGGGTGATGTTGGCAAGCACTTCTTTTTCGTTGAGATGCGTAAAGTGAACGGCATTGAAACGGATGTCATGATTGAACGAGACGGAAGCTGACTCAGCTCCACTGGGTTCGTGATGTTGGTGCGCGTGGTCGGTGAACGTAACTACTGATCGTAAGAATGGCAGTGTTTCGTTCATGCCGTTGAGGCGTCCTTGGATGGACTGCATGAATGCTGAAATTTTTTGGACAAGGTAGAGAACCGCGATAAAAGATGCAAACTGGAAGTCGGGTCTGTGATAGGAGATGGCGAAGATGGTGGTGGCGAGCAGGAGACTCGTGGGCTCTTGGAGGGCGGACTGTAAGTTGCCATAGATGGCGATACGGATGCGCGCGCGGCGAAGTTCATCGAAATAATTCTGAATGTTTGCTAATACGTCAGCACCAACTGCCGCCGCCTTGATGGTTTTGGTGCCCACCGTGAGCTCCCCAACTTTATTGGCGACCGCTTTTGAGCTCGCCGCCCAACGCGTGGATTCGCGACGGATTTTGTAGAAGAGTGGCTTCAGGACGAAGAAAACAACTATGCCTAATCCTAGCGTGATAAGAGTAATTTCAACAGAGATGCTCACTGCAATAATAGAGTACGCAATGAGTGTGGTGGCAATGAGGATGATACCGCTTATCTGATCGAGAACCCCCGCGCTCTTGGATACATCGGTCAGGAGGATGGTCTCGAGATGGCCTAGTTTTTGCTCTAACAAGTAGGGCCACCGTGCTGCGAGTGTCTTTTTGAGTAAATCGCGACGCGTACTGCGCTCGTAATCAGAAGTGATTTTGACCGTAATGTAGTTCGCGAAGTATACGAAGAGTGCCTTAACAGCAAAGAGTGCTGCCACAGCAATGAGGAGTGTGCGAAGACGAAACTCAAGATGGAGGAATGCGAATAGCGTGGTGATGCCGTGAGTGATGATATCGGTTGATGCCATGGGTGTGTGCACGGCCAGCGAGAAGAGTGGAACGATTGAGCCGATACCGATGCCCCCCATGAGTCCACCTAAAAACCCCAACACGGCCATAAGCACAACGCGGTAACGTTGCGGCCAGAAGGCACGCTTGAAAAGAGAGAGAGCTTGGAATACTTTTCTAATATTCATACGATGTTGGATTTATAATACACCATTTTTGACCCTTAGACAATACATCGTTTTTCCGCTACACTACGAGCCATGCCTATCGTAGAGCGGCTCAAAAATCTCCTCGCGCACCCTCTTTCGAGGCGAGCATGGGTACTGCAGGTGGGGTCAGTAGGCGCCATGGTCGTCCAGGCTGCTGCGGGAGTGATTTTGGCGCGGGTGTTGGGGCCGCATGAATTTGGTCGATTTGCTATTGTGATGTCGATGGCTGCCGTGGGGAGTGTGTTCTTAGGAACGGGTACTGCTGACGCGTTGGCGCCAGTACTGACGCGCGCACATCACCAAGGCGATGACGTGACAGTACGCGAAGCACTGCTTTTTTTGGGAAAGTTCATGCTCGGTACGTCGCTCCTTGTTGCTCTATTGGGAT
>CAYZIF010000005.1:0-29609 GCA_964478355.1 uncultured Candidatus Saccharibacteria bacterium
CCTTGGAAATATCGACGAGAATGATTTTGCGCTGATCCATCGCTTCGCGCATATTGAATGTCGATTTTTCTTGACCGATAAGATTGCGAATCAAAGAATTCGAAGCAAACTGCCCCACCTTGTTCTGGATTGCGGCTGTCGCTTCAGAGGCAAACTTGTCGGTGTACTTTGCAAATTCTTGCGTCCAAAATGCTTTTACCTCCGAATCAGTCACCTGGTCCACAATATGCTTGCGATACTCCTTATCAGCAAGCATACGATTGATACCCAAGAGCGTTGAGCCCGGAGCCTCTAAGAGGGCGAGGATGGTGTTGTTGAGAATATACTCCATGCGCGCCGACCACGCATCAATCCAAATCTTTTTAAACACCGCCATCATGCCATCGGCAACAAGGTGGCGCTGGTCAAAACTCACCTGCTCCATGACATTAAATCCGACGGGATACTGCATGTCCGCAGGATTGATGAAGATAACATCCTTCACACGTTCAGCAGGAATATAATCAAGCAAGTCATACACGGGGTCGCCGTGAGGATCCATGAAACAGACGCCGCGGCCATCCTGAATATCTTGGATGGCAAGCATTTTGAGGAGCTCGGACTTCCCCATACCCGATTTTCCCACTACGTACATGTGGCGACGTCGGTCGTCGAGCTTGATGCCAAAATGCTGAACCGCATTGCGGAACTCAGTTTGGCCAAAGAGGACTACGTCATTGTCAGGCGTGGATGGCATAGATTTAACGAGTAGGAAGCATCGCAGGAGGCTGGCCCTTCTTTGCTTGAACACGAGGCAATAGTGGCGCCTTTACATTCAATCCCGGTAAATGCCACAGAGTAGCCAGTTCTTCAACATTAAGAATAACAGGGTAGTCTTTTGGATTTTTTGATGGCGGAGAGAACGCTCGCTTGATATACGCTTTGTACATCCCTAGTTTCTTTTTTAGCGTACGCTCGGCGGCTAAAAATCCTTTTCCATTTGGAAACATCCATGGAAGAATTCCTTTATCTCCTGTACCGTTGCCCGGCTTAAATGAATTGAGGTTGTTGTAGTAAAGTTGCTTCATCATGCCACCAACGCTCGCCGCGCGCGCACCATTGAAAGCATCCTTACGCGCTACATAGATGGTACGAATCGTGGTCTTAAATGCTAGCTTGGATAGCTTGGTCTGAATCTGCTCCAGCACCATTTTATCAGCAGGAGTTAAATTCCCAAGACTAAATGGTTTGTCCTCCTTCTTCTTTTCCTCTGGTGGCGTGTAAAGCCCGATAGCAACGGCAAGACCCTCAATAATTTTGAAAGGAAGGGTCAAAATAAACATAACCGTGGAGGGGGGTTCGGGTTTTTCTTCTCGGCCCACCATTTTGTCTACTACTTTCTGTCCCTCTTTTATCCAATCCCCGCCCGTAGGACGAATAACGTATTGCAACCAGAGGTGCTCCCCTGGCATAAGCGCGCTCATAATTTCCAACAGCGGAGCGAGTGGATCAAGTCGAGCGTATTCATCCTTACCACCAGCTTCTTCGAATTCAGTCCAACTCTTAATCGGATATGCGGGAGGTTGCGCGCACACAAAATCACTACCCGCGATATCGTAGTTCTCTGGATCAAAATCTGGTGGAAGTATGGAGACGTAATCTTCGACTATCTTTATTTCAGCCTGGGGATACTGCGCGAAGAGCGCCGCTTCAACGCTATTGCGTTGACCCTCGGTGCATCGTAAAAAGAAATGTGTCTGACCTCCGTCGGAAACAATCTCAAGCGAAAACCAGTCAGGTATCTTCCCCCCAAAGAATTGATCCTTCCATTTAATCCCTCCTCCGTAACTGCCGTGAATCCACGAAAAGAAATTCTCTGCGGCTTTCGGGCTACTAAAGAGTATCTCGGGAGGCGGGATGATTTCGAGAACAACCCACTTCATGGACATGAGATACTTTTCCTTTTGGTAATCAAGCCACATCTTGTAGGCTAAATCGGCCAATAGAAAAGGAAGCCAAGCCCACCAATACTCGAGAGCCAGCGAGATTCCACGCCAAAGAGCGGAAAAGATAGTGCTCGTGTCAATCATTCGTTCATAGAAAGTATATCATAGAAGCCAGAAAGGTCCCCTGAAAAAGAGGACCTTTCTTGAACCCGCCGGTTTTCTGCCGGATGTAGTGGTTATTTTCTTCGAAGATGGTAGTGACCGCTCTCGTCTCGCGTAAATGTTCCAGAATCCTGAAGATTTAAGAGGATGGTATTCTCTTTAACCAACCGGACCGCTCCTACCTTTGCTACCAAGTCAGCACGAGGCAAGGGCTTGCCATGGTTCTTAAGAATATCAACAAGCACGTCTTTTACGGTACCAGCTTTGTATCCCCACTCTGAGAGAGCATACATGCCGCGACCAACGAGGACGAAACGATTATCCTTGATGAGCTCGTTGTGCACGGTCTGAATGTTCACTTTCTTCGCATCAAACTTTGCGACATTGATAAGCTTTGCGATTTGGCTGAAGTGCTGAGGAGTAACCGCCTGACGCAATACGAGGTATGCCTTATCGCGCACTCCTTTGGGGCGGATCTGACTCCAGTGCGTCAATCCCATCTGTCCGAAAATATTGCTACCGAGGTCCTTGCAGATGGAAACTACCGTTGCAAGATGACGATCATTAAACTTAGAGCCATCCAAGGCGGTTACCCCGTGCTCGTTGGAAAGTGCTACCAATTTTGCGGCAGGAACAACGGTGCCATGACTTTCTAATACCGATGTCAATGCAGTAACCTGCTGACGAAATGCTTCGAGTGTTTTTGTATCGCGTGCCCAGTATCCGTGGACGTGATCATTATCTGCCATGCGTACCAGTTCGCGATCTAACGTAAGTGCAAATACGAGTGATGCATTGGCTACTGAATCCTTCTCGGAACCAGAAACTGCCTTAAACAATGCGCGCTCCTTTAAAACACCTCCCTCGCGAGCAATAAGGTCTTTTGCCGACGTAGAATATCGAATCACATCGCGCTGATCAGCTGTTGCTTTTGCAAGCTGAGCCAATGCAAATTCCTCAATCTGACGGACACGCTCACGAGTAATCCCGTATCCCTTACCAATCGATTCGAGCGTTTCTTTTGTACCGTTTTTAAGGCCAAATCTGCGCGACACAATATCCCGATTTCTCGGATTGAGTGTCTTCACCAACTGAGCGACTGCTTTGGTTAAATTTTTTACGTCGATGGTTGCCATACGTATACGAGGTGGATTAGAGGCTATGTATTCAAATTCACTAATGAATACAGTAGCAATTATTATAAAACTCGTCAAGTCCCCTTGGCTCTTCTCGAGACTGCAATCCCTCTGTCCTACAGGGTGTCAGGTTTTTTGTCAATAATTCCCCTACCGCGCCCTTTCCTTCCCCATCCAAACCAAAATCGGTGATGCCACAAAAATCGAGGAATAGGCCCCCAATCCAATACCCACCATAAGTGCGAGGGCAAAATACTTGATACTCTCACCGCCAAAAAGGAATACGGAAAGCGACGAGAGAATCACCACTAACGTGTTATTAATTGACCTCACAAGAGTTTGCATAACGCTTCGGTGAACAAGGTCGGCAAGTGACTCCTTTGAGCCACGCAGTAGGTTTTCGCGAACACGATCATAGATAACCACTTTGTCAGACACAGTGTAACCAAGAATAGTAAGAACAGCGGCCACGAAAATACCTGTCACCTGAATACCCATGAAGTGCCCCAGCACCGCAAAGAGACCCATGGGAATAATAATGTCGTGAGCCAACCCAAGCACTGTTCCCGCAGACATCGCCCAGAGCGAAAGCGAACGAGACAGCGTACGGAACATCCACGCAATATAGATAAGGACGGCGACCAAGAGAATAACAATGCCGGAAATGCTCTTGTTCTTTAATTCGGCTCCTACGACAGGCCCGATTGAGTCGAATCGAATTTCGGTAGCCGCCGCATTTGGAAATGCCACCTTCACACCGGTGAGCATTTGCTGGTGCTCCTCTTCAGTGAGCTGCCCTGTTCGGATAATCATACCCCGCTCACCGCTTGGATTTACCGAAACCTCATGCAACGCTGGAATGTCTAAAGCCAACAGAGCATCTGAAAGAGCCGTATTGGTGGGACGCTCGCTGAATTCTAATTCCGAAATGCTTCCTCCGGTGAAATCAACGCCTAAGTTAAGTCCCCACACGGAAAGTGCCACGATAGAGGCGAGGAGTAAGGCCACCGAAGCTCCAAACATAATTGTATAGAAGGGTTTCATCGTTAGGAGAATAATCGCTGGTACTGCCCCAAGCGGCTCGTTGCGCATGCGCGCAAGATTGCTCGAGTTACAACAATGGAGGTAAACAGACTCAACACAACACCAATGCCGAGCGTAAGTGCAAACCCTCGAACAATCGATGTCGTAAACGCATAGAGAACAAAGGCGCTAATAAAGGCCGTCACGTGCGAGTCGCGAATCGAAGGCCACGATCGTCGGAATCCTTCGACGAGAGCCAAGACGAGCGGACGCCCCCCAGCAAGCTCTTCTCTCATGCGAGCAAAGATAAGTACGTTTGCATCCAGCGCCATACCCAGTGACAGGATAAATCCTGCAATACCCGCCAACGTCAATGTGACCGGCAAGAACTTGTATACCGACAGCGTGATGAGCAGGTACACTCCCAATGCAACAATCGAGATAAGCCCAGGGAGGCGGTAGAGCGATATCATAAAGATTGCAACGAGAATCAATCCCCACATACCCGCACGTAGACTATCGCTAAGGGACTTTGCGCCTAATGAGGCGCCAACTGTTTGCTGAGAAATCAATCGAATAGGCACGGGAAGAGCTCCGCTGTTGAGACGCGTCGCCAAAAGCTTTGCTTCATTGGCGCCGTAATTTCCCGTAATGACAGCCTGCCCGTCAGTAATCTCTGATTGAACTGTCGGAATGCTAATAGGAACTCCGTCGAGAAAGATGGCAACCGGCCTGCCGAGGTTACGCTTTGTAATGGCGGCAAATAACTCGGCTCCTTCATCGTTAAATTCGAGACTCACTTGTGGACGCCGCGTTTGAGCGTCGAAGGTAACCGTTGCGCGAGCAAGCTGCTTTCCCGAAAGACCCGTGGATACCCATTGCTCGGAAGCATCTGCGGTAATATCGCCATCAACCACGTTCACTTGAGTCGCGCCTTGTTCTTTGAACTCCAAGAACGGCGTCTCTCCAATCAAACGAATTGCTTCATTGACATCTTTCACTCCTGCAATTTCAACAATCAATCGGTCACTCCCACTCAGCTGCACAACTGGCTCAGCGACACCGAAAAAGTTCACACGACGCTCAACGACATCGCGAACACCCTGCATTGCAGATGCGCGATCAACATCAGCACCCAAGCCAGAAAAATCAGCTTCATACAAAAGATGTGCCCCACCAAGAAGATCAAGCCCGAGAACAAACGGCTTCGCAGGTACATGGGGAATGGTTCCTGCCCACGCTGGCAATACACGATTGAAACCATCAAGAGCGCGATTCACTGCGGCAGGAGCAACGAACACAAACAGGGCTACAGAAATCAAAGTGACCGCGAGAAGTATTTTAGAGTTTCGTTGCATAGCGCAAAAGAAATACGGGGTTCATGATGCCAAGAACCTCAGACAATGTCAATTATTCCCCATCCTCGAGACGCTCTTTTGCCTTCGATGGTTTTTGCTCTGCGAGCCAATCACGCAAGAGTAAGGTAGCTCGAACGTCGTCTTCATTATAGCGAACAACCCTATCAAAAGATTCTCGATCTCCCGTAGTGAGCCAGCGATCATACCACCCCACCGATTCGGCGCCACCTGCTTCCGTATCATTCCATGCGTAGCCGAGATACTTCGCAATATCTTTGAGCGTGTAAAAGTAGAGCGGCAACACAACAGAATCGATTGTTTTCTGATGTAAATCAACAGAATGCTCATGAAACTTCTGAGCCAGTGCAGCTGGAGCGCCGTGTTTTAGTGCGAGCCGATCGAACACCATTTTCTCGTAGAATGCGTAATGGAAAATTGCGAAATCCTCCCACCCAGCGAGTTTATCGAGAAACTTTCCCCACGCAACCGCTTCGTCTTCGGGTTGTTCTGCTGCTATATATTCATAGGTAACCTTTCCAGTTTTCGTGTCTCGAATGAGCAAGCCGAAGAGATAATCCACGCCACGAGTTGGATCAGACTCAATATCAAAATAGATTTCAGTTGCCACAGATGGGAACGTGCTCTTACGAATAACAAGCGGTGTACCCTCTATAAGAACGCGAGCTTGGTTTTGAAATCGTACTATCTTGTCATACTGCCAATCTTCGAGCTGCGCGCGCATGTCCTCGGCATCTGCTTTTGCTAAATCCATCACTGTATGAATGCCCATACTATAGAGACGGCGCTGATCGGCTTGCGATAGCCGATAAATCAATGAAATATCGTTGCAACCCTCCGCACCCTCAAGGCACAGCGAGTACCACGGAGTTCGCTTGCAACTCGATTTCAAAAATGGCGCCGGTTTTTCTCCATTTAAAATTCGCTCTACATCCCCTCGCACGATATGAAATTGCTCCACGAAATCCCCCACGAGAAACGAACGCTCACTCCCCTGCGGGTCAATAACATATGCCTCCGCCGGACGAACGCCCTGAATCTTCTCAAGAATCAGTGAGTAAAACACGAGAGGAAACTTTTGCTCATCCTTGAGATCGAGTGATCGCTGAATGTCGTAGGCAACGTATTGAAAATCCCCAAGACTACTCTTTCCGGGCCGCGCTTCTAATAAATCAGGCATACCCACCCAATCTTCAGTCATGAGCACGCCGTGGTAAATATTCTTACCCTGCTTCATGAGCTCAAGCGTCGCAAGGTACGCCTCTTCGAGGTCACGGTACTGCTCCGGCTTGAGTTCTTCAAATTTTTTATGCTCTCGAATTGATGCGCTCCCGTCCTGCATCTTTCCTTTGTAGATAATCTCCAACAATGGGGACACCTCTTTCTTGCGAGCGCTATCGGCATAAATGTCGTACCAAATCCAATGGGGGCACTGAAAAAACTTATAGAAATGAGTTGCGGAAAGTTTTTGCTTCTGTTCCATGCACTGCATCGTACCATAAAAAGAAAAACGGCCCACCCCTTTACGGAGTAGGCCGGATAACGGAAAGAACGAAACCATCTGGTTTCAAATACCGATTCGCTGCTTCGCGAACTCGTTTTGGCGTGACGCGAATGACATCGGAATGATAGACTCGGAACTTCTCCAGTTCAGGGTCACCATTGGCCAGGGCGTACATGATTCTGTCAGCCAACGCACCCGGACCGAACTTGTATTCGTCAATGAATGCGTCGGCAAGATTTTCACGTGTATCACTCACGTCTTCATTGAGCGTCTCGGTGGTATCTTCTTTGAGGCGCTTGATGACGTTGAGAATACGGTCGATGAGAGTGGATGCGTAACTCCAGGTACCGCGAGTCGACAGCGTGATTGAGAACGCACCATGGCTCGATGAAGCATCCCAGTCAACCGCAGGGTGATAGGTTCCTCCGTCGAAGAGTCTATTCTCTTCTCGGATTACCTCTTCGATTCGATCCTTCAGAACGCCCTCGAGCACTTCAAGTGCCAACCGATCACAGGTGCGACTGTACGCGGTATCCGTAGGCCACACGAGGCTCATGTAGCACATCTCGATACCGGGTCGCTCAGTGATAACGGTGCGTACCTCGGGCACCACCGGAACTTCATCTGATGGCTGGTAGAATCGCTCGCTCGACTTCCATGGCGGCAACTCGTTGAGACCAGTCTCCCGAATCATATGGAGGCCCTCGTTGGCTGTTGGGCCAAGGAGAATCACCTTCAGACGACTGGGCACGAACTGTCCCTGCGCCCACTGCTTGAGACGCCCAAGCTTTGTGTTGCGAAGCTGTTCTTCATCGCCAGTGCCAACCCGACCTGCTGGATTTCCACCTCGATACAGGTCCGCGTAGGCGCATTTTGCCGCCTCATGCACATGAAAGTCTACGTATTCACCGTCTTCATTGTGCACCGCCGCACGCTCAACATCGTACACTTTCTGGTTGATGATGAGTGGTCGCTCCTCGACATCCCGAAGACGGCGCAAATCGGCCATGTTATCGCACACGATGTGACCCATAACACTGAACACGAAATGCAAATTGCGTCTCCGGAGCAAATCTTGGTGTCCGAACATGCAGTGACTGTGCACGGTGTACACGTTCATCCCTGGTCCGTTTGACCCACCAAGATAGCGACGCATCATTCGATTGACGGTGCGATCATCATGCGTAGCGCCCCGACGAAACATGAGGTGCTCAGTGACATGCGTAGCACCATCGAGCCACGGGGGGTCGTCACGCATGCCGACGGTAAATCCGATGGCAGATGTATTGAGAAGACGATTTGCAATCGTGATGAGTTGTATCCCATTTTCAAACGGCGTGACAACGGGATTGTTGTAGTCGCGCATCATACACCTCCCTCCTTTTCTTTGTTAGAGAACGAGGAAACGATAAAAGAAAATCCCTCCGGCCGCAAGGGCTGGAGGGATACCGACGAAGAAACTAATCAAAGCAGATGTAGAGCCGCCGGTACTCGGTGTACTCCCAGTACTCCTCGCTGGAGTACGACTCGGCAATGAGGCGACGGTCCGTGGGCACGTAGTACCACCGACATCCCCGCACGGGACCGTACGAGAATGGCCAGAAGAACATGCGCCATCGATGATCATCGACTCGATACCAAAGACCATAATGAGGTCCAAACACTTCCCCACGGTAGCGCAGGCGATCAAACGTTCGCACACCGAAGTAGAAACGCGGGAATCGGTCTCGAGAGCCTCGAAAACGTAGCTCGTAGTTTCTCCAGTCGTAGCGATCAATATCGCGATGCTCGCGACTCCGACGATAGCTCTCATCGGGGCGCGGACGTCGACGAGCGGCATCTTCACTCGCTCGTTGGTCACGATCGCGTCGTTGCGTCTGCGGCTCACGAGCTCTTGGGGGCGGCGATTCTCGTTTTCGCTCGGTTTGCTTTTGCTCGCGATCCCGAGGCTTAGCGCGATCATCCTGCCCGTTAACAACGGAATCTCCGCAAAACATCGCCACGAACGCCACAACGAGTGCAGCGATCAAGAACTTCCTGCTTTTCTTCATAATAGATCTCCAAATCTATGGGAAAGAACTAGTCGAACGACAAACCTACTATACCACAGTTTTATACAATGGCAATCTTCCCCGAGATACCGAGGCCAGGGTAGCGCTTGACCTCATGCTTCGGGATAAACGACTTGAGGTAGCGTCGTTGAGCCATGGTGAATCGCTTCGTGAGAATTGCTTCAATGCCCAAGATTGCCCGTTCGCCCGAACGTGGCATCAAGGCATGAGCGAGCTCGTGGATAAGAGTCTCAACCTCCTCATCTCGACACTTGTGAGTGTTTTTGGCTGGGTTTATGAGAATCTGGACCCAATTGCCCGATGGGTGGATATCGGGGTCCATAAGGCCACGAATAACCTTACGGTGAGGGTCGTCGGGGTTAATAAGGCGCTTCTTTCGAGAAATCCGAACCCGCTCGCTTCGAAGGACAACCACGCACTGGCGAAAAAACCAATCGACAAGAGTGTCGCCACTCTTTGGAAGCTCAGTCAAGTGTTTTTGTGCGGCTCGTTTCATGAGTAGAGGTGTTGGACTGCCGCATGGTATACAACCTGAATATCTACGCAACCTTGACAATAAGCTCAATACTATCGCACGAAAAAGCGCCCCTCTGGGCGCAATTTCGATGAGCAGAGCTTACATGCTCGAGCTCTTATCGCACATCTTGCACATCTTCTTATGCCCAACAGCTTCGTAAATTGCTGACAGAGCGACCAATGCGTACACAATATTTGCTACGCTCGATCCGATATAGTTCTCAACACCCATGTCGAAGAGAACGAGACCCCAGTTGAGGCCACCGATGACAAGAAGTGCGAATGAAATTTTATGGAGATTCACATAAACACCCCCTTCCTCTAGATACCTCATTTTCTCATAGCGCACCCCCGCTGCATAGCGATATAATCCACACCTATGGCAGCGCCTGTCCTACAAAGATTCCTAAAAGAATCGCGAGCCCACCAACCACCATCATCCGAATCGCTCGCGACATCACAGGAAGCCCCGTGAGACGAGCAGAACTAGCTCCTAAGAGAAACAAGAGTGCCAGTGAAATTGCAACGGATTCTGAAAGAGCTCGACCAACACCATGAAACCAGTACGGCGCAAGGACAAAAGCACCTGCGAGAATATATGAGATGAACATCACAAACCCTCCCGCGAGCGCAGGGCCCCACCGCACACTCCGACGAACGCGCGCCTCACGAACAGATTCTTCAGATAAAACGCTCCCAACGCCCATCGAAAACGCTTCAACGCACACCAAAATAAGCCCTGAGAGGATAATCGTACTGCGCTCCACCGATGCCACTGCTATTCCCGACACAAAACCGACGGTTGATACCAGTGAGTCCTCAACTCCAAAAATAATATTACGCAAAAGTCCCTCGCGCTTCATCGTACTAGTATACGCCTGCCTGCTCGCTCTTGCACGAACAAGTTATGCCGAGAGACGACGATGCTCTTCGGTATCAAGGAGGCCACACTTCTTGTACTTCTTCCCAGAACCACAAGGGCACGGGTCATTGCGCCCAATAGCATCGCTATGAATCGTAGTCTCTGATGCGTGCGTATCTGCGGTATCAATTCTTGCGATTGCATCATCACCCGAAATGTCGGGTCGAAGCTCGATAACATTTTTCGGTCGTGATTCTTCTACGAATTGAACTTTAAAGATAACGCTGGCAACACGTGAAGCAACGGTTGCGAGGAGCGTACTATACATGTGTTGAGATTCAATCTTGTATTCGACAAGTGGGTCGCGCTGACCATACGCGCGCAATCTCACCGATTCACGGAGGTGCTCCATAGCCCCAATATGCTCCACCCACACGTCATCGATCGCTCGAAGTACAATCACCTTCTCAATGTGTCGCATCTGCGAAACTCCTACCCGCTCTTCATGCGTTGTGTAAAGTCGCTCGACTTCATCCTGAAGATACTCGACGACCTCGTGCTCACCCATCTTCGTCGACAGCGTGGCATGAAGCGTCTCGTCAAATGGAGCAAGACTACGAGCGGCGGCAACGATGCCATCGATATTAAGCTCTGATGTCTCTTGGTTTACGTGAGCAGCAACCAATGCATGAATTTCATCATCAAGATATCCGAGAACTTGCTCGCGAATATCATTTGATCCTAAAACGGTACGACGAATCCCATAGATGGTCTCGCGATGCTTGTTCATTACATCGTCATATTCGAGAACGTATTTTCGAGCATCGAAGTTATGACCCTCAATGCGACTCTGCGCTTGTGCAATGGATCGCGACACGAGACGGTTCTCAATAACATCCTCGTCAGTAACTCCGAGCGTATTCATAATATTGGTGAGTCGCTCGCCGCTGAAGATACGCACAAGCTCATCCTCGGTAGAGACGAAGAATTGACTCGCTCCTGGATCCCCCTGGCGCCCCGCGCGTCCGCGGAGCTGATCATCAATACGTCGAGCTTCGTGACGCTCGGTACCAAACACACAAAGCCCACCTAATTCACGTACAACTGCGGCCTCGGCAGGATCAACAGGATTTCCTCCTAAGATAATATCCACGCCACGTCCCGCCATATTGGTTGCAACAGTTACCGCCCCCTTTCGCCCGGCTTGAGCAATAATTTCTGCTTCTTGCTCATGATTTTTTGCATTAAGCACTTGATGGCGAACCCCCATACGCGTCAGCAAGAGTGAGAGCATCTCATTCTTTGCAATTGACACCGTACCCACCAGTACGGGTTGGCCCGTCTCGTTGCGCTGCTTGATTTCGGTAGCAAGCGCTCGGAACTTACCCATCTCTGTTTTATAAATCCTATCGGGTAAATCTTTTCGAATCAGTGGTCGATGCGTTGGAACTGCAATAACATTCAGGCTATAAACCTTATGAAACTCCTCGGCAGAGGTTCGCGCGGTTCCCGTCATACCAGAGAGCTTCTTGTAGAGACGGAAATAATTCTGGAAGGTAACCGTCGCCAATGTTTTGCTTTCGCGCTGTACCAGCACCCCCTCCTTTGCTTCTATAGCTTGATGGAGACCATCGGACCATCGACGACCGGGCATGAGGCGCCCCGTAAATTCATCGACGATAATAACCTCATTATTCTTCACCACGTATTCTTTGTCACGATGGAAGAGCACTTGCGCTCGCAATGCCTGTTCGAGGTGATGCACATAGCGCGCACCGCCCTCTTCATATAAATCCTTGATGCCAAGTCGTACCTGCATCTTATCGATGCCCGCATCAGTGATACTCACGGCCTTGAGTTTCTCGTCAATCGTATAATCTTCCCCCGCCTGAAGGTGGGGAACTGCACGCGCGAAAGCGGCGTAGAGCGCTCCTGATTCTTCGTCAGGAGCAGAAATAATCAACGGGGTACGAGCTTCATCGATAAGGATGGAGTCGACTTCATCGACAATAGCAAACGTATGCGTATGCTCAGGTCGCTGAACCATATCCTCGAGACGAGAGGCCATGTTATCGCGAAGATAATCAAAGCCGTACTCATTATTGGTTCCGTAGGTAATATCAGCCTGGTACGCTTCACGACGAGTCACCGGTCTTAAAAACTCATGCACCACACGAAATGATCCCGTTGCGTCCCGCTCTTCATCCAAAGCCTCCTGCTGAGCGGGTTGAATATGTGTTGGATCGTATCGGTAGGACGACTCATGATTGAGCACTCCAACGCTTAATCCTAATGCGTCATAGATTTGCCCCATCCATGTTGCATCACGACGACTCAAATAATCATTCACCGTAACTACATGGACACCTCTTCCCGAGAGAGCATTCAAGTATGCTGGCAATGTTGCTACCAGTGTTTTTCCTTCACCAGTCGACATTTGAGCAATCGCGCCACCATGCAGCACCATGCCTCCCATGAGCTGAACATCAAAGTGTCGCTTGCCTGATTTGCGACGAGAAGCTTCACGCACCGCAGCAAATGCTTCGGGCAAGATGTCATCTAATGATTCTCCTGCGCTCAGACGCACTCGAAAAGCACCAGAGAGCTCGCGCAGTTCTGTATCTGAAAGCGCCTGCATCTTTGGCTCAAGTTCGTTGATGCGCGCCACAGTAGCCGCGTAGGAACGAATAGTGCGCGCATTTACATCCGGCAAAAGCTTTTTGAGAAATTCAAACATAGAGAATGCGAACGCCCGGAGCGTTACACTTCAGAAGGCTGACGCTCCTTCTCTCGCTGCTTATCTTTAAACCGATTGATCTGATTCTTAAGATCGTCTTTGACCTCGACGATTGAAGAATGTAAATCGAAGTGATTCGCCTCTGCTCGAAAGAGCTGACCGCCTACTGCAATGTTTGCCTCCGTATAATAGATTGCACCAGAGGCGTGATGTTGCGATGGAATAGCAACCTCAACACGCGCAGAACATTCACCCATAGTTCCAAGAATATGCTCTAAATCGCCTATCTTTTCCTCAATAAACGTACGGAGCGGGGCGTTTAACTCAATGTTCTTAGCGTGTATATCAATCTTCATAGATATACTCATTCTACGCTATTTAGACCCACACTTCAACTCCTATCGAGTAATCGAGGCTCCGAGCTCGTAGGCAGCTACTTCGGCGTCATTGACGGTAAATATCGCCCCCCAGTCCCGCCCTGAAGCGTCCCACTGAGCCGCGGTGATATCAAACCAATGCTTTGTCCCGTCAGGCCACACAGCAAACACTTGTTTGGCATTTTGAGCACGTATGTAGATGCTGGCGTTGTATCGAAAGAACACATCGTCAGCAACTTCGCGAACGGGTCGATTCTCAAATCCATAGAGTTCGAGAATCTTGCGCGTTAAGAATCGCCGATAGGTACCCCACACAACGTAAATCTCTTCTTGACCAATTCTTCGAATAAGATCTCCATCGGTCACTGGCGTAAACTGCGTATCAGAAGAAACTGGTAACGCCGTCGCTGGTGCCGTAAGAGGAACCCGCTGCTCCCCAAGAGCTAGCGAGATGGTGACGGAACGATCGAGGATTGCTCTGTTGGCGACAGAATCAATACGACCATGAGCAACCATGGCACCCAAGGAGTACAGCTCCGATCCCAGCATGCGCAACGGTACGGATGCAATCGCAGAACCATTATTCGATGCGACTCGTATAATGTGGGTTGCGCCAGAACGATACGCCGCAACAATCGCACCATTCCAAACAACATCTGAGGCTCCGAGGATGGAGACTTGCGCACTCGCAACGGATACGCCACCAAGGTTTACATCTGCTTGCGTCCAAATTGGTTGCCATTCTTTCAATGAGCCCGCGAAGACTACCTGTTCGTTTGCGACATTAAGCTGCCCTTTCACAGTTGGTTGTACACGAAACGAGGTAAGCCCTGCTGAAGTGTATCCGTAAGCGCTCTCCAGGGAGCGATCATTGAGGAACGTGGCGAGCATCCAATCAACAAAAACATCGGGGAAACGCCGTGATACATGTGTTGTGAGCCACGAATCAATCGCGGCAGCACCTGCGGATGTCATACGCGTTGTTGATGCGAGAATCCCTACACCGAATCGATCCACGAGATAATGCGCGAAGAGCGATGCGACAGCATAATCGGATGCAGTATTTGGCCAATCGGTCAGTGAATCAGAGGAATTTCTTAAGAATGACTGCTGGCGACGCTGCAACGTACTGCCCTCAAAGGGCATACTATAGCCAACGACGGTAACATTATACTCGCTACGAGATTCGTTGAGCCAGACATCGTCAGGCGCACGAAGCGTGAGTTCGCGCTGGAAGAATGAAATAAGATGCTGAAACTCATGCGCAATAAATGTTCGAGCTGTTCCCGAAAGGACACTCTCTGCGCTCACGAAAATCATCTCGCGCGCATTTCCATCTGGTGCACGCTCTTTTGAATAATTGTGAATGGTTTCAAAATAACCACCGCTCCCCGCAATCAAACGCTGGAGTAAAATAACAACCCGCGCATCATTATCGACGCCAGGAGTAGCTTCACTTCCCCATGTTTGCACTGAAAGCGGATAGATAGCCTCATCAAACTGCTGGGACAGCACCTCGAGCGCCCGCATAAATTGTGTCTGCTGATCAAGAGTTAAGAAGCTCCAATACCGATCATCTACATAAAAATAACCCTTCGCACCCACGGCTCGAAGCGTTGCTTGTATTGAAGACGCTCCAGCGTTATCGTAGAACGAGTTGACCCGAAAAGATTGGGTTTGCTGGAGAGTATCTGCACGGGCAGTACCCGCAGAAAGAGGCCCGATGAACGAAATAAGAGCGAGTACTACAAGATAGAAATTGCGCGTCATTCTCCTTGAGTGTACCAGACTGACATCGGATGGTCTACGCGAAATGACCGTAGTACTCCAAAATTGACTGTTATTGCCATTTACTATATAATAGTACAACTATGTCGCGTAAATTCACGCTTATTGCCTCTGATTTCGTCGCTTTCTACGGAGCGCTAGCGCTCGTACTCCTGCTTCGCTATGGACGAACAGATTTTTCGGCACAATGGAGTATCCACATCACCCCCTTCTCCGTGCTCCTTGCTGTCTGGATTTTCGCCCTCTATATCGCCAACCTCTACGATGCTCGAATCATGCGCAATGATCGCGAATTTTTTGGGCGCCTCGGACAAGCCATGGGATTTGCAACGGTTACATCGTTGATATTCTTCTACCTTATCCCTTACTTTGGCATCGCTCCAAAGCGCAATTTATTTCTCTTCTTGCTCGCCCTCGCAATTCTCATGTGGGCAGTTCGCTACCTCTACAACCACATTGCCGCGTCAGGCTCCAAGAAACAACTCCTGATTGTTGGTTTAAATCGCGAAGCGCTAGATTTTGCCACTCTTGTAAAGGAAAATCCTCAACTTGGCTACAAAGTTAGCGCGCTCGTTCGTCTTGGTAATGAAAATCTTCCGAGTGAAAATGGTCATAACAGTCAATGGACGATTATCGACGATCTTTCGATTGTTGACCGATACATAGTCGACCACGACATCGATACGGTAGTCATTAGTCCGGCAGCGTACCAGATGGAAGAAGTTGTGAGTCTTTTCTACGGAGCACTTTCACGACACGTAGACTTTACGTCTCTAGTCACCATGAGCGAAGAGCTTACCGGACGCGTCCCGTTAGGATCCATTAATCAAGCTTGGTTTCTCGATAATATCACTGAGGGTTCTAAAAAATCACTCGACACAACGAAACGAGCGATGGATATTGGGCTTTCTATTCTCTTAGGAATCCCGACGCTCATACTTACACCCATCATCGCGCTTGTTATATTTTTTGATTCTCCCGGTCCAATATTCTTCCGTCAAACGCGCTCAGGTCGCAATGGAACTCGATTTCAAATTATTAAATTTCGCACCATGCGCTCCGACGCAGAAATAAAGAGTGGCGCTGTTTGGGCTATCGAGAACGATCCTCGTGTCACGAGAATCGGCCGCGTTTTACGGAAAACACGCATTGATGAACTTCCCCAGCTCTGGAATATTCTTCGTGGCGAGATGTCATTGGTGGGTCCTCGAGCCGAGCGGCCAGAGTTTGACGCAACACTTGCTCCGCAAATCCCCTTCTACCGTGAGCGCTATCTCGTAAAACCCGGCCTCTCGGGATGGGCTCAAATAAATTATCCTTATGGATCTTCAGTTACTGATGCACTCCAAAAACTTCAGTACGATTTGTATTACATCAAACACCGCTCGCTCGCTCTGGATATCGAGATTATCCTCAAGACTATTAGCATCTCCTTGCGTCGTGCCGGCCGTTAAGGCTGTACGCCAAGCTCACGAAGAGTCCCCGCAGCTTTTGTGGTAAAGGAAACGTCAGCAGCAACTTCAGGCACCGCTAGTGCGCGACGAATCGTTTCGATCATCTTCTCCTTATTATTGAGCTCACTGTAGGTAGCAATAAGCTGAGCCCAGTATTCTATTTTTGTTGGAGCAATCAGAACGAGCTGCTCGAGAATACTAGTCATGCTCATGAAGTCACGGAGCTGCAAAAAGATTTCAACAAGCTTCGTCCCATCGGACTCCGATAATGTGTGCCCCTTCTGAACGGCGATAATCATGTTTGCAAGAGCTTCTTTCATGCCAGCAATATCATTGATCTGGACGGCAACTTGATACTGAACAGATCCGATGTACCAATAGGTAACGGCAACGTCGGGGTTCAGTTGCGCCGCCTTTTGGAACCACTCGATCGCTTTCTCCGGTTCATTTTTATTGAGATAGGTTTGCCCAACCTCATAGTAGGTTCGGACAAACGTTGGACTAATCTCAAGAGCTTTTCCCGACATCTCTAGCGCCGTATCATTGTAAGGGCTGGTGGGATTACCCTTTCCGAGAATGATATACATGCGCGACAGGTAAAGGAGGGGGAGATAATCCTGAGGATTATCAATTGCGTTTTTCTTAACGTCTTCAATTGCCGACAATGTTACTTCTTCAAAATTAGGCACCTTACTTATATCGGTGGTGCTCGAGAGCTCTAGGAGATATTGAGCAAACCGATGACGGAACTCATAGCGACCAGTAAGAGTGTCGTATTGAATTGCCTCACGGTATTTATTCACAGCCCCAACCCAATCCCCCTGCCAACCGGCAATAATGGCTCGCGTCGTTGCATAATTTGCCTTAATAGGTCGAATGTTTGTTGCATAGATAGTCGTCACAACAATAATCGCCAAGATACTGGCGGTAACGGTCTGCGCTCCAGTCCACGGAGTTCTCCGTACGCTCTGAATCTGTTTCTGCGCAGACGCGTCCAACCCGCGCTGGGCGACATGCGTAGCAAACGCAAGGAGCATAAAGAACGTGAGAAAATTTGCCGACGTATCGAAGATAAAAGAATTATGAATTGCATATGCAACCGTCATTGCACTAAATCCAATACCCAAAATACGCGTGTCACCATCAAGCCGCATAAAGCCAGCATACGTTCTAAATGACACCACGAAAAGCGAGAGGTAGGCCAGAAATCCTACAAGTCCCATCGTCACGATAATCTCTACGAACATATTGTGAGCACGATCAAAAAATGTTTCAGCGCCAGGTGCAGTGAAGAACTTTGGATTGAAGTGCTTGCTGAAGGGCACGTTAAAGTTTTCTGGACCCCAACCTACCAAGATGGTTCTTGCATTCTCAGACCATCCCTGAAAACCTGCCTCCCACGCCCAGAATCGTGTCTTCACAGTAAACGTATT
This sequence comes from uncultured Candidatus Saccharibacteria bacterium, assembly GCA_964478355.1. GTDB lineage: Bacteria > Patescibacteriota > Minisyncoccia > 2-02-FULL-40-12 > GWA2-44-9 > JAGOPO01. Next base: position 18,366 of record CAYZIF010000005.1, read on the forward strand.
GGCAGAAAAATCAGTAATGCGATTCAAATATGATGATCGCTGAATAAATTCGGTTGAGCGGAGAGTTACCCCAAGAAAAACAAACACGACAAGCGATGTAAGTCCGATAAGAAGTGCAGTCTTAGCTTTCTTACTTCGATTCACAGCACTCCAGAGAAGCGCCCAGAGCAATCCCCCGACGACAATACCGATGAGCGAACCGCGAACAGCCGTGGAAAGGGCGGCTAAGAGCGTGGTGCCGCCCGCAATCAAATACCAATTTCGCATAGCAGGAGTGGTGCGTTTCATACTTGAAAGCGTAAGCGTCATGAACGCAACGAGAATCTGGTATCCAGCAAACAATGCCGCATTACCTATTGTGCCAAATGGACGACTTCTGCCACCAGAACCAAGAATAAAGGACCAGTCGGTCTTCTGAAGAAATCCGTAAATTGCCGAAGCAACGCCAACGCCAACCATGATATTGAGAAGTGTTTGCCAGTCCTGACGCGTGCGTAACACCGAAACTGTGATGACGTAAAAGATGAAGTAGTGCCAGAAGGTAAAGAGTCCGCCCATGCGCTCCAGCGTTCCCCAGAAGCTCTGTAAGAACGCGACGGACGTAAGCGAGGTAAGCGTAAACGCCAACGTGAAAGAAAGGAATGCCCACAACAGCGGGTGACCCTTGGGGCGATATGATGCGTCGCGCCAGATAAGCAACAGATAGAGGGCCGCCATAAGCTGAACGATACTGCGCAACACAACTACCTTTCCAAAATGGAATGGCGAAATAAACTGACTAAAAATTATCAGCGGTACAAACGCGCTTGTATAAACCAACCAGCGCAGCGTCTTTGCAAGAAATGACTCGTTCATAATGGTGTATCGTACCGTATCTATTCTTTTTTTTCTAGTCTCTTTAGGTATCGTTCAAGGTAGAAAAACGATGTGGCCTGCGATGCCACGTACCAAAGTGTCGTCATGACGATAGCGCCACGCACCTGGAAGGTTCGAATGAGAGCTATCCCCAATGGAATACCGATACCGAGCGTCACAAGATTAATAATAATTGATGTTCGCACGCGATTGACAGCTCGCCACATCGGACCAAGCCCAACGCCAACACCGTAGGTGGCCCCAAAGAGAGCTAGTCCAAAAACCAAAGGAACGGCAGGCAAATAGTGAACACCATAGAGCGTCCTGAACACAAAGGGCGCTACGGCAAGCACGACAGCAGTCACCCCTGTTGAGAGCGCCAATGAGTACAGCGAGATGCGGATAAAGTGTTGGCGCACACGATGAGGCTGCGCTATCTGCATTTTTGGAAACTCAACATTGAGAAGTGTGGAGATTGGAGTAAACACGCTCATCGCCAAAAGGAGATAGCCAAGAGCAATCTTAAAATACGCAACATCCGCAACGGAAACAAACGCTCCCACCAAAGCTATCGGCAACGCACCAAATAACATAGCGAGATTTCGATCCAACAGCACCCAGAACGTTGCAGGTAGATTCGCTTTCCATCCAACATCCTGATGAGATGTGAACAGTGCGCGAAATGAAGGCCAGAGCTCGGTCCCCCTTCGCAACCACATCCATCCGCCCGTCACAACACCCGCAACAAGCGAGGCGCCAATGAAGTGACCCAAAACGGCTCCCTGAACTCCCATTCCTTTTACAACAAAGAGAAGGGCGAGCAGCATGCGGGTTGAGGTGTCAAAAAAAAGAAGAAACGACAATTCGCGAATACGCCCGGCAAGTTGTAATCCCAAAGAAAGCATTGCCAACCCCACCGATGAGATCACCGCGGAACCTAGTATGATTGCCGCAAAAAAACCAATTTGTGGTGCACCATAGACATGGGTAGTAATCGAAGGTAATGCCACTGCCAACGCAACGCTCACCCCAGCAGCAACAACGATAAAACGCGCCAAAAATGATAGGATCTTCTGAATGCCGTGCGCGTCACCGACATGCCACGCTCGACTTGCGATGGGAGCGACGGCATCAACTGCGCCAGCGCCTAAAAATACACTCGCAATCGAGGCGACGCTTGCGGCAAGGGCGTAGACACCAAACTGACTCGGTCCTAATTGACGAGCAAGAAAGATACCGATGATGGCCTGCGCCAGCACCGCGCCCACACTTCCCGCCTGCAACACCAGGGTGTCGCGTACAAATCGATGCCGTACAAAGCCCGTAACTCGGTCAGAGATAGTCATACCGTCAAACTATACTGAAAAAGGAACGATTATACCATCGCTTCTTCTCATGCTTGAGGGAAACCCTTGACTAGTGTATAATGATGTGACGTCTTACTACCCGCTCTCCCTCATGTTTCAAAAGGCAAAACAATTCATACTTGAAGCACTTCTTTCCTCTCAGAAATACACGGGGACGGATAATATATATATTGCTAAGCAAGGATTTTGGGCTAGCTTCCCCTACGTGACGAGCTCGGTCCTTTCGGCAGGGTTAGTGGTTGCGTTTGCGAACCTGTTACCGAAAGAAGTCTATGGAACGTATCGATATATCCTCTCCGCCGCTGGTGTTATCAGCTTCTTGACGCTCTCGGGTATGAATACCGCACTCACTCGAGCGGTCGCGCAAGGAATTGGAGGGCTCCTGGCGTGGAGTATCAGAGTGCAGGTTCGTTTCAATATGCTCTATACCGTCGCCTGCTTTATCGGCGCCGGTTATTATTGGGTAAACTCGAACCATACACTCGCTATCGGCCTTCTAATCATGGGGGTCACCTTCCCATTTAACACGGCTCTCACATCATACGGAGCATATCTAGCAGGTAAGAAAGAATTTCAACTCGCATCTCACTACGCCGTGCTATCAAGTATCTTTTTCACGGCGCTACTTCTGGGAGCGCTCTTTGTAACCGATGATGTACTCATCCTCGTTGGGGCCTACGCGCTTGGCATTCTAACCCCATCTATATTCTTTTATTTAAAAACGGTCAGAAATGACGCCGCACAAATTGCTACCCTCAAAGAACGTCAGGAGGTCTTGCAGTACTCCGCTCACCTTAGCGTTGTTCCAATTATTTCCGTTATTGCCCAATACCTCGATAAAATTCTTCTGTTTCAATCATTAGGCGCCATTCAAGTCGCAACATATGCGCTCGCGCAAGCAATGCCAGAGCGCATGAAGGGGCTAGCAAAAAGTGCGAGTGGCATTATCTTGCCAAAACTCTCAACAAGATCCTCCCCGCATCAGCGATCAACATTCTATTGGCGACTCACCCTTGGTGCGCTCCTAGGAGCTTTTGGTTTCGCCGCCTATTGGATTGTGGCACCCTCGGTCTTTAAGATCCTGCTGCCCAGTTATCTCGATTCGCTATTCTATTCTCAAGTTTTAATGGCAAGCCTCATCTTCGCGGTGCCCTTCAACTACATAGGGGCAGTATTCCGATCACAAAAAATGCTCCGAGCAATCTATCTGAGCAGCTTTGTAGCTCGAACCCCAACAGTTATCCTGTACCTTGTGTTTGGTATCACTGAAGGCATCTGGGGAATGGTCTGGGCGAATGTCGGAGGCCTTTGCATAACGGTGCTTGGAACTATCGTCATCTGGGAGATAGAGACGCGCAGATTACTCAAGTTAGAACATTCAAAAATCTAAACCCGCTGAAGATATCCATGGCATCCGCCATTAACAGTTCGCGGAGAAATTTGCGTCTCCATAACCTGTTGTCGAGTAGGATCAGTGAGTGTAACGATTCCCTCTTCTCCCTTGAAAGCCAAGCTTCGAAGCTTAAAACCGAAGGACTCGAGGTAATCTAAAAACCGCTCAAAGGTCCATCCCCATCTGGCATACCACCCTGGATGAAACTCGATGAAAATCTTTAACGGCGTACCGCTTGTCATGAGTTGCTTCATACCCTGGAAAGCAATGACCTCGTATCCCTCGATATCCATTCGAAGAAAATCGATATCTTTCGCCGCCAGCGCATTACGCTCCATGAAAGAATCTAGTGTGATCATCGGAACCTCAATAAAATCCCCCAGTCCATTCGTCGAGACGCTGTGGCGATTGGAGAGAGCGGATATCTCTAATTTGCCGACTTCATTGCGATCGCCAACAAGATATTGAGAAATGACAAATCTTTTCTCAAAGCCATTGGCTTTGATGTTTCTTTTTAGAAGGTCAATATTTCCTGGTGCCGGTTCAATGGCATAAATCTTGCCCTCTTCTCCAATGAGCTGCGCCTCCATAAGAGCGTAATACCCAATATTTGCCCCGAGGTCGATGCCGGTCATTTCGGGTGTAATATTACCCCGAACCTGCGCTACATGTCCCGGCTCGCGCGTGCCCTCGGTGAGTAGCATCGTTGAAATGCCAGGATCGTATGCGTTCAAATACATGATACTCCCATGTATGTTGACGCGTATCAGCCAACGCAAAGAACAAGCCTTGAATACCCATTTGATCGGATAGAATTTTGACAAAGAAAAATAGAATACCGGCAAAAACCCATGTATACGATACATGCTCTGTATCCTCCGAAGACCCTTTTTGATTTGCCGTATTGTCATGCGGTTATGAATGCTTTTTTACTCGCGCCAATTTAATGCGTAACGGTCCAAAAGCAGTTTTCTGGAATGAGTCAGTCACTGGCCAGAGAGCAACACTATACTCGCTACGATCTATTCCGTCGACTGTAATTTTACACCCAGCATCAGTACGTCCAATCCAATAGTCATCGAACACAACGACCGTTTTTTCGTGCATAAGCAGGCTCGCCCATTGCCAATCATTTCTAATTGTTTCCAAGCTATGGCCTCCGTCAATAAAAATAAAGTCCATTTTTGGTAATTTCCCCTCTAGGCTGGGGAGCGTCTGGAGCGTGTCTCCTTGAAATAGGTGGGTCGAAGCTCCCGTTGCATGAATCTTATCGTATGCCTCCTGCTGAGTTGGAGGCCATTTTGATTTCTCTTCTGCGAATCGCTCCGTGGTCATCTGCCCAAATAAATCAAAGCCGTAATATTCAATCTGATGAGCGGGTCGGTAACGCTTCGCCAGCTTAATCATCGTCAATGCCCGATCTCCAGTCCACGTTCCTATTTCCATTATTCTGCGCGGCTTTATCCTCAAAATAAGAAAAAACATCTGCCAATAACGCAGTGGGCGACGCAATCGACTTAATATTTTTTTTATAGCTTTCATCATGTGGTATACAAGCTCAAATATTCCTGAATCATCACTCGAGTACCGTGTTCTTTGGCCCATTTTTTACCATTACTGCTCATAGTGAGTCGCTTATCTTCATTTTTCAGAATGTCTGAGATTGCACTGGCTGTCTCTTGCACATCATTTTGACGTACAAGAATCCCATTGTAACCATCTTTGACCGCATCCTCAATACCGTTCCCCCGAGTCCCAACAATTGGCAGGCCAGCGGCGGCGGCCTCTAGGCAAACGAGACCATAGCCCTCAAAGTGATGCCCCTGATTTACGGATGCCAGAATAAAGACGCTCGCCTCCCCATAGAGTCGTTTTAATTCTTTCTCTGAGATTTCTCCTAAAAACTCGACCCCCTCTAATACCCCCTGAGTTCGAGCAAGGTTAATCAAAAGATCTGTATAACCAGAATCTGCTTTGCTACCAACAATTCTATATACAAGCGAAGGAAATTCTCTTCTGAGCGTGGCAAAAGCAGGTATCGAAATATGATACCCTTTTCTATGCTTAAGAGCTCCAACACTTAACAGGAACTTATTCGCAGGGGAGGGATAACTCTCAGAGAATTCCTCGACATCTATGCCAAGATTCACAACGGAGATATTGTCGAGCTTAATCTTCTTCAGAATCTCGTCCCGAGTAAAGCGACTAATGCATGGAACGCTCCGAGCTCGTTGATAGGCCCACATCAATAATCGGGCAGTCTTCCAGTTATAGAGTGGGTCCACGCTATATGTTCCAATGCCAGTAATGATAATCCTCTTACGTAGGCCGATATTTGCCAGGGCAGCAATGATTCCAAAAGGATAACCATCAAGCGCATGGACTACATCACACTGTTGTACATACTTCCGGATACGCAACGCCGACCAGAATAGGCCGATTCCTCGCTTAAGGATTGGTACGCCCTCTGTGCCGTCGTCGTCCTCCTTGAGAACAACGACCTCGTGCCCTTCATCTCGTAGCGCCGAAATTAAATCCGAAGCACACCTGCCCCATCCAGAATATGGTCGAACATTATTTGTTAGCATCAAAATTCGCATCAGTAGGAATTTGTTGTTGTCACAGCATACACAGCGAATTTCCCGAACACTCCCCGAGGGGAAAGGAAGGGGTACCGACGTTCATTCACCTGCGGGCTAGTCGTTATGTCTACCACAAAGTAATCGATGCGATAGCGAGTTAAGGCGGCGTAGATATCCTCCTTAAGGAATGCTGCGTACCGAAGCTCAATATCAGCTTCTAATGAATCGTACCATTGGTCAATCTCGGTTTTATCTCCGATTTTCTTAAGCCACTCGTCACGACAGCAAAATATATCGTTCCAATCTCTAAAAAAGTACGACTTGGTAACAAAGTAGATATTTTCTTCGCCTAGTACATGCTCTCGAATTTGCGAAGATTTTATATCATGCAATCGTAGGCTCAACAAATAGTTATGCATTACTCGCTCGGAAGGAATGCCGCTGTAGATATAGAACGTATGATAGACATTGCACTGCGTGAACCCCGGGATGAATCGATTCATCTCACTAGGATACGCGGGGAGCACATATACAACGCAATCCTTTGGAGCATTGACGTTCAGGTATTCAAAAACTCCTGAAAAAGTTTGTAATTCTCGATGTTTTTCGATTGCATTACGTGATACCGCCTCGAAAACACGCCACCCAAAGAGTAGCGAAATCGCCAATAGTCCGATCAAGATTGCTCTCCAAAGTTTTTGGGCTCGAAATCGAACAACATTGTGTAAAAAAACAACAGAAATTGCCAAACAAAGAACCTTAGTGTAATGCGCGTAATGCTGAGGCCACACAGCCAATCCAGTAATTACCTGTTGATTGTATATCAACCCACTAGCGCCTATAACTGCGAAGGAAAAAAACCACCACCGCCTCTGCATCTCGTCTCCTATTTCTTTCTTAAAAAAGAAGACGTAGCAAAAAACTGCACCCAAGAACGTAACCAGTGCCACCATATTGATAAGGGGTTCGTGGGTAAAAAACAAACCAGCACGGCGAGGATCACTCATAAAAACCCCGTCTCCCCTCAGGTAGAAACTAGCGAGCGCCACACCTACAATAATCAGGCCGGAAAAAATAATTGGCGATACAATGTTTTTTACTAATTTCCAATTTTTGCGCCATACAAAATAGAGACCCACAAGGATAGTGATAAAAACCGCGAGCGTGAAGGAAAAGGCGTATCCAACCATAAGTACAACGGCCCCCGAAGCAAATACCAGAATCCAGGCACCGCTCTTCTCTTGAGTAATACGGCTTAGCATCCAAAGGTACGCAAAAAGTAACATACCTCCTGAAATTGGATTTACAAGCCGAGTCCAAATCAATCCCGAGGCATTACCAGATCCGTGGACAAGCGTAGAAAAAAGTTCCCGATAATTCACAACATCGTACCCAATGGTAACCAGAAGAGCTCCGGCAATCGCCGCGATCCTCGCCTCTTGATCATCGCGAGTCAGCAGTGAAGAAATGAAAAGATAGCTAAAGAAAAATAGAATTCCGGGAAATAAAAATTTACTTAAAAATATAAACGTCGATAAAGAAATCCCCGTTAATTTCACTGGCAAAGCATAAAAAAATAGCTCGGCCGTTGGAGGGATGAATGTAAAAGAATCTTTATATTCAAAAAGTGTAGGAGACGCTACACTCACGTAGCCATCAAGGACTTCGCGAATCCGCGACAAATACTCTCCCTCGGAATCATTCACCAAAAAAGGTATGCCGCGATTATCTTGTCCAATCGCGTCACGGACAATTATCTGCGGTAAGCCAGCAAGACACACGACAACGATCGCCGCGAATATTGCGTATCGGTGCACATACAGGCTCGATTTTAGTTTATCTAAGCCCATAAATAACGAAGGAGTTATTTCTCCAAATTTCTACTGATCCCGGTATAGCGCCAAAAAAGATATGCTCTTGCTTAGAAATATCAGCGACAAGATATGAAACTTGATACTGCCGAAGGACTTTAAGGAGGTCGCGCCTCAATTCCTTCTGGCGATTCACCAGCGACATAATCTTCTCCTCGCCTATCATCGCTCGAATACTCGGTGGCACGACACAGCGCATACCAATGGCGCATCGCAATTTTTCTTGAGCCACGCGAGCAACATGCTGAGCTTCAATCCCTGCTCCTTCAAATAATCGGTGCTCCATAAGAAGCTGCTCAGGTGTAGATGGCATAAATCTTGAAGCAAGATAGCGATTCTCAACTTCTTCTGTTGGCATAACATGTAAACCTCCGAGAGGGTGCCAAAGGACGTAATGCTTTGTAACGATCGGGATGTGAATGCTGATATCGTCATTTGCCCATATGACGACGGGGTTATCCTCGTGCATATCAATCCATCGAAGAGGCTCAGCATATGCCTGAATACGCGCCGAATCCATGCTCTTAATACGTTCAAACGGCAAGGATCGTTTAAAGTTTGACCCCAAAAAAGCGGCGCACAAAAACAGTAGTACAAAAATACTAATCTTCTTATGCAACGAGATTAAGCTGATGCCCTCTCGAGATCTCCAAAGAATCCACGCTCCGATACCAAAGAATACCGCGACCCAAAGTGTAGCAAACCGGCCAATATGCGATGCCGTTGCGATATCTTGGCCTGTGACGACATTACTCACCATAACGCCAAGAAGTCCCAATCCAGAGTACACGACTGTGCGAATTACAAATTGAAATTCGTGAAGTTGCCGAGAATTACGCAGGAGCCATCGCTGAATAAGAATGAAAAGACCCAACACGAGGACTATCCAGCGCCCATAGTAGTACGCGTCAATCGAAGGCATATGAGTGGTCACCAAACCCACGCGCCGCACTGTTTCCCAGTAATACGACGTAGATGCTTGATACATCGTATACGCGAGAATAGGAAGTGCCCCAAGGATCGTGCCCAGCGCAACTTTTAAGAGCGATCGAACTTCGGGCCACCTCTTCTGAAAGAGTAGGTGTAAGAAAACGATTGCGAGGGTGGCGAAAAATATTTGCCACAGGAACATGTACAGATAGAAGGCGGTAGCACACACGAGCGCAAGAAGTACCACGGAACGCTTTCGAAGGGGCTCGCGAAACCAGAGGATAAGAGCAAAAAGAAATGCGAGAAAAAACGGAAATACCTGCTGCATAACTACCGGGCGAAGCACGACCCAATACACTTCAGCGTACGCCAATAATCCAACACCTGCGGAATACAAAGGAGGCAATGTCAGTGCTCGGCATAAGAAGTAGACACCGAGGACTACCACGAGTGACCATACAATAAAATTGGTAATCATCGCCACTGAAAATGAAACCCCAAAGAATAGAGGTAGCGTCGCCAACCAATCAGTAATAAAAAAAGAGGCTGCGCCTGTATGTCTTCGCTCAAAAAAATATGGATTTCCGATTAGAGGATATCCGTCCTTAACTTCTTTTATGCGGCCGTAGTAGTAGAGATCGTCGTCCACATATGCCGGAAGAATCCCCCGATACTCCCCCTTCTGAAGGGTCTGGAAAACGGGAATGAGCGCCAATAGAATTGTCGCGAAACTCAACCCAATTACTATTAATCTGCGCGTAATAAGAGCGTTCACTTTGCCAAACGATGTATTAATTCGATATTCTTGCAAATATATTGAATCTGCTCCTCAGTGATACTAAGCCCTGACGGCAAGTAAAGACCTCGCTGAGCAATGTATTCGGTATTCGGAAATTCTTCACCCTTGAGTATCCCTTTCAAAACCGGCTGCGCGACTGGCGAGTAAAAGAAGTCACGAGTATCAATCCCCGCCTCTTTGAGTTCTGCGCGGAGAGTATTTTTACCAACCCCGAAAAGCCGCTCATCAACCAGGATGGCGTACATCCAATATACATTCCGTACATTTGATAAAGTTTTCGGCAATTGAATCCCATCCACTGTTCCGAGAAGCTCAGTATAACGAGCCGCCATCCATTCCTTTTTTTGTACGTATTCTTCGAGGTGCCCCAGCTCACCACAGCCAATAGCTGCTTGCATATTCGTCATACGATAGTTGTATCCAATGCCGTCGTGAATAAACCTCGTTGCAGAGTGGTGAAGATCTTTAAATCTTCGACATCGCTCTGCGATGCTATCATCATCGGTAATAATCATTCCACCTTCTCCAGTTGTAATAATCTTATTGCCATAAAAACTAAAGCAACCTATTTTGCCAAATGTACCCGCGAGCTTCCCGCGATAGAGCGCGCCATGAGCTTCTGCGGCATCTTCTATGATGAGAAGATCGTGCTTTTTTGCGATAGCAGCAATCTCATCCATCTGGCAAGGGTGCCCGTAAATATGCACGGGCATAATAGCCTTGGTTCTACTTGATATTTTTGCCTCAATTTTTGAAATGTCTATGTTGTAGGTATCTAATTCACAATCCACGAATATCGGTGTTGCGCCTGTGTACAAAACTGCCAGCCATGAGGCAGCCATGGTAAAGGCGGGGACAATGACTTCATCCCCCGGTCCAATGTCTAAAGCTAATAGCCCTACGTGAAGCGCCGCCGTACCATTGGCAACGGTAATGGCATGCTTCACGCCATAGATGCGAGCAAAGTCAGCTTCAAATTGAGAAACGTATTTCCCCGACGAAGAAATCCACCCTGTATCGATGGCATCTTTTGCGTTTGTCTTTGCTTCTTCCGAGAGAAGCGGTTCATTCACGGGAATGAACATGGACTAATCTTTAAATATCTTCGCCTCCTTATCGCCCGGATAGGGGCCCTGTTTTACCTCGAAGAGTCGGCAATCAGCGGGAATATCAAGACTATGCCCACCTCCAACAAATAAAATGGAATCGCCAGATGACATGCTAAGTTTTTCAATCTCTACCCAATCGGTATCAAAGATTGTCACGAGAATGTTCTCTCCTCGTTCTACATAAATAAATTCTTGCGTAGTGTTTACATCGTAGAAAAGATTTCGATGAATGTGCGGTCGCACTTGCTTACCATCCCGATGCTCAATAAGACCGATTTGAAGCGGATAGCTCTGTGGCGTCAAAAACTTGATTGAGCCGTCAGCGCTTATCTCTTTTG
>CAYZIF010000006.1:0-26816 GCA_964478355.1 uncultured Candidatus Saccharibacteria bacterium
AGAAGACGATATCCGTCTCGCCAGGTTCTTCGAGGTATGGGGAAAACCCTTCAGCACGACCTGTGTGCTGGACGTCTGTAATGGTCCGGACGGCACCCTGCGTATGCTGGTGAATGGGAGTGAATCGGCCGAGTTTGGTTCCTACATCATGCAAGACAAGGATAAAATAGAAATCATCTACGAATAGCGATGGTCGACGTGGCATCCAATACCGTCGCAGTCATTGTGCGAGTACTCCGGAAGCGGTGGTACTCCATTACCTTCATCCTCCTTTCCGTCGCACTAGTCGCACTTCTTCTCCAACTACAGGTCAAGACGATTCCCGGCAACAGCCTCAGGATGATGGTCGCGCTGTTCGGGGTAACCGATTGGTTGCTGTTGGGTACCGTATCGGCCGTCAACGCGTTGTTCATTGTGGTGCAATGGTACACGTTCCGGCTCGCACGGTCGCAACATCACAGGCCTGCTGCATTCGGTGGGCTTGTGGCTGGCGGGCTAGGCACGTCGTCCAGCGTCCTGGCTTCCGTTTTCGGCACGGCGACCTGCGGCTTGTGCGCAACCGCGCTCTTCGGCTTTCTCGGAGCGAACTCGGTGGTGTTTCTGGTGGCCCACAGGCAAGCAATCACCGTCGCCGCAATCGTTATTCTCCTACTGTCACTCGTGTTCGTCACGCATCGGTTCACTGCTTCATGCGATGAGTGTAAGATACCTATAGCGAATTAATGCATTTGCCAATATATGCCGATCTCAATGTTCGTCTTAAGAATCGGTCTCGGAATCACCTTTGCCCTATCAGGTATTCTGATTCTAAAAGACAAAGACAGATGGACCCACATGCTGCCCAAGTGGTTCTCTAGGAATTTGCCGTCAGCTCAGTTGTTTATGACCACCACAGCCTGGGGCGACCTCGCTTTGGGCGCATGGCTTATCACAGGCTATTTCACCGGCATCGCCGCCCTGCTTGCGGCGTTGCATCTGGTTGGGGTACTGATTGTAGCCGGCAGGAATGAATTTCACGAGGTCTACCGGGATATCGGGCTTCTGTTCGCTTGCGTAGCATTAGCTGTGTATTTCCTTCTATAAGATATGGAACCGATTCATGAACCGAGGTTGGCCTGGCTCTATTGGTCGCTCCTACTCATTGGAATCTGGCTCATCATATATCTGTTGATTCACAGAAAGGACCGCCGAAAAGAGATGCTTCTGGTGAGCGCATGGACATCGGTCTTTGGTTTGACTGAACCGCTGTTCGTTCCTGAATATTGGAATCCAACCTCGCTTTTCGACCTAGCGCATCGAACGGGATTCGATGTTGAGAGTATCATCTACACCTTTGGCATCGCCGGCATTGCAGCGGTTCTGTATGAATGGATATTCCGGACGCGCCATGCCCACGTCGCGGTCAAGGAACATCGCACATCGCGGCATCGCTATCATATGTGGGCGATTCTTTCTGCACCAGCCATCTTTCTTGCTTTGTATTTCCTGACAGATTTAAACGTCATTTATTCGACGACAATCGGGTTACTGGCTGGCGGCCTGTTCACCTGGTACTGCCGCCCCGACCTGAAACAAAAAATGATCGTGAGCGCACTTCTCTTCACCGGACTTTATTTCTTTTATTTCCTGACCTTAATCGCGGCATATCCCGGATACGTCGAGCAGGTGTGGCGGCTTGATGTAATTTCGGGGATTCTCATTGTCGGTATACCGCTCGAGGAATTACTGTTCGCATTCAGCTTCGGGTTCCTTTGGTCGAGCATCTACGAACATGTTACATGGCAGAAAATAACCCGAGGTCATAGATAATCCTTATCCACAGTCGGGTAATTGACAAATAGGCAGTAGGGGTATACCCTATATGCAGGTCGATGAATTAACCCTCATTACACATACTGCTATGCATCATGCGATAGATCAAAAACTAAAGAAGCGTGCCCTTCATCGGGCTAGGATTCTTAGGGGCCAGTTCGATGGGTTCACCAAGGCGATTGAGAAAGAAGAGTATTGCCCCACACTATTAGAGCAGTCACTCTCCATCCAAAGGTCGCTCAAGAGTCTTGACGGTTTTCTCTTGGAGAACCACCTCCGTTCCCACGTGAAATATGAGATGCAGAAAAAGGGAGATGCCGAGAGGGCAGTCAGGGACTTGATCAGGATATATACCCTGTCCAATAAGTGATCCGAGATTAGTTGTATCAACCAATACCATTCACCCTATGTCCACTACCATGACTAAGAAACTAAGAAAGGCGGGGATGCACGTTGAGCTTGCAGGCAAGGTCGTCGACGTGATCTGTAGCATGGAGCTTGATCCGATGCACACAAAGCTCCACGTCGAGCACAACCAAGAGGTCTACTACTTCTGCAGCACTGTGTGCAAGAACCACTTTGTCAGCGACCCCCAGAAATACGTCGGCGAATCAACTAATTAAAAATATGAAAATATCAAAAGTATTGCATGTTATCAGCGTTATATCCGGCGTCTTAGGAGTTCTTTCATTTCTCGGTTTGTTTGGCGGAGGAATGATGTCTGGGTTCTCTGGAATGATGGGGTACGGACAAGGGTCTGCACTCATGCCCATGGGTTCGATAGTTTTTATTCTGATTGCTATCTGGCTTCAGGTCGCCACGATGCATCACATGATGCTTGAGAAGCGCGGAGAGATTGTGTAATCATGCAACCTAAATCTATGGGACAATTATCACTGAAGTCGTATGGCTGGAAATGCGTACTGGGTATGGAGGTGGCCTATGTGTTCTGTCTTCTCGGGGGATTCCTCCCGTGGCGGTCAACGGCTGGCCTACAGCTCCACCACACCATCTTCGAAACGCTGCCTGGCTTTACCTGGATAAGCTTCGGCAGTTTCGTTCTCGGCGCGGTCTACATGTTCGTGTTCGCGTGGATATTCGCCTGGTACATCGTCTGGATGCATAACTCAAGTATAGTGAAGGGACATTATTAATTAACTAACCATATGAATCACGATCATAACGACTCAAAAATGATGTGGTCAATGATGCTTCTGTGCGTATTGCCCTTCGCAGTTTGGTTTCTCGTTGCTCGCGCTTCAATCGGGGCGGCGTGGTTGGTCATTGGCGCTGTAGTCTTGATGGTCATCGGGCACTTCTGGCTCATGCGCCGGGGGCATAAGCATGACGAAGAACCGAGGGACGAAATCAATGCGGAGAAGTAGCCCGTGACGCAATAACCAACCAATGGATAAAACAACCAACCCTACAACGCAGGGAGAGGCCTACTACACCTGTCCCATGCACCCAGAGGTGCGGAAGACCGAACCAGGAAAATGCCCCGGATGCGGTATGGATTTGATTCCTGAAAAGAAAACAACCAAGAACGATGAACATGCCAGCCACGATATACAGAAGATAAATCACGCTGACCACGAGGCCGCAATGACGAATCCGGCAATGGCAAAAAAAATGGAGGCGGACATGCGCCGCCGGTTTTGGATTTCACTCATACTCGCTATCCCTATTTTCCTATACTCGGCGGTGGGTACTGATTTCTTCGGACTTAGCCTCCCGACGCCCATACCGGTAAATTGGCTTCTTCTGATACTTACCACGCCTATCGTCTTCTGGACCGGTTCAATATTCATCACTGGAACCTACTACTCGCTCAAGGCACGGAAGCTCAATATGGCCGTGCTAGTCGCCACCGGCGTCCTGGCAGCATACCTGTTCAGTGTTCTACTCACGTTCATCAGGCCGGGAAGCGAGTCCTTTTATGAAGCCGCCGCCCTTCTGGTCACATTCGTGCTGTTCGGTCACTGGATGGAAATGAAGGCCAGACGGGGCACCTCTGATGCGCTCCGTGCGCTCTTCGATTTAGTGCCTCCGAAGGCGAACGTCATTCGGAACGGCACTGAGATGAGCATTCCCAGTGCGGAGATTGTGCACAACGACATCGTGGTACTACGACCCGGCGACAAGGTGCCCGTGGATGGCGAGATTACCGAAGGTGAATCCTCCATTGACGAATCGCTCATTACCGGTGAATCCATTCCCGTCGCTAAAGCAGTTGGAGAAAAAGTAATCGGCGGTTCAGTGAACCTTACAGGTGCCGTCCGGTTCAAGGCAACCCAGGTTGGCTCTGACACCGTACTCGCGCAGATTATCAAACTGGTCGAGACGGCACAGAACTCCAAGGCACCGGGCCAGCGCATTGCCGACAAGGCGGCCGGGTGGCTGGTCCTCGTCGCAATCGGTTCGGGACTCGCCGCATTTGTGGGTTGGTACTTCATTGCCGGGGCCGGTCTCTTGTTCGCGCTCACTTTCGCGGTTTCCACGGTCGTTATCGCCTGTCCCGACGCGCTTGGTCTTGCAACTCCGACGGCCGTCGCGGTCGGCACGGGCCTCGGGGCGAAGCACAACATACTCATCAAAGATGCCGCAACGCTTGAGAATACTTCCCGGCTTACCGCAATTGTACTGGATAAGACTGGCACGCTTACTCAAGGCAAGCCGAAAGTGACCGAAGTCGTCGTGGTCCAGGGACGCGATAGAAAAGAGCTACTCTCCGTGGCCGCCGCCGTGGAACAGAACTCGAACCATCCGATCAGTGTTGCCATCATGGAGGAGGCAAAAAAAGACAACGTCCTAGTTGACAAGAAGATAGAGAAGTTTGAATCGATCGGAGGCCATGGAGTTCGCGCACTCGTGGACGGCGCAGTCGTTATTGCCGGGACCGAACGACTTATGGAACAGAATGCCATCGATCTTTTGCCGTTGCGGTCCGATATCGATCGCCTGCTCGCTTCGGGGAACACCATCAGTATCGTGGCAATCGACGGGGCGGTTGTGGGCGCCATCGGGGTAGCCGATACCGTCCGTGAGAATGCAAAGAAAACGGTGCAGAAGCTCAACGAAATGGGACTTGAGACGGTCATGATCACCGGAGACCACGACCAGGTAGCCAAGGCGGTCTCTGCCGACCTGGGCATCGCTCGGTACTTCGCACAGGTGCTTCCCGAGGATAAGGCGAAATATGTCAAAAAACTTCAGGATGAGGGTAAATTTGTCGCGATGGTCGGCGACGGCATCAACGATGCCCCGGCGCTCGCACAGGCCGATATCGGGATTGCCATCGGCGCGGGCACCGACGTGGCGATTGAAACCGGCAATATTGTACTCATGAAATCCGATCCCTACGACATCGTCGCGGCCATCCGCCTCTCCAAGGCGACCGTTAGGAAAATGAAACAGAATCTGTTCTGGGCGGCGATTTATAATGTGCTTGCTATCCCAGTTGCCGCCGGAGTATTTTATAATTCTCTCGGCTGGTCGCTCCGCCCAGAAATTGCAGCTTTACTCATGTCCGCCTCATCTATAATCGTTGCGACGAATGCCGTGCTACTTAAGCGCGTTGAACCGACGTTGAAGATGTGAGCAGTATTAACGTATAATTCCTATACTCATGGAACTACAATCGGAACAACGGATGGATATGAAACCAGCAGTCACAAAGCCGCAGCGTACAGCATTGAGAACGCTTTCTCTTGTCGGGCTTGTTGTTGGGGTAGCTCTCGCAGTTCTGTACGGGAGGTCAATCATGCGATCGGATGAAGTGCAGGATCGGTCTGGCCAAACGGTATTTTCACAAAGCATCACCGGGCTAACCGAAGCCAAGGCATCGGAAACGGTTGAACTCAAAAACGGCGATTCGTACAATCTCACCGCTTCCATAGTGAAGAAGCGAGTAGGCGGCTCCGAAGTAAAAATGCTCGCCTATAACGGCATGATTCCCGGGCCGCTTATCAAGGTGGGTCAGGGGTCAGAGGTGACTCTGAATTTCACCAACAACACCGACGTCGACACAACAATCCACTCTCACGGCGTCCGATTGGAGAATGCATTCGACGGCGTGCCGGATGTCACCCAGAAAGAGGTCGAGCCGGGCGAATCGTTCACCTATAAGATTAAATTCCCAGACGAGGGAATGTACTGGTACCATCCGCACATTCGGGAAGATTACGCACAGGAGCTTGGCCTGTATGGCAACTATCTCGTCGCGCCAAGCGACCCGGAATATTGGTCCCCGGTGAACAAGGAAGTCGCGCTGTTTGTAGATGATATTCTGATGGAAAACGGTACAATCGCAGCGTTCAGCAAAGCATCCGCTGACCGCACGCTTATGGGGCGGTTTGGTAATACCATGCTCGTCAACGGCGAGACGGATTATGCGTTTCAGGCAAAAGCTGGGGAGGTAATTCGCTTCTACATCACCAATTCGGCGAATGCCAGGACGTTCAACATTTCCGTTCCTGGTGCAAAGGTGAAGCTGGTGGGAGCTGATGGCGGCAAATACGAACGCGAAACGTGGAGCGATGGCGTGATTTTGAGCCCATCCGAGCGTGCGATAGTCGAGGTGCTTTTCGCCAATGCTGGGTCGTATGCGCTTCAGCATAAGACCCCGGAGAAAACATATACGCTCGGGACAATTACCGTTGCTAATGAGAGAGTCGGAACATCCTTTGAGAAAGAGTTTGCAGTGCTCCGCTCAAACAAGGACATACAGTCCGAAATTGATGCTTTCCGCCCATTCTTCAGTAAGGTCGCGGACAAGCGACTGAAGCTCACGATTGACCTGGGAATGCAGATGCAGGGGATGATGCAAAGCAACACCGGCGGTCATGATATGAACATGATGGGCGGTGACAGTCAGGTGATGCCCAACTCTCAGATGATGAATAGCGGCGAGCCCATAGAATGGGAAGAATCCAACATCACGATGAATATGGCGTCGAATCCGGAAATGATGAAGTGGGTGCTTCTTGATGAGGACACCGGCAAAAGGAACATGGATATCGATTGGAAATTTAAAGTTGGCGACAAGGTGAAAATCAAAATCACCAATGACCCGAATTCCATGCATCCGATGCAGCACCCCATTCACTTCCACGGCCAGCGATTCTTGGTGATTTCAACGAATGGCAAACCGAACGACAATCTCGTCTGGAAAGATACAGCACTCGTTCCGAACGGCGATACGGTCGAGTTCCTCGTTGAAATGACGAATCCCGGTAAATGGATGGCGCATTGCCACATTGCCGAGCACCTGGAAGCCGAAATGATGATGTCGTTTACTGTCGAACAGTAGTTATGTGCTTTTCAGCTACCGCGAGCTTCATTGCAGGAGGAGCGCTCGGTGCGACCGGGGTTTTGACGCTAAAAAAGGCAGCGACAAAGCGCGAGCTGCTGTTTGCGAGCATCCCGTTGTTGTTCGGAATCCAGCAAACGATTGAAGGTGTCGTGTGGCTTTCATTCGGCACACCGCTCTTCAATACCGTAGCGACCTACGCGTACTCGATGTTCTCTCATGTGCTGTGGCCTATCCTGGTGCCTCTTTCCGTTCTTCTGTTAGAGACAAACCCTATGCGGAAACGGGTGTTGCGGCTGTTCTCCTTCATTGGTTTAGGGGTGGGTTTGTATCTCCTCTATTTCTTGATTACGGAACCGATCACGGCGCGAATCGTCCAAAATAGCATCGCCTACAAGTCTCCGCACTTCTATCTGTATCCGATGCTGGCCCTCTACCTCCTGTCCACCTGCGCAAGCTGTTTCTTTTCAAGTCATAGGATTGTACGCCTGTTCGGTGCGGTCGCTCTCATTTCCGCCGCCATTGCAGCATGGTTCTTTACCGAAACATTCCTGTCGGTCTGGTGCTTCTTTGCGGCGATACTGAGTGTACTGGTATACTGGCACTTCAGGCGGGCTCGTCGCTCTAGTCGCGCACGCTCTGCGGTAGCATAATTCTGAATACTCAATGTCACGCCTTATTCTCGTACGTCACGGAGAATCTCAGTGGAATCTCACTAACCGGTTTACGGGTTGGGTTGATGTGCCGCTGACCCAGCGGGGCGTCGAGGAGGCGCTGGCCGTCGCCGAGCAGTTGCACGATGTCCGCATCGACCACGCTTTCACCTCGAAGCTCCAGCGGGCGCATGCCATGCTGGACATCATTCTCTCCCGTCAACAAAAGAACACCGTATTCTTGCACTCCGGAGAAGCGGAGGAGCGGAAGTACACATGCGAACATCACTCGGCCGACACGGATATCCTGGCGCACACACTGGAGGTCCTTAATGAACGCTATTACGGAACACTCCAGGGCCTGAACAAGGAGCAGGTTCGTCTGCAGTACGGTGAAGAGGTAGTGAAGGCCTGGCGACGCGGCTACGATGTCAGGCCACCGGAAGGAGAAAGCATCCAGGACGTGTGTCAGCGCGTAGCGCCGTTCATCACCGATCAGGTAGTTCCCATGCTACGCCAAGGCAGAAATGTCATCATCGCCAGCCACGGCAACACCATGAGGGCAATTCTCGGACACACTGAAAAAATCGCACACGAACACCTGTCGCACGTCGATTTGGCTCCCGACGAATCAATTATCTACAACTGGCGGGACGAAGAGTTCACGCGCATTACCAAACCGCTCACTTTCGACCGGCCATTCGTATGAGGAGGTAAACGGGCCGCAGGTCTTAAATCGCGGCGGTCGTCCCAATAAGCTAGACGAAAAATATCCGCGGCACCGAAGGTGGTTCCTCGAGCACATTCAAGACGAGAATAGAGAAGGCATCTGCCAAGTCGTCGAACTTTTCTGCACCGAAGTGCACGATTTGGTTGATGAGCTGTTCTGCGCCCTGACGTGGGAAGAGCACCTTGCCCGCCTTGATGAGGTGACCGGTGAGTGCAAGACGACTGCGCTTGTCGCTGTTGCCCGGTTTTGTTGTTGTCACGCGATAGATGCCCTCGTTCTTGAGCTGCTGGGGGAGTGCGTCCTGATACGCGACGCTTTCGATAACGAGGTGCGGTTTGTGCCAGACATCATTGTCGAACTCCGCGTAGAGCGCCTTACACATGTCTACCGTCTCCGGGAATGTCATCCGGCAGTTTACGATGCCCGGCAGGATGTAGATTTTGGTGTCGGAGCCGTCACCGTATAGCAGCCCAGGCACCATCGCCGTGAAGTCAGCGGTGTCCCGCTTTGAGATGGCAAGATCGATGCCGATACGAACGCCGGTATATACTGTGTAGCCGTATTCATCCTTCTTCTTTAGGTTCGGCAGCTCGTCGTAGTGCTGTATCCACTCGCGGTGAATTGCCTGGTCCTCGTCGGGTACGATGTGTAGGAGGTATTCCCGTTGCCACGCGAACTCGTTTCCGGCCTTGCGCTTCTCATCCTCGAGGTCATCCATGGTCGGATATTTGCCGGGCCATAGGATGCGTCCGTCCTCGAGCAATGGATATTCCTTGAACTTGCCGTCGATCTTTCCAAGTGCGACGTCGTCTTTGATGCGCATGAGTAACGAGTCTTCATGGAGGAGGTTTCCGATGACCACAAGCCGGGTATTGCGATCACCGGCCGGGATAACCTCGCCCGTGAGCCACTGGTACGTTTTCTGTCGTCCCTCGCGTGTTTTCGTAGAGGCCAGGTCTTCAATGTCATCGCCGATGATGAGGTCCGGGCGGTGCTGGTTATGTCGGAGACCTCGGATACTGGTTTCGGTCGATGCCGCCGTAATGCGGGCGTTCAAGCGCGAGAACACGAGCGAGGTCGAACCCCACTCATCGTCCTCTTCCTGGAACGGCCCAAGATCGGCTCGGAGCAGCGCATTGCCCTCAAGCTCCCGCCGCAGGTTCATCATGTGCTGCTTCGCTTGGCCGCGCGTCTGGCAAAGGATGAGCACGAACTTCTTTTGCTGACGGCCCAGGATGGCCCAGATAGGGTAGGAGGTCGTCAGAATGGTGGACTTGCCTGACCCACGGAACGCGATGACGAACAGGTTCTTGATGTCATCGCGCTCCGTCAGGCCGAATACTTCCTGCTGGAACGGCGCGGTCGGGTAGATGACGTAGTGCGCGAAGTAGAAATTAAAGAAGGCGTAGTGGCTTTGGCGCGTGATGGCGGTCCTAACTTTTCTGTCCTTGAGCATCGCCGTCACAATGTCCGGCGTTAGGTTGCCCCGGCTGTCCTGTGGGTTGGTCATGGGTATCGAGTGACGCGAGGCGCAGGGCGCGGCGTACGATGTCCTCCTGCTCAGGCGTCAGCGCCTCCTGGGCGGATTGGACCGTGGCCGTCACCTCCACACGCTCGCGGAATTTAGGATTACGGTGTCGGAGCCAGAAACTGATAGCGGGCCAATTCTTTTCCTGGATGAGCGACAGGAGCTGACTCTCGCCCATGTCGTTGACCAGCGCCTCACCCTCGGCGAGCGCCACATCCATCGCGTCACGGAACGACTCGTCTGTGTTGCGCCACTTGTAGACGCTGTTGCGGGAGACGCCGACCTTCTCGGCGGCCACGGCGACGATGGGGATTTTGCGGAGCTGGTCGAGGAAGGTTTCCCTTACGCGATTCTTCTTCATGGGCGGATAACCCTTGCTTTGATACCGGTTAGCTTCTCGTACCGCTGGATGGCCAGGTCGCAGAACGCAGGCTCAAGCTCGGTTGCGTACACCCGTCGCTTCAGCTGCTCGGCTGCAATCATGGTGCTGGCTGACCCCGAGAAACTATCCAGGATAATGTCTCCGGGCTTGGTACAGCGCCGGATGGCCTTCTCGTGCAGTTTCGGGGGCTTGGAGGTGGCGTGCTGGTACGCCTGACCAGGGAGCCGCTTCACCAGCCACAGATCCAGGTGGTCCAAGGTCTCCTCTATCAGGGCGTTGCCCGTCGTGATTTCCTTATTGAGCACCTCGTTGAGGTTCTGGATGCTCTTGGCGATGTACGGCTTGCCGCGCGTGCCGTAGGTGCATGGCTCGTAACACTTGTTGAACGCGACTCCGGGTACGGGATTCTGAGAGTTCTTCACCCACAGACACACGCGCCTGTTCTCGATGCCCAGCTCGCGGTACAGCGTTTGGAGCAGCCAGATATATGACTGGTCGCACCAATAGAAAACGTGTGCATTTTCGTTTGTTACCGCGAGCGCAGCAGACAGGCTTTTTCGGAGAAACTCCCGGTATTCATCGTCAGACCGATTATCATTCACGCTGCCGCCGTAGTTCTGTTTGCCGCCAATCCCAGAGGCATACGTTACCCCTATGTTATAGACGGGGTCGCTGTATATCATCGATGCTAGGTCGCTACCGAAGAGCCGCTTCATGGTGGCGGGGTCAGTCGCATCGCCGCAGAGCAACTTGTGCGGTCCCATAAGGATGAGGTCGCCAGGCTTCGTTTTCGGTTTCTTAATCTTCGCGAGTTCCTTTTCCTCATCCCACGGGTCATCTTCAACCCGGAGCGTTTCGTCCCAGATTTTTCCAAGTGTGTCATCGTCCAGACCGCTGACGGTGAGAGTTCCCAGATTGAAGGCCTTTAGTTTCTCGAAGTCCCAATCACCTCCGACCGCGTTGCTTGTGAGCAGGTATTGCTCGAACTCCTCCTGCGTCAGCTTGCGATTGGGGACGCGCACCTCGATTTCCTCCTCACCCCGGCCGAGTAGTTGGAGCACCTTCAGACGCTGGTGACCCGCGATGACGCGGTTCGTGGTGTCGATGGCGGGAATCTCCACGAGGTTGAACTTCCGCAGGCTACGCTTCAGGTCGGCCAACTGCTTCGGGCTAATCTTGCGGGGATTCTTCTCAAACGGGACGAGGTCATTCACGCGTCGCTTCTGCGTGGACCATTCAAGTTTTTGTTTTGTCATTGTGGTTGGTGTTAGTACTGCCGTCTCTGTCTCGACCACTTTAATCATCGCAAGAGACCTATACCCATCGTCGACCAACCCAAGGGACGAAAAAGGAGCCGTAGTCGGCTCCTTTTGATTGCGGTTATCAAGTGGACTTCAGGTGGAATAGCGTTCCGGCACGATGAGGTGCTTCCGGTTGAGCATGTACCCGGGTCCCGGCTTGGAGGTTGCGCGGTCGTACTCGTGTTTTCGAGGGTATTCCAGTGCAAGCGCCGCGCGCTCGTTAAGTTTCGCGATGGCGTTCGTGAGGGCCTTGTAGCTCTCGAACCCCGTGACCCGCTGCAACTCAGAGGACTCCACGGGAGTACGCCGGTCGATGAGGGCGTCGATGATGAGGGATTGTTTCTTGCCCCTTCCGAACTCTAGGCGGAGTCTCGGGTCGCTCTTGCGGTACAAGTCGCCGTCAGCAGTTCTGACGATGACATACTCCGTAGCGGGGTGGTCGACCGCAGCTGCCATCATTTTCTGAGCAGCGCGTTCCGCGATTTCATCCTTATCGGCATCAGTCATCCGCATGTACCGTTGCGGCACGACATAGCGCTCGTACCTGCGCGGGGGTGGAAGCGGCAGTGTAAGTTCCATAGGCTTGAGTATCGAAGCGTACCACTGCTGAGCTTCGGCTAACTGCCGAAACGGGACGACAGATTCCATCTGGCGGTTCAGGGTGCGCACAAACTCGAGCGCGGGCTCCATGGACTTCATGATGGCCTGCATCGGTGCGGCAATCTGTTTCAGATCGGCAGCGACCCGCTCCTCGATGCTGTCGAGTAGTGCGATGCGAGCCGTTTCGGGCGTCGCCGTGACCGGGTTCTTCTCTGTGCTCATACCCTGTACTTTGGCCATAAAACGGCGTATGGTCAAGCGCGATGCCTACACTCGCCCAGTTAAACGCAATGTATCCGGTCCCGACGTATCCGTTCTCGACGGCGCTTCTTACCGCCATGGCGGGCGACGCTGCTTTCTTCGGAGCCCTTAAGCTTTCGAATACCGTCAGATTTCAGGTAATACCCTACATTCTGTTGTCGCATACGCCCGCCCCACATCCACGACATCAGGATGAGGTTATCGGTATCTGGTACCTCGACAAGACCAACGCCACAGCGGGTATGCCGCCACTCTTCAAGCAGGACTTCATTGTTAACGTTGGCCATGCAAATACTCAGTTCGTCTCGTATTCCGCAAGTCCCACAGTCGTGGGCCCCACCGTCAGACCGATTGCCGATTTCTTCAGGGACTACGGCCATGGGACACGCTATTACCACAGAACGCCGGGTCATCTCCAGCCATGGCAGCATCATTACGACAAGCTCGTGAACTTGCCCAGGAATACCGATCTTCGGGCGTGGGCGCGGCAGCTCCGAGACGAATTTATCGCAACAGGAATATGCACGATATGAAGCCCGATGATACTGAAGCAGAGGGACTAGACTTGAAGCAGATGTTCCTCGAGGGTGCCTCTCAGCTCGGCGTCGAACCAAGCCGCCTTGCTGCATTCTTTGACCGGATGCGGCAGGCCATTGAACACATCACGAGCAACGGAGACTTCTATGCCAAAGAAGAGAAGGACATTCTTGAAAAACGAGACAGGATGGTGAAGGAGCTCGGTGCGCTGATGGTTCAAAATGTTCTTGGACAGCGGGCATTCTTCCTCGCGCTGACCACATTCTCGCTAACGATTGCCGGACTCGTGTTGCCGCTGATAGCCTCGGGGAAAGACCAGATGTTCAAGTCCCCGGGGTACCTCTATGTGGGGCTGGCAGCTCTCGGTGTCTGTGCGTTCACTTCCGTGTGGTACATGCTGAATCGGCTCGGGATGGAGAACCGCTCCATCGCAACACATCTGGAGTTCCAACGAACAGCAACCGAACAGGTTCATGATTTCATCGTCGAAAGCCATAAGTCGGGTCGTGATATCAACGAGTATCTGTCCAAGAAAGAGGTGATGGTTAGCAAATTCCGAGAAGGGGAGAAGGCTCGCATGGCAGTGGTTAGGGCGCGGTCGGTCCGTGTCGATCACTGGCCGAAGGTAATCGGCTACTCATTTTTATCCGGCATCGTTTTGGTCGCCCTCTCACTGTTCGCTTGATATGGCTAACCTCTCAGACGAATCAATCCGCGACTTCCAGCGCATCTTCAAAGAGCAATACGGCAAGGAGATGAGTTGGGAGGAGGCAGCTGATGCGGGCGGTCGCCTTGTGGACTTTTTCGAACTGCTCTACAAGATTGACCGCCGGACCCATATAACCGAGACATCAGAGCGGGGCTCGGAAGCTTCTCTCTTGGTCCATTCCAACGGACGACAAGGCGGAAGCGATAAAACGAACTAATGCCGCTGGATCACAACAAATTTCAGCAGTTTATGGTGAATATCGGCGCAGCCCGACATCTTCTTGTTCGAGCGCACGGAAAGGGCGCGCTCATCGAGGGGATTGTGCTTTATTGCTCCGTAATAGATGCGCTTCTGAGACAACTGTTACTCATTGAGCGCTCTATAAAAGCTAGAAAAACTCCGACGAGCGGAAGCGTCAATATTCCCGACGGTTTCGTTTGGCAGGAGGATGAAGACCCGAAATTCGCGGAAAGGACCGTTATCCGGATTGCTGAAGATGAGGGTGTGATTAACGCTGACCTCTCTCGCCAGCTAAATGAGCTCTACGACGAGCGCAACCGAGTGGTTCACAGGTACATATTATCGTTCTATCGATATTCCGACATGGAGCCGATTCTGGGTAAATATGAGCTGGTCTATCAGGAGCTATACAGACGACTTGAAGAGTACGAACGACCAGATCTGCACGAACTATCTGATGAGCAGATGTCAGAAATGCTGGCGCGGCTTAAAGAGAAATTTTGAGCAACTCCTACGGAATCCCAATTGAAGTTGAGCAGCGCATACGTCAGCGGGATGTGAATTGCGTCTACTGCGGCAGGCCAATGCGGCCATTCTGTCGAGACGGTAGCGATTGCGGTGACATGGCGACTATCGAGCACTTCCGCGAGGAGGGTCCCTTTTATTGGAACGACGGTCTCAAGGAGGAGGATGTAGCCATTTGTTGCCATGCGTGCAATAGTAGGAGGGGAAAGTTGAACCTTCCTCGCTGGTTCATCACGCCATACTGCGTGGAGCGTGGAATCGATGAGAATACGGTTGCGGAACCGGTACGTGCATTTCTCAAGCGCACCAACATGTCGAAGTTCGAAGAGGTATACAAGAAATACGTCGAGAAAATGTCGCCTACTGAGCAGGCAGCGTTCCTCGTCTACTTTTTACAACAAGCCGATATCCATAAAGAGGTCGACTATTCCGGGATAGAGAAACAAGTGGAAAGATTGGGAAGAAATCCTGAGACCAAGGTCTTTGCTAGCTTTTTGGGAAGCATACTTCAAAACCTCCATGACTCAACCAATGATATTGAGATTATTGAGCAGCGGATCGTGCTAAATGCGCTAGTCGACTATGTCCTTTCGTTCGACAAGGACAAATAAAGACAGCTAGCTGGGTCCATCCCGTGTCACTTTCGTCACTTTTCTGCCTGCTCGAGACCCGTCGTTCTATGGTAAGCTTTCGATAGCGTGGAAAGCCTTACAGGGCTTGCCCGTTGGACGGTTCTAACTCGAGACGGCCAGCTATCAACACAAAGCACTCATTTCGGGTGCTTTGTGTTTCTTGGTAGAATATACAGACATGGATCACAGAAGAAGTAGTAACTTGATGAGAGATGTAGCCCTCGTTATTTTTAGCATTCTCATAGCTATACTTCTTGCTAAAACCGGAGCCCTGCGGGAGTTGATTGCTACAAGTCAGGAGATGGGATTTATCGGGAGCTTTATTGCCGGTATGCTCTTTGTATCCGTGTTCACTGCCGCTCCAGCGGTGGTAGCGCTCGGAGAGCTAGCCCAATCAAATTCAATGTATGCTGTCGCCATGATTGGCGGGTTGGGAGCTCTCGTTGGTGATTTAATTATTTTTCGCTTTGTAAAAGATAGGGTTACCGGGCATATTCACTACCTTGTACGAATATCTAAATCGGAGCGCTTCTTTTCAATTTTTAAATTAAAAATCTTTCGATGGATTATTCCATTTGTTGGAGCGCTGATTATTGCCTCACCATTACCCGATGAAATCGGAGTGGCAATGCTTGGGTTATCGAAGATGAAAAATTCATATTTTATCTCTCTGTCATTCTTCTTGAACTCAGTCGGGATATTGCTCATAGGCTTACTGGCACGGTCTATCGTATAGAAGATGACGATACTTGTGTAAATACATATTTGTAGTATAATATTTCTCACGTCGGTAAGCCGTTTAAAACATTTTCTTTGGAGGCAGTATGACGAAGAGTGATGTGTTTGAGCGTTCTGGGTCAGACACCATGACCCGTGGCTCTTTCTATCTCGCCATAGGCATCATCTTGGCGTGGGGATTCACCGCGACGTACATCGTTTCGTCGCTGACGACAAGCTGGACTCCCGGCGTGGGAACGTTCCTTCTCGTGGGACTCGTTGTTCCGATGCTCGGTATCTTCATGAGTATTAGCAGTAATCCGCTTGTCTCTTTCGCGGGCTTTAACCTTGTGGTTATCCCGTACGGAGCCATCTTGGGGCCAGCGCTCCAGCAGTATGAGGTAGCGCAGGCGGGCATCGTTGCTGAGTGCGCCATGCTCACCGGAATGGTCGCGGGTGTCATGGCGGTCACGGGGCTCTTGTTTCCGAAGTTCTATCGCTCCATTGGAGGAATGCTGTTTGGAGCATTGATTACCTTGCTCGTAGTGCTCGTCATCAGTCTGTTTGTCCCAGCGCTGGCGAATTTCGGGGTTATCCAGTGGGGAGCGGCGGGTCTCTTTGCGCTCTACATCGGGTTTGACATGTGGCGGGCCAGCGAGATTCCAGCCACACTCGATAACGCGGTAGACGTCTCTATCGCGCTGTACCTCGACATCATCAATCTGCTCCTCTGGATTCTCAGAATCCGCAGCGACAGCGACGACTAGAGAGTGCTGATTACATGCCGGAGGGATTCATTCCTCCGGCTTTTTTGTGCTACTATATCCATGATGAGCATGGAGGGGCCACCGATTGCACCGGAAAAGAAGGAGAAAGAACCAATCACTGACGAGCAGTGCATTGAATCGATGAAGCAAGGAAATTTTGAGACGGTGAAAGAGTGGTATGCCGAGCACGAAAAAATAGCCGACCAAGATCCATCACGAAAGGGGAGAACGAACCTAACTATTAAATTGGCAAGACTTCAGCTCGATGCGGGTTTAGCAGACTACGCGCGCGATACACTTGAAGCTGCTTACGATGACGCCTTTGAGCAATATGATGATGTTGCTTGCGCTCAAATTCGAGAAGTCCTAGATACTATGTAGCGCTATGCCCCTCTATTTTTGGTTTATCACAATTCATATCTTGTCACTCGTCGTAGGAATGGGTGCTGTTATCGTTATTGATACCTTTGGCACATTGTGGCTTTTCAAGAAAGTTTCACTTCGCTATGTGATGAGCGTTGCAGATGTTACGCAGCGGCTCATTTGGGTTGGCTGGAGCGGACTTGTCGTATCAGGCACCGGCTTACTGGTGCTCAAGGGGTTTATCGATAATCTTACGTGGATGAAATTGTTCTTCGTGGCGCTGGTTGGCGCCAATGGTGTGCTGATGCACGTGGTGAAGAAGTCTCTGGAGGCGCTTCCCAATGAGACAGTTCCAGCTCGGCTTCGATTCCGCATCGCTCTCACATCTGTCATTTCGCAAGTTGGCTGGTGGAGCGCTATTACGATTGGGCTTCTCCATAATGAATGGCAATCGTATATCGGTTGGCCGAGCAATCCCGAACTCTACATGGCCAGTATCTTGGCTTTGATTCTTGTTATCGCGGGTATAGGAGAGATAGCGTTTCGCCGCGCGTCTCGTTCGTAACAGGGCGCTCCAAGTATGAATACAACAATAACCGTTGCAACAAGTGTACGCGCTGATATAGAGAAAGTATGGAAGTATTGGAACGCTCCTGAACATATTGAGCGTTGGATGCATGCATCTGATGATTGGGAGTGTACCAAGGCTACCAATGACGTACGTGTTGGTGGCCGATTGAGCGCTACACTGGAAGCCAAAGACAAGTCCACATCGTTTGAATTTACGGGCGTCTATACCATGGTAGACGTTGGGAAGCTCCTGGAATATACGCTCGATGATGGGCGTGTAGTCGTTGTTTCATTTGCCGAGATTGATGGCGGAGTTCGGATTGTTGAGGCGTTCGAAATGGAGCATGAAAATTCCGAAGAATTACAGCGAGCTGGTTGGCAGGCAATTCTCAATAACTTTACTGCATATGTCGAACACAACTGATGCGCTCATGGCGGGGAGTGGCGCGCCCGATTTTACCCTCGCAGATCAAGAGGGAGCGATGCATACGTTGTCGCAGTACCAGGGGCAATGGGTGTTACTCTACTTTTATCCCAAAGACGATACTCCTGGATGCACGAAAGAAGCGTGTATGATTCGCGATGCATTTCCTGATTTTCGCGCACTCGATATTGTTGTGCTGGGCGTGAGCGTGGATGCGGTGAAGTCACACAAAAAATTTGTCGAAAAATATGAGCTACCCTTTACGCTTCTTGCTGACGAAGAAAAAACCGTCGTAAACCTCTATCACGTATGGGCGAAGAAGAAATTTATGGGCCGAGAGTATATGGGTACGCTGCGCATGTCGTTTCTCATTGATCCGAAAGGGACAATCGCAAAGGTGTACGAAGACGTTAAACCCGCCGCACATGCGGCCGAAGTTCTCGCAGATATACGAGCGCGCCGTTAGTTCATTGCGCCAAGAATGGCGCCTCCTACGAGCATCGTGACGAGTGTATTGCCGGCGCCCAACCAGAAGAGTTCTTTTGTGCCGCCCCAGAGTGCATCACCGATTTTTACGGGGAGAATAAATCCGAGCCACATCCAGAATGCGGCACTCGCGCCACCCATGGCCGAAGTTTTGTCGAACCAAATAATGACACCAGCCAGAACATAGAAGGTGACCATGGACGCAATAAACTGCGCTCCGTAGGTGAGTCCCATGTTTTTTGTCATGCGTTCTCGTTTCTCGGGCGACCATTCATTCATACCGATGGCGTCCATGTACCGTTTTCCAAAGAGCGGACCGTAGTAGATGCTTCCGATGACCATACTTGAGATTGCACCAACAACAACCGACCAAATATTGATGTAGTTCATAGTGTATTGAGTGTAGCAAAACGTGCGAAGCAGGTTAAGAGTAGGAAGAGGTCTTAGGAACTCTTGCATGGATAGTTAATTTCGTGTTATAATAAGAGCGTCGCAACGCCTCAAAACAAGACATGGATACTTTTAGCAATCGGTTCGTCGTATTTGCCGGAGGAGTGATATTGGGTTGTATCGTTTTCTTTTCGGCGGGGTTTACCGTGGGAACGTCTGCGCTCAAGCTTCGCATCAAAACTACTCCTGCGCCATCGGTGCGGGAAGTATTTGCTACACCAATTCCCGATGCCGATACGCGTGTGACCAAGAAGCCATTTGGTCTCTATGTGTCTCCCAAAGATTCACCTGTGAGTCCCGAGCGATTCACGGGGTACCATGTGGGGGTTGATTTTGAGACCACACCCGAGGAGCAGGCCATTGATGTGCCGTTTTTTGCAATCTGTACCGGTCCACTTTTAGAAAAGAAAACTGCGACGGGGTATGGCGGCGTTGTGACGCAAGCATGTACGTTTGCAGGAAGATCGGTCTCCGTTATCTATGGCCATATCAGACTAACAAGTGTGAATGTGAAGGCGAATGAACTCATTCTAGTTGGTCAGAGAATAGGCGTGCTCGGGAAGGGATTTACTACGCAGACTGGTGGTGAGCGAAAGCATCTCCATGTGGGAGTGTATGTCGGTCCATCCAGTACTATCCGTGGATATGAGCCGACTCTTGGAGCATTGTCATCGTGGATGAATGTTGTAGACTACTTCAGGTAAAGATTTGGCGTAGATAATTATTAATATATTTATAACGATGAACGGAAAAACAATCGCACTCGTACTTCTCGTAATTGCTCTCCTTGCAGGAGGCGGATACTACCTCTCTCAAGGCGACAGTACCGGTGAGCCTCAAGTGTCTGCGTCTCCAGAAGTTTCTGTCAGTGCTACCCCAACAAGCACTCCAGTAACGAGCGTTGCACCAACGCCAACCTCCTCGGTCTCGCCATCTCCTACGCCAACCGGAGCAGTCCAGGGTTCGGTAAAGGTGATTGCAGTATCGGGCAACTCATTCTCGTATGATCCAAAAGAAATCACGGTGAAGAAGGGGGACACCGTGAGAATTGTATTTACGAACACCGAGGGATTTCATGACTGGGTTATCGATGAATTCAACGCACGAACTCCAAAGATTCCAGCAGGGCAGGTTTCGACCATAGAATTTGTTGCTAATAAAACTGGTTCATTCCAGTACTACTGCTCCGTGGGTAGTCACCGCGCGCAGGGCATGTGGGGCACCTTGGTGGTCCAGTAGCTCATGAAGATTGCTGATGTAGCGCATCTGCGCACTCACAATCAGGGCATTGCATCGTCCGTATTCAAAAAACCAGCAGAAGTTGTGGCGTGGCTAGGAGCGATGCAGGCGCAAGATTTCCTTGGAGCGAAGTGGTCAGTCGGATTGCGGCTCAAGGATGCAACTGAATCAGATATTACGCGAGCGCTTTCTGATGGAACGATTCTGCGAACGTGGCCCATGCGAGGCACGCTCCATTTTGTAGCGCCTCGGGACATTCGATGGATGCTAGAATTGCTTAATCCACGAATTATCGCCAATGCCGCAGGCCGTCATAAGCAATTAGGCATCGACGATGCTCTCTTGAAGAAAAGTCAGAAGATATTCACAAAGGCACTGCGCGGCGGTAAACACCTTACTCGTGACCAGATGCGCGAAGCGTTGGAGCAGGGCGGGATTAGTACCGCAGGGCAACGAGGCATCCATATCATTGGGTGGAATGCGCAACGCGGACTTATTTGTTTCGGTCCACCACAAGCTAAGCAAAAGACATTTGTGTTACTCGATGAGTGGGTGCGAGCGGTGCCACCACTGGAGCGCGAGCGGGCACTCACCGAGCTGGCAACGCGTTACTTTGTGAGCCACGGTCCTGCTACGCTCAAAGATTTTGTGTGGTGGTCGGGGCTTAAAATTGCCGACGCACGCATAGCCATCGAATTGGCGGCATCACGACTTGCGTCTGAGACTATTGGTACAACTGTATATTGGATGGGTAAAAAACTCCCTCATGCACTCAGCGCAGACCTTGAGGTAAAGCTTCTTCCAGGGTTTGATGAATACATCCTCGGATATACAGATCGAAGCGCGGTGATTGATATGGCGCACGCAAAAAAGATTTATAGTGGACTCAATCTTATTTTCAATCCAACCATTCTTATTAATGGTCGTGTCGAGGGGACGTGGAAGCGAACGATAACAAAAAAGAACGTTACGCTTACGCCGAATCCGTTTCGTACATTTACGAAACGCGAACGAGATGCGCTGTATGATGCCGCAGAACGGTACGGTGCGTTCCTTGGGTTGCCTGCTTTGATAGTGTAGGGAAATACATTACACTATCGGTACGATAGAACTATGAACGATCGTCGCGTTATTATTTCTGGACTTTTTGGTATCGCAAATCTTGCGGTCATTGTTGTGCTCTGGTGGGTACACTCGGGGGTCTTCTTCCAGAGCGGATGGGGGACCGGGAATCCCGCGATCGCACTGGGACGATTGGCGGGTTTGCTCTTGCAGTTTGCGCTCCTGCTCCAGCTCGTGCTGATAGGGCGAATTTCGTTTATCGAAAAGGCGATGGGATTTGATACGATGAATCGCTTTCATCGACTCTTGGGTTATTGGCTCACCGTGTTGCTAGTGGCGCATCCAACACTCATTACGTTTGGGTATTCCGCATTAGGTGGGCAACCGGTTGCTGATGCATTTGTGAGTGTAGTAACAGGATTTGAAAAAGTGCTCTCTGCTCTTTCTGGCGCGCTTATTCTTTTGGGAGTTATTGCCTTATCAATCCCATGGGTGCGTCGCAAATTACGCTATGAATCGTGGCACGGAATCCATCTCCTAACATATCTGGCGATGTGGCTTTCGTTTGGACATCAAGTCGCAAGCGGGCACGATTTCGCCAGTCGCACATTTGCTCTCTATTGGTACACGCTCAATGGGGCTGTCGTAGGAACGTATTTTCTCTACCGCTTCTTTCGTCCTTTTGCGCTTTGGTACCGTCATCGATTCGTTGTTGAGCGTGTCGTACAAGAAACACCCGACACATGGTCTATCTACGTTACGGGGCGCGCTATGGAAACGTTTCGCTTCGAGCCGGGGCAATTTGCCACCATCCATCCGTTTTCAAAGGGTTTGTGGCCTGGGCATCCATTTTCATTCTCGCGCGAGTTTGATGGAACTTCTGTTCGGTTTACCATTAAAGCACTTGGAGATGGCACGAAGCTCGTCGCTAGTCTCAAGCCAGGTGTGCGTATTCTTATCGATGGACCTCTGGGCGCCTTTACGCCTCGTCGCTCAAAGACAGGGCGCTATCTCCTGATTGCAGGTGGCATCGGCATCACGCCGCTCCGTGCTCTTGCCGGCGCACTTTCTCGGGAGGGTAAAGACGTCGTGGTGCTCTATGGCGCGCGCTCGCAAGCACACACCGCACTTCTAGA
Source organism: uncultured Candidatus Saccharibacteria bacterium (assembly GCA_964478355.1). GTDB lineage: Bacteria > Patescibacteriota > Minisyncoccia > 2-02-FULL-40-12 > GWA2-44-9 > JAGOPO01. Next base: position 22,436 of record CAYZIF010000006.1, read on the forward strand.
TGAGGTGACTTCTCGCGTTCCGAATACGCATCTCTTTTTATCCGATCAGTCCGAGGGGATTCCCGCTCATGCGCATACAGGTCAAATCAATGCCCAGGCCATTCAGGAATTAGTTCCTGATGCTGCGAAGCGCGACGCGTATATTTGTGGACCCGCTCCCATGATGGATGCCGTGACGCGTGAGCTTCGGTCTATCGGCGTGCCGATGCGACAAATCCACTCGGAACGATTCGCATTCTAACGATGTGATATACTAGGCGTATGCCGTACAGCGCTCTCTTGGAATATATTCGGTGTGCAAAAGATTGCGGTACCAGCGAAGTTGAGATTATAAGCCGTCTTCACGTGGCCGGCTGGTATAAGATAGATATTCAAGACGCTCTAGAGTTGTATCGTCGCCTTACTGCAAATACGACCAGTGAAGCGTGTGCACCCGAACAAAAACCACCCACACCGTCACTCTCGGAGCGGATTGCTCCTCGTCACATTGATAGACATATGCTACTTATCGCTATTATCGCATTTGCAATTGGCTATGGGGTGTATGTTGGGATGAGATACTACTAATTCTGTGAAACGCTGGCAGGTTATCGTGATTCTCATACTCCTGATGATTTCGGGAGCTCTTATCTATTCACACCCCCCTCGTACTCCGATTTTCATTTCACGAGAGGCCGTGGTGCCGCGAGTGTCGCCTCCGAAAACTCCGGTGACGCTACTATTTGTAGGGGATATTATGCTGTCTCGTTCTGTGGGAGATACGATGCAGTTCCGAAATGATTGGACATGGCCTTTTACGCGTATTGCCTCTGCAACACGCCTTGCCGATGTTGCATTTGGGAATCTCGAGACAACCATCTCTACTCGTGGCTTCACTAGTGGGTGTGGATTCTGTTTTCGAGCTAACCCACGAGTGGTAGAGGGATTACTCTATGGAGGTTTTGACGTGCTGTCAGTTGCGAATAATCATATTTGGGATTATGGACGTCCTGCATTCGACGATACCATTGCTATCCTTGCCAGTAACGGCATGCAGGTGGTCGGGGGAGGGCGGACGCTTGATGGCGCGCGCGGTCCGGTCGTCGTTACGGTGCGTGGCACCAAAATTGCCTATCTGGCGTACACGGATATTCTTCCGCCCAGTTCTCAGGCAACTGCTACGCTCTCGGGTGCGAATCGTTATGATGCGCTTCGCATGGCCGAAGATATAGTTCATTCTCGCACGCTCGCCGATGTGGTAATCGTTTCGTTTCATACGGGTACAGAATATGAAGCGCTTCACAATACAACACAGGAGCGCATCTACCGCGCTGCCATTGATGCGGGTGCGGATTTGATAGTGGGGCACCATCCGCATGTGGTGCAGGATATCGAGCAATACAAAAACAAATGGATTGTGTATTCATTGGGAAATTTTATTTTTGACCAAAACTGGTCACTGGCGACACGACAGGGGATGATGCTTGATGTGGTTGTCGAGAATGGTTCTATTACATCACTTGCAACTCGTTCGATTGATATCTCAACGCAGTATCAGCCAGCTCTCCGCTAGGAAATTGACAAGTTAGAAAAAATGGAGTAAAGTAGTAGCTGTTTCTTTTACAAGGAGGTGCTTTGTGCATCTGGATCCACTGGCGGAGAACTTTGTTGTCGCTAAGCCGATCGACCAGAAAGATTACAAGCAAGCTGTGCTTGCGGATTTGCAACGGCGCGGCGCTCTCATCGGAACGCGCAAACGTGACGGGCATAAGGTGATCGTGGAGGTCTGTGCGGACAAACGCGTTCGCCTCTACAGCTCGGGTATGCACGAGATTGATCATCGGCTCAACTATATCCGCGAAGAAGTTCGTACTCTGCGGTTGCCCGTGGGGACACTCCTCATCGGAGAGCTGGCAATCGAACGTATCACTGACGGCAACGTCGTTGATGATGTGACCGCTATCACGTCAATTCTGGGCGGCTCATTCCATAAGGCGCAGCAGATTCTCGCGCGCGGTACGCTTCCATCGCTATTCGTGTTCCAGGCGTTGCATTTGCAGCCGCAGGGACTAACGTGGCTGTCGTGGGAATATCGAAAGACGCTTCGGTGGCTTCAGCAGCTCCTCTGGGAGGGCCACTACGTTGTTGCTGTCGATGAAGTGATGGGTCCTTTGAGCGCGATGCAGGAGAAGGTCAGTAGCAATGGTTGGGAGGGCCTCGTGCTCTACGATGCCGACTATCGACTTACGTACCGACATGGTGAAACCGCTCAGCGTCCGAAAGGATGCTACAAGCTCAAGCCCATTATCGAAGATGACTTCTTTATTCGACCTGACGGCAGGAGATTCCGAGAGGACGGCGTTCTCAAGGACGTGATGCTTCTGCAGTGGGCCTCACACGAGAAGCGCCGTATTCTCAACTGTGGGCGACTGGGGGCATTCGATGCAAGGATGCGCCAGGCTCTCTCATCCATGGCGGACCCCAAGGTACTCCAAGTGAGATTCGTTTCTCGATACCCTAAGAGTGGCAAACTTCGTGAGTCTGCATTCATGCGGCTGCGGGATGACAAATATCCAAACGAGTGCATCGCGTCGCGGGTGTGGCCTGAAGCGCAGTACGTGCAGTGATTCCAACCCCTCCGAAAGGAGGGGTTATTTTTTTGTAGTTTTGCTACACTGTTGGTATGAATCAGAAGCCGCTGTTTGACGAAGACCCACAAGTTCCAACCGCAATTTTTTCGGTAGGAGAGTTTTTAGATTTTATCAATGAATTACTAGGAGTTCGAAACTTTTTTGTACAAGGTGAAGTAGTGAGCGCGCGGCCGCATCCTACAGGCATGTATTTCTCACTCAAGGATGCCGAAGGGGGAGGTGTGATGGATTGCTACATGAGTCCATTCGCCTATCGAGGTCTGGGTGTGATTATCGAAGATGGTATGCAGGTGAAAGTAGGTGGAGCACCTTCGATTTACAAAGCAAAGGGTCGTTTTTCATTTCGCGTTGAAACGCTTGAGCCGGTCGGTGAGGGAAGCCTCAAGAAGGCCTACGAAGCGCTCAAGCTGAAGTTAGCCGATGAAGGGGTTTTTGCTCGCAAGCGACCTCTGCCGCAATTTATTTCTCGCGTGGGATTGATTACGAGTAAGACAGGTGCTGTGATTGATGATTTTCGAAAAAACCTCGCTTGTCTTGGCATGACGGTGTACTATCGCGATGTTCGCGTTGAGGGTGCGGTCGCGGTCACGCAGGTTGTGAATGCTCTTCAAGCTTTTCAGAAGGGCAACGAAGAGATTGATGTCATTGTGCTTATTCGTGGAGGTGGCTCGATGGAAGACTTGCAGGCATTCAATAACGAACTCGTTGTTCGCGCTGTGTTTGGCTCAAAAGTTCCAACAATCGTGTCGATTGGTCATGACCGCGATGTGCCGTTGGCTCAAATGGCTGCCGACGCTTCAGCGAGTACGCCAACGGCTACCGCAGTGCTCATCAATGCTTCGTGGGAGCGTCTTCGCACAGTCGCTGAACAGGCGCATGCGATTTCGTTTGCGATGGAGAACGTTCTTCAGGGGTATCGTTCACGGCTCGATACAGCATGGCATCGTCTGGACGGTTTCCTGCAACGTGTTTTGAATGCAGGGCAGAGACTGCAAGAGCGTATGAGAGTGTTCGTGGAGCGGATCGGTCAAACAATTGAGTATATTAGTCAGGCGGTGACGAATGCAGAGCGAACGCTTGCCGCGGTAAATCCTGAGCGTCAACTTCGTCTGGGATATAGTATTATCACTGATGCTGACGGTTCGGTTATTCGAGATATTCGCCAGATTCGCTTGGGTCAGACGGTAACAACGCGGTTGGCGAAGGGGGCTTTCACGAGTGATGTAAAAGAATTACAATCAGAACAATGACAAAAACAAACGAAAAAGATTCAATCTCGCAGTCGTTGTCGCATCTGGAGAAAATTATTGAATGGTTCGACAAGCAGTCTGAGGTTCAGGTAGAGGAAGGTCTTAAAAAGGTCAAAGAAGGAGCGGTAGTCATCAAGGATCTCCGAGGGCGCCTGAAAGAAGTTGAGAATGAATTTATTGAACTCAAGAAAGAGTTAGCGTCTGATGAGTGATTGGAGTCAGCAGCTATTATGAAAACACATCGCTTCATTGGCCCGTATCAGCTATCCACCGGTACGCTTCGTATTGATGATGAAGACCTTGCGCATCAGATGCGGTCGGTCTTAAAACTCAAAGCTGGAGAGATAATCATTTTGGGCGATGGTCGCGGCATTGAGGCAACGTGCAAGATTCTCCGTTATGATGCGGACGCTGTTTTTGTTGAAGGTATTTCGTTGGGACATAATGCCAATGAATTGCCAGGGAGGACAACGCTGTACTGCGCGGTTCTCAAGTCAGACA
>CAYZIF010000007.1:0-25677 GCA_964478355.1 uncultured Candidatus Saccharibacteria bacterium
TTTTTTCTACATCGATGAACCATTGGAGCTTTGGAAGTGGCTCAACGATACCGCCCGTGCGCTCAGCGGTAGCAACATTCTGTTTGATAGCCTCAGTCTTCTCGAGGAGTCCTTCTTGGGTAAGCCATGCGACAACGTCGGTGCGCGCATCAGCAACTTTCTTGTCTTTGAGTGGCCCCTCAATACTGATGCGAGCGTATTCATTGATGACCTGCTGAACGGGAAGGTCATGGCGCTGAGCAATGGCCCAGTCGATCATGCTGTGTGCGGGGGTAACGCCAACCGCTCCCGTGCCAAAGGTCGGGTCCACTTCTTTGTCGCCAACAATCTTGATGTGGAGAGGTGCTCCACAGAAGACCACATCATATTCTTTGCCGATGTACTGCTGGTACCGCTCGTCGTCGGGGTGTACCGCGACACCGGTATCGCCGAGTTTCGTTTCGGGTCGGGTGGTTGCAATGGCGATGGGGAAGTCTTTGCTGTAGCGAAACGTCCAGAGGGTCGCGGGGCGCTCTTCGTAGACTACCTCATCATCTGAAATGGTGGTTTGCCCTTTGGGATCCCAGTTCACGATGCGATTGCCACGATAGATGAGCCCATCTTCGTACATACGTTGGAACATAGTTCGTACCGCACGGTTACGCTGCTCGTCGAGGGTAAATGCTTCGCGAGACCAATCGCAGGATGCTCCCATAACTTTGATTTGGGCAGAGATGGTGGCGTGGCTTTCGGCGGCAAACTCCTCAATGCGTCGCAAGAGCTCGTCACGTCCGAGGTCGTGACGAGATTTATTTTCTTTCTTATAGATATCCTTTTCGACGCGCGACTGCGTAGCGATAGCGGCATGGTCGGTGCCGGGGAGCCAAAGTGTACGGTAGCCACGCATGCGAGCGTAGCGCACCATGACATCTTCTACGGTGAGCATGAGCGCGTGTCCCATATGTAAAATACCCGTCACATTTGGTGGGGGCATCATGATGGTAAAGGGTTTGGCGTCTGCTTTGGTGACGCCCGCCTCGATGCACGCCTCAGGGTTAAAAAAACCACTCGCAAGCCATCGCTGATAGATGAGCGGTTCTGTGGTCACTGCGTCGTAGTTTTTGGGGAGTTCAATTGTCGACATACTAAAAGGTATTGTGCCCCAGTCTAAGGTTTGCGTCCATCTGGCAATCTTCCCATTTCCACGGCGTTGGTTTATTGCGCCATGCGAAATATGCTGCGGCGGCAATCATGGCGGCATTATCGGTGGTGTATTTCATTTCTGGGAGCACGCAACGAATACCCAGCTCCGCACAGAGCGCAGTGAGACGTTCTCGAAGTAGAGAATTTGCGCTTACACCACCTGAGAGCATGATCGAGGTGACACCAAGCTCAACCGCCGCACGCTTTGTTTTTTGGATAAGTACATCGACAGCTGCTTCTTGGAACGATGCGGCGATGTCAGCTTTTTCGGTATCGGTAAGCTCTCGCGTGCCACCGGTGAGATCACGGATGAGGTAGAGTACAGCAGTCTTGAGGCCGCTATAGGAAAAATCAAAATTCTTTGAGGCAAGCATCGGGCGTGGGAGTGGGTACGCATGAGGATTACCAGAGAGCGCGAGTTTAGAGACTTTAGGGCCACCTGGGTAGGCAAGGCCGATGAGACGAGCGACTTTATCGAATGCTTCACCAACAGCATCGTCAACGGTTTCGCCGATGAGCTGGTAATCGCCATGGGTCTTCATGAGCATAATGTCGGTGTGTCCGCCTGATACGATGAGGTTCAGAGCAGGGAACGCTGTAGTGTCGAGATTTTCTCCACTGAGCCAATTGGAGTGCACATGCCCATCCATATGATCGACGCCAATGAGCGGCTTTTGGAGTTTCCACGCAAGCGTGCGCGCGAACGTGATGCCCACGAGGAGGGCAGGCCCGAGTCCTGGGCCACGAGTGACGGCGATAGCATCGAGTTGAGACGCTACGTCGGTGATACCAGCTTCTTTGAGCGCGGCTTCGTAGACAGGGCCAATGTTGGCAACGTGCTCACGAGCTGCTAACGCAGGAACAACACCCCCGTATTGTTCATGGAGTGCAATCTGACTTGAGATGATGTTGGAGAGTACGGTAATGCGGTCGTCGGTAATTTCGATGACGGCAGCCGCTGTTTCATCGCAGGATGTTTCAATGGCAATTATTTTCATGCGAGAGAAGTGAGTTGCTTTGTGTACACAATGTCAGCGCCTGCATCGAGGCCGTAGAGGTCATGGTGACCTAGAATTGTGTAGTGATGTTTGAGGAGAAAATACATAATGGCGTGATTTTGAATTTTTGCATCACAGACGACACGCGATACGTGGAAGTCGTGGCTACCTTCGAGTTCAGTGTTTCGGAGAAGAAAGCTTGCCACATGACGCCCGCGAGCATCGGGGCGAACTGTGAGATTTTTGATCTCAAGGGTGTCGGAGTTTTGCTTGTGTCGTTGATAGATTGCAACGCCTACGACGTCACCTCCCGAGAGGGCGACGAGCGCTCGCTTACGAGTGGACATCAGTTCGGTGTGTACGTTATGTGCCCAATCAGAAAAATCGGGATAGTCTTGTTCGGGAACCCAGAGCCGCGGCCCAGCGAGATAGTGGACTATCTCGTCTATCTTGCTGGTGGGGTATTCATTCGTAAATCTATAGTCCACGTTATTGGCAGCGCCACCGGGATTTGAACCCGGGTTACTGGAATGAAAATCCAGCGTCCTAGACCAGACTAGACGATGGCGCCATTGACAACGGCTTACTTTAGCAGAATTACTGAACTTTTTCAAATCAAAACCCGCACAGTATGTGCGGGGTGTTTGTTAGTCGCAATGAATCGCTTGATTGAGGCGGCGAGTGAATAGAAGGTAGCGTTTGCAGGTATCTGGATTGCTCATGAGATGCTCACGAGTTCGAAGTTCAAAAGGAAGGAATTGAAGACCGCTCCATCCTTTGAACTGATCTTGGGTGAGGTCTACAATCTCTTTATTCGGGAGTGCATTATAGTAATGCGACCCACTGCTTTCAAATAGTGTGCCGGTAAGTGACTTTCTGAGGAGTTCACCACCGAACCCTTTTTGGACAAATAGTGCCACGACGGCACAATGGCCGAAGGTTGGGTTTTCGGGCGCCCATCCTTTGCCGTTATCAGCTGCTGTGTCTTGTCGGCAGATTTGCGGGACTAGTCTCCTGATCTGTGCTAGTCGTACCTCTTGTTGGGCCACTGGTTACCTCTTCTTGTGAACGTGCGGGGGCACTATATCAAACACAAAACGCCCCCACAAGGAGGCGTTTTGATGAGAGTTACTTTGTGGCGACGATTTGCTTGAAGATTTCAGGTTCGTCGGCGGCGATGCGGGAGAGGACTTTGCGGTCCAGCTCGATGTTGGCAACCTTGAGCTGTGCGATGAGACGAGAGTAGGAGACGCCATTATCGCGGGCCGCTGCGTTCACGCGGACGGTCCAGAGGCGACGCATCGTTCGCTTTTTCTTCTTACGATCGGCGAACTGGAATGACCATGCGTGGAGCAAGGCTTCTTTTGCTGCTCGGAATTTGCTCTTACGGCCCCACTTAAAACCCTTCGTATTCTTGAGAAGACGTTTTCTGCGGGCATGTGCTACGGTACCTCGTTTAACGCGTGTCATGGGTGAATGATGAGAAAATTATTGCTTGGAAGAAACACCGCGGGATGGCAGCAAGGCCTGGAAGCTCTTGGCGAATGCGACAGGAGAGAGCTTCTGGCCACGCTTGTGTAAGCCGGTCACGCCAGAATCTTTTGCATTGAAATGGTTCTGTCCCGATTTGCGCTTCATCACACGACCACGGGACGTGATTTTGATGCGCTTGGCCAGGGAACGGTTACTCTTGTGTGTTTTTGGCATGGGAATCGATAGGGGGTTTTACTGGCGCTTTCTTGTCTTTTTGAATAACGAGGACCCAACCATAGGGGCCACGCATGGGTTTGGATTGGCGAACCACGGGAGTCTTCACGTGAGTGAGGAACTCTTCGAGTTGGGCCAAGCCACGCTCGGGGAATGCTTTTTCACGTCCACGAAGGGTAAGTTCTACCTTGACCCAGTTGTTATCGGCGAGAAACTCATCCGCCTTCTTTGCTTTAAACAGGAGGTCGTGGATGCCGGTTTTGAATCCAACACGCACTGACTTTGTCTGCTGAGCTTTGACCTTGGGACGTGCCTTTTCTTCCTTCGTCTTGGTGTACATGTACTTGCCGTAGTCCATGATTTTGGCAATGGGGGGCTGTGCTGTTGGCGCAACCTCCACTAAATCCAAATCACGGTCTTTGGCCAGACGTAGCGCGTCAAAAGTCTTCATAACTCCCAGCTGCTTGCCATCAGAATCGATGACCTGCACTTGGGGGATACGGATTTGGCTATTGGCGCGGAGTTCTCTAGTAGACAAGACAGTAAAAAATCAGGCTTGAGGAGTATACCACGGGGGGTTGGTTTTGTGAAGACCCGTTATTTCTTAACGGGGCAGGAGGCCCAGAGGCCACGAGTGGCGAGGCGAGCAGCCGTTTGAGCCGCTGAGAATTCTTTTGTGTGAGCGATGTCGGGCGGATAAGCGCTCGCGTATGCATACCCATCTTCTACGAGTTTGAGGTTCACAAATGTTCCATCGGGGAGATACACATATCGGAGCAGGCGGCCATATTTGTCAGTATCAGAGATGTCTTTCTCAAGCCGGACAATTCCGTCGTTGAGTAGTGTTTTGGCATAGTCTGACGCTTCTTTTCCGAAGCATTCAACGGGTCGGCGAGGGTCAACCGTTTCGGGAGTATTGATACCAATAAATCGTACGCGTGCCCCACCCTCTAACTCTATGGTGTCACCATCGATAACCTTTGCAATACGAACCATGCCATTGGGTGCAGGACGAGGGGTTGCGGTGAGTGTGGGGTCGTTGTGTCGGCCGTCGTATTCGGTAAGCCACTGCGTGTAGAGCGCAGCGATGAGAAGAACTAACGCGGAGAGGATTCGTTTGGACGCCATACCCTTAATGATACAAGAGAGCTCGCAATACTTCGAGTTGCTTGAGGGCACCATCCATCGCACGACGAGGCATGGGCTCGGGAATGATGTCTAAGCGCTTACAGATGTTGTCGAGGTTTGCCGGTCCCGGGCCTAGGCGTGACCATGCAAGCGAGAAAATATCGAGACGATGATAGTCGGTCGGGTCTTCTACGCTGAATGCTTTAAATCCTGCGTCGAGAAACGAGTATGCGAGGAATACATTATAGGAAACGAAGATTGCGCCTGCTGCTTTCTGGGCATAGACGGTGAGGGCGGTCTCAAGATCGACAGCCGTGCGCCATGCGGCGGGGGTGTAGCCGGCAACTTCGAGGGCGCGTTTTGCGCCCGTGCGAATATGGGTTGGTTTAACGCGTGCATGGTATTGGCCACGAACGCGGAGCGTCTTCTGGTCCACGAGAATAACGGCGAGCTCGATAATTTCGTGGACTGCAGCATCGAGTCCTGTGGTCTCGATGTCGGTGATGGCAAGAGGTCGGTCGGCAAATCTCATAGGCGCAGTGTAGCACGGTAGGAGCAAGGGGAATATTGACTAGTCTATAATATTATGATATAAATAGACTGTCCAAGGAGGGACAATGTACACACAAGAAGTTCTTAAAAAAGACAACACGGTCGCTAGTGCGTGTCGCGATTGGCTCGAGATTATTCTCTTCCGCGTCCTTTCATGGATACGCAAGACTCCCAATCTCAAGCCGATTTCAATTCGTGCAGCAGCGATCAAGCGCCATGACGCTCCTCTTGGTGGGGGAGCTCGACATGTCACAACAACCGAGGTAACTATCAAGGGCGTGGCTCGACACCCGCGTATTCCGGGCCATGTACACTTTCGGTGGGACACCACCATTATCGACACTCCCACATTTCGAAGGATTGGTGAGCGCATCGGGACGGGTCAGTTTGAATACCTCGGTCTCAAGAGATCGTTCATGCTGGAGACTTCGCGAGATGGAATGCTGTGGCTTCGCATGCTCACTGCCCGAGGCGAACCTTCGTCGATTCGGTACAGCATGGGTCGCGGTAAGATGACCCCACGTTCCGTGGATTACGAATAGTTCACGCGCTCCCCGAAGATGCACACGCATCAACGGGGAGTTTTTTATTTGGTGAACACGAACGAGCGGATCATCGAGCCGTAGACGGCGAGAATTTTTGCGTCGGATGTAGCAGTCCCAAATTCAAACAAATAACCACCACGTTCGATGAAGTGTGAGGTGACGATATCTCCCGAGGTTGGCTGTTGCAGCGTGAGCTTGGTCCATGTGTTGGCGCCAACTTTGACTTCTTCCTGCGCGGCAAGGTAGGGCTGAGCACTGCCAATGAGTTCAGCGAGTGTGCCGGTGCTACGAATAATGCCCAGCGCAAACTGACCCTCCGCTGCATCTGCGGGAATCCATCCTACGCATGCGGGACCACAGGGAGACGGATTCCAGTCGGAAGGATAGGAAACCTTAAAACCCGCTGAGGCGCTGGCGTAGCTTTTCCAATCAGAACCTGCTGCGTCATAGGCAACGAGGAGCGGTGATACGGATGCCAGTGGTACGATACTTCCCAGAGGAGTCGGGGTGAGTGTTGCGTCACCTCCACCCTTGGAGTCTTTCATGAGATACCATGCAGCTGCGGCCACGACGAGAACGACACCAACAACTATCAAGATTCGTAAGTATGATTTCATGCTGGGCATCATGCCAAAGACAAGCCCCTCTGTACAGAGGGGCGATGCGGACGCTAGGGAACGGTGATGCTTTGGGCTTCGACGGCGATGTCGTGGCAGTGCAGGACGAAGCCCGTGGTTACGGTCCTCGCGTTATACGTAGCGGGATCAATAAAGCTTTCTGTGAATCCCTGCAAGTCACAATGCTGCGACTTGCCACTCTTGTAGAAGGTGGCAAGTGAGCGGCGGTAGTCTTCGCCAGTGACGGGGAAGTAGAAGATGCCGTTGCCATCGTCGATGGGGGTAATCTCGGTGACGACATGCTGGGATGCTGTCTGCGATAAGCTCTTTGATTGAGGGAATTTTGTACCGAGCGTAAACGCAACGAGAAACATGAGGATGAGTGCTACCACAACAACGATAGCCCAAACACCCGATGTGTCTTCTTTCATTACTTTGCCACTTGGCATACGAACTCCTTTGTAAATGGACGGAGTATAAATACCACGAAAGATTGAATGTGTCGAGCATTCTTTACTTTTTTGCGCGATATGACATACCCATAGTACAAGGAGGTTCTTTACCATGATGATGTCGACAGTGTTGGCGTTGTTTCAGTTGCTGCAGCCCCCAACGTTTCCATCGACGGTGCAGATGGTTGGTGTCACGATTACCGCGACCGATGAGCGCACCGGCGCTCCTGTGACGGATTTGAAATCTGACGACTTCGTCATGCTTGATGAAGGAAAGCGTCAGTCTATCGTACTGTTTGAGCGTGAGGAGGTTCCGGCCAGCGTCGTCATTTTGCTGGATACATCTATCTCCATGCGAACACTTGCACCAGCCATTCGCGAGGCGGCCACGAATTTGATTCGTGAACTCCGACCTATCGACGAGGTGCACGTAGCGGCGTTTGATGACCGCTATCGTGTGTTGTGTGAATTCACCACCAATCATGATGAAGCGGTGGCTTCCCTCAAGAATATTGGACAGGGTGACGCAACCGCGCTCAATCGTTCGCTCTACACCGCCAGTCGCTTCTTAGAGCTTCAGCATCGAGGCGATGTTCGCCGCCGCCGCATTCTCATCTTGTTGTCAGACGGCGAAGATACGCTCGATTCGTTCTCCTACGAGAGCGCCGAAGAGGCACTTCGGAGGAGTTCGATTGTCTCGTACGTCGTACACCTTCAACGAGGCCCCACGCAACGACTGACACAGTCAGGACGAGACCAACACGAGCTCACGAGTCGCGCCATGCGTTTTGTGAAGTCCATTACCTACGAGACTGGAGGCAAGCTCTTGTCAGTGCCAGAACCCTACCCGCGCCTCATCATCGCAGGAGCGTTCTCTGGAATTTCTGCGGAGCTTGGAAGCCAGTATCACGTAGGATACCTGCCGTCGGCAGAGATTGCCAAGGATGGATGGCGAAGTATTTCAGTGGCGCTCAAGAGTCGCAGTGGTGTGCGTCTGCGCTTCCGCAAGAGTTACTACGTCACCGCTCGAGAGTAATAGTTTCCGTCCCGACCATGTCGGGACGTTTTTATGGAAAAGAAGAAGCCCACCGAGGTGGGCTGGAGGGTTACGTCTGATATCCGCAATCAGGACACTTTACGCCAGGGTCGCCCATGGCGGTGTAGTTGAACTGCTTGGGATGCAAGCATTGCGACTGGAGAACTCTCATCCTCGCTCGGAGGATTTCGATGTCATGCTCATGTTTTTGAATCTGTTTCCGCAATTTCTCACGGGCGGTTCTTATTTTCTCTTGATTCATAGGAGCTTTCTAGGAGGGAGCATTTTCATCGGCGCTCGCTGGAGGAATGTTGGAAAAGTCGGTGGAATTCCGGCGGCACTCGGCTCTGAAAGCTTCCTCGATTTGAGCTGGCGTGCGAGGGTCGTCCAAATCGCTGACGGCGCAGACTCTATCAGCCCAAGAACCACGAGCGGGAGTTACGTAGACGTTGGAATCTCCAACGATGAAGTACGGATACTTTGCTTCTCGCGCTGCTTTGACGATGTCGTCGACGAGACCATAGCTGCCGAGCGTCCCATTGAACGTGTTTTTCCACGCTGGGTCAGAACGATTGATAACGAGGGGTACGATGGGCATCAGCTACTCCTTTGTAAATGTGCGGGGTATATATACACTGAAAAGGGAGATGTGTCAATGAATAAAAAATCCCCACCGATGAAGGTGGGGAAGTGGGGAGTCCCGGCAAAATGCATTTGCGCGATGATTCTCACTGGTCCGCACTCGGGCGGTACCCTGGACCGGTGGGGTCCATTTTAGAACCAGCAAATGACTACGGCTCAGCCTTCAATCCATCCTCCCCGGATGAACCAGCCAGCACCGTCAGTATTATAAGTATAGCAGGCTAAAATGGATTTGTCAATATACAGAAAAACCACCCACATGGCGGCTTTTCTGTTGAGGTGGAGATGTGGGGAATCGAACCCCAGTCCACTACGATGACCGACACGACGTACTACCAATGTATCCGATTCGGTATTTCGCCCGCGCGTAGGGAACCGGCAAGATAAACGCGGACTATCAAGTCTTAGGTTCGGAGGGTCGCGACTCGACTACGACCTACCAGAGCGAGCTAGATGACACCGCAGAATCCCGTAGCAAGCGTCAGGGTGCGATGCGCGACGCCCTTAGGCGAACGCGTAATTGGCGGTTTGATTGCCAGTTATATGTTTGACCAGTGTTTAGTGCGGTTACTGGCCGACCGCATATGGCATCGTGTGGGCATGAAGCAGTGTCGAAACCGATCATCCCCATAGAAAGTATTATACTACAAAAATTGACAAAAAGCAACTGCGCGCTAGAATATGGGCCGGAGATGTTCTATGCCAACAAAGCGGCTTCATACGAAGCTCTCGCCGGAGTTCCTCGAGGTTATCGAGCTTGTCGAGAAGAGACTGAAAAAGTTCGAAAGAACTCATGGGCGGTATACTACAAAAGAAGAGGCTAAAGCTATTATCCTCGCGGTAAGAAAAGAAGTGTTTCGAAAATGGTCAAAAAACTAGACCCCACCATTCGGTAGGGGTTTTCTTTTTGTGGTACTTGATAAAAACAAGAATTTGTTGTATAAAAGAGTCGCATCGCATTTTGACTATTTCCAGTCCGGTGCAGAAAGGTCGTTCACAATGCTGTTAGAGAAATTGAAAGGGTGGCTCCTTGGGAGTCGCCAAGAAATATCACCGCAGCCCGACCCAACGCCCGTTGCGGGGAGGGTCGATTGGGCTCCAGTTATCTGGGCCTATACCCAGTCGCTGATACATGACAGCAGGACTCGTCAGGGACGCGACAAAGCTCGCGACGAGTGCGACTCGATGGGTCGCGGTCTTGCCTTCGGGAAAATTCGCATTCCTTCGTTGGATTTTGGTTTGCGAGCCGCATTATTGGGAGAGCCAAAATTCGACATTGCCACGGTGCGCACCGCCCTTGAACAGGCACTCGGAGAGTTCGGATTCTTGGAGCGAGTAAGCATCAAATTGGGCGGACGCTTCGATAAGGGGTTCGACGTCGATATCCTCCGAGAGGATGACCCGTTGCCCGTATCGGTTCGTAGTCCGGAGAGACCTGATGGCTCACACGAGTATCGAAGATTCCTCACCATCGAGACGTGGTTCACTGATAGCCCGCATATCGAGGCTAACACCGTGGAGTCACTACGCGTGTTTCTCCGCATGGCGGAAATTCTCGGATATCCGGCAGGACCGAAGCACTATGCCAATGAGACCCCAGTACGGATTGAAGATATTGTTGTGTATGCGCTGCGGTGGGAAGACGAAGAGCATCGGCTACGTTTCCTCGATGTGCTCTATCGGCCCGAGCTCGTTGTTAGCCAGGTCTTCTCCACGCACGATGGCTACGGCTCAATTCCTCAAGAGCGTGTTGCGGGAGCATACAAGAGGCGTGTAGTGATTAGTCGAATGTGGGGCATGAGCGATGACGCTTGGCCTCAGATGAGAATTAACAATCGCCCCGTGTACTCCACGATTTCCGAAACTCCGACGCAGGCGATGCTCGATGAGCGCGAGGTTTTCTTGAGAACACCTCGACCATCATTTGGCGCCTGCTAAGACACTCACTCCCACCAACCGGTGGGAGTTTTTATTGTTGAGTGCGCACTTGTCCCGCTCCGCCCTCCGCGCCGTCTTGCAGGATGCGAAAGCTCGAGCCTCATGCATCATGAGGCTCGATGTATTCATAACTCGCTCTAGATGAAAGGGTTCTATCTATCGCTCATACAGATGAATAGCATCGGCCTCAGATGCAATCAGCCTCTCTCGCTTCCTCCCTGTCTTCGACGGCATCGGAGGGCTGCGCTGACACATACTCGTTTTGAGCGAGTCACTCATACTGCTTCCCTCTGCATAGCATGCGGCTTCGCACATGATGTATCGCAGTCGTCGTCCGCATCAGAGAGCATCCGCACGACCGAAGCATAAAGCCGCAGGCGACTGCGGAGATTCGGATGCTTCTCCCAGATGCGGGACAGACTGCGGTACCTATGCGAAGTGCCAGAGAGAAGCAGTATGAGTACGAGCGAATTATTCTTCGCTCATGCCACGCATGCGAGAGCGAGCGGTATCTTTCTTTTTGATGCTTTCGCGCTTGTCATGCTTTTTCTTTCCACGCGCGATACCGACTTCGAGTTTGATTAGACCCTTTTTGCCGTAGAGGCGAACCGGCACGAGCGTGATGCCGTGGGACTTGGTGAGGCCGATGAGTGAATCAATTTGACTCTTGGAGAGCAGGAGTTTGCGATCGATTTGTTCGCGGTAGTCGTCGGGGACATTGCCCGCTTGATAGGGCGATATAGATGCGCCTACGAGCCATGCGGCGCCCTTGATGATGCGCACGTAGGCACCTTTGATGCTGACACGCCCTGTCTTGATGCTTTTGACCTCAAATCCACGCAACACAACACCTGCCTCAAGAGATTCGAGGATTTCGTAGTCAAAGCGTGCGCGTGGGTTGGTTGCAAAATCAGCCATAGGGTCACTATACGCACAAGAGGGACGGTACTCAAGCTGTCTTTGGAGATGCTCCGAAGATTCTGATTGCCAGCCAGCCGACCAAGGAACCCAGAAGCGCGCCCGCGAGAATATCAGATGGCCAGTGAACGCCACCGATGACACGGGTAATTGTCATGAAGGTTGCGCCTGCAAAGAGCCACGCGCCGAGCTTGCGGTTGTGGTGATAGGCAACCATGGCGAGCGCAAAGAAGAAGAGCGCATGTCCGGACGGTAGCGATTGAAGGTCTTCGCCAATATCGGGCAGGATAACCAGATTCATATCTGAGAGTGCTATAAATGGACGAGCTCGCTCGATGAAGAGCACGAGAATTGATTTGAGGCCGAAGCGTGCAACTACAGCGGCGCCTAATCCTGTGATGAGGAGCTTGAGGTTGCGCACCGGCACGAGTGATGCGCCGATAAAGAGTGCAATGATGATATAGGGAAGATAGGCATCGCAAAAAAGAATAACACTATCGAACCGGTGTCCCGCAAGAGCATTGAGTGCGCGAAAGAGTGCGAGGTCCATGGGGGTGGCTACGTACGTTCGGCAAGAGTGACGGTGCAGTCGTGCTTAGAGCCATCACGCAGATAGGTGACAGCGATAGAGTCGCCCACTTTGTGTTTCTGGAGCATGTCGCTCAAGTCGGTACCCGGAGCAATCTCGGCGCCATCCAGATGGGTGATGAGGTCGTGCTCTTTCAGGCCTGCTTTGGCGGCGGGTGAGTCGGCCAACACGGCAGTTGCATCAGGATGGTGATCGCGAATGACCATAGCGCCGTGGTCTGCAGCTAGTGAGTAGCGACGAGCGATGTCAGGAGTGAGCATAATATACTTGAGGCCGAGGTAAGGCTTGATGATGCGACCATGCTCGAGGATGTCTTCGAGGTCGCCCTTTGCCCAACTAATAGGAAGAGCAAATCCAATATTTTGTGCACCGAAAATTACCGCAGTATTGATGCCGACCACTTCACCGTCCAGACTAATGAGTGGCCCGCCAGAATTTCCTTGGTTGATAGCTACATCGGTCTGGATGACACCGCGCAGCTGCTCCATGTGGGCGCCCGGCGCGCCACCCAGTGAGGCGGAGATGCTGCGCGCGATACCTGAAATGATTCCCTTGGAGACGCTGTTAGAAAAAAGGCCAAGCGCATTACCGATAGCCAGTACGGTCTGCCCGAGTTCAACGGAGCTTTCACTGGCTAAGGCTGCGTGGGGGAACTTCTCGCCTTCGATTTTCAGCACTGCGATATCGTTGATGGGGTCGCGGCTTACTACTTTTGCGGGATGCTCGGTACCATCGTTGAGAACGACGGCATAATCAGCTTCTTTGTCGAAAACAACATGTTTATTGGTGAGGATGATGCCCGTGGGGTGGACGATGAATCCAGAGCCACCACCAACTTTTACTTTTTGACCCGCGCCATCCTCGACGTCACCCATCATGAATGGGTTAAATAATTGCGAGGGATTGATGTCGTGCATGCGTGGCAAATATTTTGACACCACAACACTCACGACTGCGGGGGCCACTTTCTTCACTGCGCTGATGGCTAACTTATCGTATGTTTGTGCATCCATAGCTCTCAGTATGCCGATACCGCACAGAGACTTCAAGAGCACGCTGGTATCTTTGACAATCGAGTAGAAGCGCTGTACCGTAGGCCCCAATTGTACGTTTACAAAAAGGAGGGGCTGCGTATGTACGAAGACCACATTCGAGCTGCCGTTGAGCACGCCATTCCAGCTCGCCAGTTGCGTCGTCTCCAGCATCGCGCGGGTACCGGAGGCAAGCGGGCAAAACCACTCACCAGTCGTATCCGTAGCAGTACCACCATCGCCACGATGCTCTATCGGGATGGGGTTCTCTGCACGGCGGACCGCAAGACGAGCGGATGGGGATACTCTATTTTCTCGCAACACTCCATCAAGATTACCCCTGTTTCATCGCACAGCGCGCTGTTGGGCTCGGGTTCCGTATCTGACATCCAGCTCTCTGAGCAGACGCTTCGGAACGTGAATAGCGAGTTTGAAGAAGATAATGATGGAGAATCCCTCTCCGTTGCAGGCCAAGCTCATGTTCTGGCACAGCTGTATCGGCTGTGGGGCCAGTACTATGGCCTAGGGATTTCGGTGGGAGTCATTCTTGCGGGATTCGACGACATCAATGGACCATCAATGTTTTCCATTGATGATGACGGGTCGTCTCTGCGACGAGCAGAGTTTGCTACTGCTGGATCGGGTAGCGCTCGCATCGAAGACCAATTGGATGCTCGTTGGGAGCCAAATCTTCCGTTTGAAAAAGCGCTCGACGTTGCCATGCACGGCATGATTCATTCGGGAATGCGTGACTCGGGGTCATCTCCGCCGCTCATTGCCTTGCCAACCGTTGTTGTGGTGCGAGGCGATGGCGTTCATACCGTCGCTGAACGTACCATTGAGAAGGCGCTGGGTCATGCACTGCTGACCAAGCGCCATGTGCGCAAGAGTTTCGCTCACGCACTCATCGGAGGGAAAGAGTAATGACCGAGTCAACAACTCCGAAAGTCGTTCAACTCTTCGAGCACAAAAAAGAAGATTCTGAACGACGTATGGCGCGTACATTCACCGCCTTCGTCCGCGTCGGTGGACGAAAGAAGACAGCAGGGTACATCGTGTTTTCTTCGGACTTTCCCATGAAGGCGTTTCGCCATGAGAACTTCGTTGCGTTCTGGGTTGCGCCTGAACGCGAGGGAGGGCAAGTCGTTACGTCTATCATCGATAGCGTGCGACAAGCCAACCGCGAGATGTACTTGGATGAAAACTTCCACAGCGCAATGGTGGTGGATGCCGTTGGTGGATGCGCGCGGCGCATTATCAGCGATGGTCGTGTTCCCCGAGCGCTTGCGTTCGGCATGATTACCGTCGATTCAAACGCACACCTCACTGCTACCATCGGAAGTGGTGAATCTCTTGCAGGAGAATCGGTTGCGGGCCGCGCCGCAAAGATTTTTCTGGTGGGGTGCACCGACCTTGTGAAGCAACGGGCAGTCAAGGCTGCTATCACGAAGCGTCTCATCAAGGGCACCGGCTCAGATCTGTCTCAGAAGAAGCTCGCACAAGAAGTCAAAAAGATTACGGGCCTCAAGATGACGGGTTGCATGGTGGTTGCCGATGATTAGGCAGCTCACACGCTTTGGCGATATCTGAAAAGATATTTCCAAAGCGTTTTTTGTTGGGGTTACGCCGAAGCAAGAAACCTGCTATATTTTCACCAATGTTTCGAGAGTGGCTACACACAACGCTGACGCGCATGCACCCTGGCCATCTCTTCGATGTGCTGGTTCCGCCTGATGCTAGTATGGGGGACTATTCGGTGAATCTTGCGTTTGTGTTGGCGAAAAGCGAAAAGAAAAATCCGCGCGAGGTGGCGCAGACGCTGTGTGATGCTCTGAGCGCCGAAGGTGGAGCGATGATTGAACGCTGTGAGGTAGCAGGTCCGGGGTTTGTAAACATCTACCTCAAGGATTCGTGGCTTCAGGAGCAGGTGGGTGCACAGAAGATTGTGCAACGTGGTCATGGCGAAAACGTAGTGATTGATTGTTCGGCACCCAACATCGCAAAACCTATGCACGTGGGGCATTTGCGCTCAACGATTATTGGCGATGCGCTTGCTCGTGTGTATCGCGCGCTGGGCTATGAAGCAATTCGTTGGAACTACATCGGAGATTGGGGGACGCAATTTGGACGGCTTATCGCGGCATTTAAAAAATACAACGAACCGGTTGCGAATGTTGATGACCTCGTGAAGCTCTACGTGCGCTTTCATGCGGATATGAAGGAAGACGCGACGCTGGAAGATGCAGGACGAGAAGAATTTCGAAAGCTTGAGCTGGGGGATGAAGAAAATCGTGCACTTTGGTTACGTTTTCGCACGCTCTCGCTGGCGGAATACCAGAAGACGTATGACCTTTTGGATACGAAGTTTGAGGTGGTCAAAGGGGAGTCAGAGTACGAGCCAGCGCTTGAGCCGTTGGTGCAACGACTTATCGAGTCTGGTCTGGCAAATCCCAGTGAGGGCGCGTTGGTTATCAATCTCGATGAATTCTCTCTTCCGGTTGGGTTGGTGCGCAAATCCGATGGCGCAACGCTGTATCTCACGCGAGATATTGCTTCACTGGAAGATCGCATCGCAACATTCAAACCCGTCAAAGCACTCTATGTGGTGGCCAATGAACAGGCGCTCCACTTCGAGCAACTCTTTGCAATGGTTTTGAAGATGCGCATGGAGAATCTTCCCGAGCTTGTCCATGTGAAATTTGGATTGGTGCTCGGAGAAGATGGAAAGAAGTTTTCAACGCGTGAGGGCAACGCGGTTCCACTCCAACAGATTATCGATGAGATTATCAAGCGTGCGGCAACGGTAGTACGTGCAAAGAATTCTGCGCTCTCTGAAGACGAAGTTGCTGATGTTGCCCGTGTGGTGGGTATTGGGGCGCTCAAGTACAACGACCTACGGCAACACCCCTATTCGGATATCGTGTTTGATTGGGATGCGATGCTCGACCTTGGTGGTAACTCTGGGCCCTATTTGCAGTACACCTATGCTCGGCTTTCAAATATTGCCACGAAAGTGGGCGATGTTGGCGCAGCTGACCGCTCCCTTCTGGTGCATCCTGCAGAGCGCGCGCTCATGCGTCACCTTTTAGATTTTGGCCACGCCGTGGAAACGTGCGCGCGATTTTCGACACTCAATGCATTGGCACTCTACTGCTACGAGCTTGCTGAAATTGGCAATCGCTTCTATGAGCAGGTACGCATCAATGATGATGACAATGATGCGCGCAAATCTGCGCGGCTGGAGCTCATAGGTGCTGTGACAAAAACCCTCAAAGAGGGATTAGAGATTCTCGGAATTCAGACGCTCGAGCGTATTTAGGAGCGCTCTTTCTTGAGAGCAACCACTGTGGTGACGATGGCGCCAGCGGTATCGGCGACGATATCGGTGAGTGTGTCGGGGAGGTCTCCACCACTAAAGTATTTATAGAACAGGGGGTAGTCCTGTTT
Organism: uncultured Candidatus Saccharibacteria bacterium; assembly: GCA_964478355.1. Taxonomy (GTDB): domain Bacteria; phylum Patescibacteriota; class Minisyncoccia; order 2-02-FULL-40-12; family GWA2-44-9; genus JAGOPO01. The sequence goes on from CAYZIF010000007.1 coordinate 16,783, forward strand.
GGTGTACTGCGAGAGGTATTCTGCCCATTCCCAGACGATACCAATGAATGCGGTAACCGAGATAATAATGAGTGCTTGTTTCCATCCTGCCATATGAGTAATCTCTTCTTGGAGGAGTGCGAGCACAAACCATGCCGCTACCACGCCACCAATAACGTGCATTGCTTTATCAAAGTAGGGAATTGAGTAGTAGAGTCCGAAGTATTCGCCGACAATGAGTGCGATAAAGATGAGGAGTAATCCTGCCAGGACTGGATAGTGAATGCGGAGATGTTTGAGCATTCGGGTAGTATATCACGTGCAATAAAAATCCCCTCGCGATAACGAGGGGTTAGAACAACTCACTGATGAGGATGCCGGCGATGAGACTGCCCTGCACGGCGCAGATGAGGGTGACCAAGGCGATAACGAAGCGACTGGCGGGACACGCTGTGGCAGAGCGACGACACCACCGTGGTGACGATGGTTGGTGATCTTCTGTTACGCCGATGGAGGAAGCTTGAAATCCGAAGAATCCACCGACGATTCCGCCTACAACAATACCAGTCAGGAGCATGTGCGCCTCCTTTCGATGTATGGAGAACTCGGCGCTTAGGCTACCATGTGCGTAACTTTTACACCACTCTCGTTGCTCCGGTGGTATACTGGAAAGACTAAGCGCGCTCTGCGGTATTTGGAGTACCAGATACTACGACGCACGACTCATGGATACAAAAAAGTTAGGACCTATTATCGGTGTGGTGGTAGTGTTGCTGGTGGTGACGGTTCTCTTGCGTGGCAAGGATGGTGCAATGAATCCTGATACATCCCCAACCCCCACAGCAAGCCCTTCGGCGAGCGTGAGTGTAACGGTAACTCCGAAACCAGCTGTTACACCAAAGCCGGCTTCCATTCCGACAAATTATGGAGCTGCCGTGGTGCAGTATGCCGATCGTCGCATTCAGTTTGATATGTACTGCCAAGCAAATCCTGTGAACAGCACCTATAAGAACGGAACATCGATTATGCTCGATAACCGCTCAGGTGATGCACGCACGATTGTGGTCAATGGCGTACACTACGCGCTTGCGGGATATGGTTGGAAGATTATCACGCTGTACTCCAAGACAATTCCTGCCACGTGGGCCGTGGACTGTGGCTCGGCTCGCAACGTGAGCAAGATTCTCCTTCAGTAGTCGCGTCTACGTGGTGAATAGAAAAAATCCCCTGCCATTGGCAGGGGATTTTGGTAACGCTACATCATCTTCGGGAAGGGGCCGTGCAGACGCTTTGAACTGCGTTTGGTGGGGTCGAATCCGGGGATGCGCTTCATGCGCTTGATTGCCCGAACGAATTCGAGGCGTGGGTCGTGTTCAGACGGGCCCAGATCGGTGTTGGTCAGGGCGTAGAACGTCATCGTGAGGAGATCACGATAGCCGATGTCGATGGCTCCCTTCGGAGTTCGAATCTCGACGAAACCTCGCGAAGAGGGAGGTCCACTGGGGGTCCTTGCTTCGAGCCCTTGGGTCGTTGTTCGATCGCTATTCAGCTGTAATCTCATTACAAACTCCTTCGTGCCTAGGTTGGTAATAGGTGAAACGACGTTGTTAATAATAGCACGAAAATTTGTATAAGTCAAATAACAAAAATCCCCCACAAAAAGTGGGGGGGGTGAGCTACTAGCGTGCGAGGCCATGCTTCTTGATGGTGTCAGCGAAGAGGCGGAGGCCAACCTCAGTATCGATGTGGTATACCTTGATGAATTCCTGTGCTCCCGCGGCACTAGGGTCATCGGAGAATATGTACTGCTTGGCGAGCTCGGTTCGCGTTGACTCAGGAAAGAGTCGATCAAACTCGTCTCGTTCGGCGGCGTCGATGACCGTGCGTCCATCGGATGCGATGAGCGTTGTTTGAGCTTCTATGGGTGGAGGGCACGCGCACGAACCGTTGACGCGAACATCCGTTTTTCCGACGGGGTCATCGTAGAGTTCACGTGCAACTGCCATGGGGACGAGCCCTTCTGCAATCCAGTAGGTCCACGCTCGGGTGAATGTGAATATTTTGTATTCTCCAATTTTTCCCGTCAGGGTTGCGGCAACTTCGTGTTTTCGGCGCACTCCGTGTTGCATTACGCCGATACCAGCTCGCTCAAGCTCGCGCTGGATTTGAAAGTCGCAATCTGGATTTCCTGCCAGATTTATCATAGGAATACTCCTTTCTGAAAGAACGTATAAAAGCATAGTATACCACAAAAAGAAACGACTCGCAAGGGCGAGTCGTTGAGGGGAATTACTTCTGGCGCGTGGTGACATTCTTGAACGCGTCCGCCTTCGAATGAGGGTTGAGTTTCTTGTCGAGGAGCTCAACGATTCTGTCTCTATCCGGGTGGTTGTAGATGTAGTTTTCGTAGCCACACTTGGGACAGGTGATATGGCAGGAGCTTGTTTGGCTATTGAGCCAGTAGTCGCCGCCCGTGCAGGAGAATGGCTCTACGTAGAACATCCCTTGAATGAATGACCACGATGCGAGGCGGCTGTTCTTATGGCATTTGGAGCATCGTATGAACTTTCTTCGGATGGCAGCAAGCTGCCGTTGGTATAGCTGGGCTTGGTTGGTTTGGAGCGCCGCAAGATCACGCTCAATCACGGTCAGTGGTGGCATGGAGAGTTCTCCTTGTGAAAGGACGATGCCACTATAGTGTCAGATTAGATGGCACTGTCAAAATAAACGCCCACCGTGAGGTGGGCGGGGCGGCTAGCGCCGGCGGTTGGGCTGGTGCCGAGGGTTCTGACACGGACCCTCGCTCTTGAACTGGCAGTTCACGAATTCTTCCTTGAGGCACTGGGCAAAGGTGATGAACTTCGTGAAGAGCTCTCTGGCCATGACTTTTCCTTTCGCGCCGGAGGAATTCCAGCGGTAGATTAAGTATAGCATAGAAAAATGATAAAGTCAATATTCCAGAAAACTAACAAAAAGCCCACCGGAGAGGTGGGCGGGGCTGTTTATGTGGCTGAAGCATCTTGCGTCAGAGGGGCGGAGGCGGGGATTGCCGACGACAACGAGCGGATGATGACGCCTCGCCGGAGAAGGTTCGCAAGCTGATCGTTGTCGACAACTCCTTCGCCGCTTCCGCGATCTGATTCGTAAACGACCCAGTAGTGTGGAGATGTTTTCTTAGACTTGCGCTTACACTCAAACATCGATGAACTCCTTTTTGAAGATGATGCACTATACCACGAATTTAGAATATAACAAGATAATTGTAGAGGGATTCACCGTCGGTCAAGGTCTCGCCGTCGCTCCACTTTGCCTCACGGCTCCGGCCCTCGCGATGACATCTTCTGATGTCATATCCGCTCCGGGCTTCGAATCCTGCCCTCTCGGCTACTAGAAAGCAAAAAGAGTCCCACATGGGACCCTTTTTGCTTTATGTTGCGGGGGCAGGATTCGAACCTGCGACCTTCAGGTTATGAGCCTGACGAGCTGCCGCTGCTCCACCCCGCGATGTGATGGACCCGTATACAATACGCTAAACTTGGGCATTACGCAAGGGTCGGAGTTGATAAAGACAAGAAAATACGCTATGATGTGCCAGCTTCTTACGCTCGCCGGCGTAGTTCAACGGTTAGAACAGATCACTCATAACGATCAGACGAAAGTTCGACTCTTTCCGCCGGCACACTGTATACTACAGATATGAATAACGGATTTGATCATCACCTCCACACGCTTCCTTCGGGGTTGCGTTTGGTAACGATTCCCATGCCTTCGGCAACCACGGCGACCGTGTTGGTGTTGGTGCGCTGTGGCTCCAAGTACGAGCCCAAGAATTTGGGTGGCATTTCGCACTTCTTGGAGCACATGATGTTTAAGGGGACCGAGCGTCGACCAGGGTACGTAGATATTAGTCGCGAGCTTGATGGCATTGGCGCGTCTTACAATGCGTTTACCAGCAAAGAAGTCACCGGCTACTATGCCAAAGCGGCCGCGTCCAAGCTCGATACGATTATGGATGTGGTGTTTGATATTTTCCTCAACTCCAAGCTGGAGCAGGGTGCTATGGAGATTGAGCGCGGGCCGATTATTGAGGAGTTGCGTATGCGGCGCGATGACCCACAGCAGCACATCGGCCGATTATTCGAAGAACTTTTGTATGGAGACCAGCCAGCGGGTTGGGAAGTGGGTGGCACGGAAGAAACCGTCACATCCATGCAGGCGCCTGATTTGCGCGCATGGTTTGATACGCACTACGTGGCCGCAAACACGATTATTGCGGTAGCGGGCAAGATTGATCCTAAGCAGGTGCTTCAGAAAGTAGAAGCTACGTTTGCACATATTCGTACCGCAGATATTGGTAGTAAGCTTGCCACGGTGGAGACGCAGGACAAGCCGGCACTGCGCACCGCTATCAAAGATGTCGAACAGCTCTACGTGAGCTTGGGAGTGCGCTCGTTTGATATGTACGATGACCGGCGCTATCCAGCCGCATTGATGGCGCAAATCTTGGGTGGAGGCATGAGCTCACGATTATTCGATGAAGTGCGTCAGAAGCGCGGTTTGGCCTATTATGTGTGGGCAGGGAATACGCAGTATACTGATGCTGGATACTTTGAGATTGGTGCGGGACTGAACCAAGAAAAGGCGCGCGAGGGAATCAAGGTGATTCTCGATGAAATGAAGAAAATCGCATCTGATGGCGTCACGCCCGAAGAGCTCACCCGCGTGAAAGACCAAGCAGAAGGGCGTCTGGCATTCACGCTTGAGAGCACGAGTGGTGTGGCCGATGAGTTTGGTGGTTCGGTGCTGTTTTACGATAAAATCGTGACACCCGAAGAGGATATCGCCAAGATTAAAGCGGTAAGTCAGAGTGATATTCGTGATGTTGCTGAGGCGATATTCAAAGATAAGGGACTCAACATGGCCGTGATTGGTCCTCGGGTGAAGGAAGAGGAGTTTGCGGATGTACTGAAATTTTCATAACTCGCATGGCTGAACCAGCACAGGTAGACATCTCAACGGCAAGCGTATTTCGAGCAATTTTGGTCGTTATCGGCTTTATTTTGCTGTACTTGTTGTCGGATGTGGTGAAGATTCTCTTGTTGTCGGTGGTGATTGCATCAGCGGTGCAGCCATTCGTGAACTGGTTTGAGAAAAAGGGTGGGCCACGCCTGCTCGGCGTTATTGTGCTCTATCTTCTCTTTTTGATTATCGTTGCAGGAGTTTCTTCGCTGGTACTTCCTTCGGTGCTCTCGGATTTGTCCAACCTTACCTCGTATCTACCGAAGGTAACGCAACAGATTTCGACCTCGCTAGATTCGGTGCAGTCAGGCGCGCCAAAGTATTTTGATTTCGTGTCTGAGCTTCAGAATATTCTCGAGATTTTGGCAGGATATCTGCAGCAGTTCTCTCAATCAACGCTCAATCTTGCGGTCAGCACGTTTGGGGGACTGTTCTCATTCGTTGCGGTGCTGGTGCTGTCATTCTATCTCTCGGTAATGAAGAATGGTGTACCTAATTTCTTAACCGCTATCACCCCCGAACGATTTGAGGATTACATTATTGATTTGTGGCGTCGCGTGGAGCTCAAGGTGGGCTATTGGTTACAGGGGCAACTCCTCTTGGCATTAATTGTGGGGCTTGTGGTGTATATCGGACTGGTGCTCTTGGGCGTGAAGTTCGCGTTAGTGTTTGCGATTTTTGCGATGGTCCTCGAGATATTTCCTGTTGCAGGCCCTGTGCTTGCGGCAATTCCTGCTATTTTGATGGCGTTTATCCAAGATCCCACGTTAGGATTTTGGGTGTTTGTGATGTGGGTGGTTGTTCAGCAGGCCGAAAATCATATTCTCGTGCCGTTGGTTCTCGGGAAATCCATTGGGCTCAATCCAGTCGTGGTGATGCTCTCGATTCTCATTGGATGGAAGCTGGCAGGCATTGTGGGCGCGCTCTTAGGAGTTCCTATGGCATCGATTGTTGTCGAGATTCTTGATGATATGGCGCGATTGAAAACCTCGCGTCGTAGCGCCTAGCATGGCGACACTCTGGGTGGTGGCAACACCAATCGGTAATTTGCAGGATATTACTTTGCGAGCACTGCAGACGCTCAAGGATGCGGATGCTATTTTGTGCGAGGATACTCGTGTTACTGCAAAACTACTCAAGCATTTTGAGATTACCAAGCCACTCATCGCATATCATCAGCACAGTACGGATGCAGTGGTTGCACGCGCTGCTCAAATACTCCAAGAGGGCAAGAATCTTGCGCTGGTAAGTGACGCCGGCACCCCGGGCATCAATGATCCGGGAGGTCGTCTTATCGAGCAATTACTGGCGGCCGTAGAGGGTCTCGTGATTGTTCCTATTGTGGGCGCTAATGCCGCTGTTGCGTTGCTTTCAGTGAGCGGATTTCCTGCTGATCGCTTCTCGTATTGGGGATTCGTACCTCATAAAAAGGGACGAGAAACATTTTTCCGCGAACTTTCTGAATGTCCTGATACGGTTGTTTTTTATGAAGCAAAATATCGTATCGCCAAAGCGCTCACACAGCTTGCAGCGGCATTTGCTATTGCCCAAACTCCTGACCGACCTGTGGCTGTAGGACGAGAGCTCACCAAAAAGTTTGAGACTATCTATCGAGGCACTGCGTCAGAAGTTGCAGCAGCGCTCGAAGCCGATACAACGCTCGGCGAATTTGTGGTGGCAGTAGCTCCGAAAGTCTGGAAGTAAACATGCTTCTGTGGCATGATATGGGCCAATGGCCCGTTTTTATATTACGACCGCAATTGTTTACACGAATGCCGCTCCGCATATCGGATTTGCGCTGGAATTGGTGCAAGCAGATGTGGTCGCGCGCTACCGCCGCATGCTGGGCGATGACGTTCGTTTTGTCACAGGAACCGATGAGCACGGCACCAAGATTATGCGTGCGGCAGCCGAAGCAGGTACGGAAACCCAGCAATTCGTAGACCATATTGCTGGCCAAGTGGGCCAGCTTGCATCGAGATTATCCATCTCAAATACTGATTTTATTCGTACATCTGACCGTGTCCGACACTGGTCAGCAGCGCAGAAGCTGTGGCTGGCTATGGTAGAGCGGGGTGATATCTACAAGAAATCATACGAGGGCTACTATTGTGTAGGTCATGAGGCGTTTGTGAAGCCAAGCGAACTTGTGGACGGGCTATGCCCACTGCACAAGAGTAAGCCGGAGCTTATCGAAGAGGAGAATTGGTTCTTCCGGCTTTCTAAGTACACCGATGAGGTGGGGAATGCTCTACGATCAGGCCGTTTACGCATCGTGCCAGAGAGTCGCACCAATGAGATCCTTAACCTCCTTGATGACGCCGAAGATGTAAGTTTTTCGCGTCCTGCGGGCCAGTTGCCTTGGGGCATCCCGGTTCCGGGAGACGACACCCAAACCATGTACGTGTGGGCTGACGCTCTCACTAATTATATCGCTGCGTTGGGCTATGGTACCGATCAGGAAGGGATGGCGTTCTGGCCTGCAGATGTGCATCTCATTGGCAAAGATATCACTCGATTCCATGCTATTTTTTGGCCCGCGATGCTTTTGTCTGCAGGGCTGGAGCTACCCCGAAGCATCTACGTTCATGGTTTTATAACCGTAGATGGAGAGAAGATGTCGAAAACACTAGGGAATGTTATCGACCCATTCGCACTTCTGGAGCGCTATCCTGTCGAAGTGGTACGCTACTTCATGGTTCGGGAGCTTCAAAGCACTGATGACAGTGATTTTTCCTATAAAAACCTTGAGAATCGGTACACTACCGACCTTGCTAATGGGCTCGGGAACTTGGTTCAGCGCGTGGTAACGCTCATCGAAACGAAGCAGGGCGGTACAAGCTCCTACGAGGCCTCCTGGGGCGCTACAAATGCCTCACTTGCCTCGGTGTTCGACGACACCGACTACCATCGAGCCTTCGAGCAGTTCCGACTCCATGACGCAGCGGCAGCGGTGTGGGCAAAGATTGGCATTGCCAACGCATACTTCAATGAACAGGAGCCGTGGAAGCAGGAGGGGGAAGCCCAGAAGGTAACGTTAGGAGTGACCGCCGCTATGGTAGGGCATATCGCTACTCTGCTTGAGCCGTTTATGCCTCAAACAGCAACAACTATTGCCGGAGCACTTGGAGCTCCTCTCGGTTCGTGGGTAGACGGTCTTAAGATTCAGGTCACCAAGGGTACTCCGCTGTTCCCGAGGCGAGAATTCTAGGGTCAGTACAGGGGATGTATACAACACCGAGAGGTGTTTTATATTGGCTTTAAAAAAGGATATTATTGCCATTTCATTTTATGGCGTACGTATTTTATAGCCATACAAGTAGCAAAAGATGGGAAACAAGAATATACTACACTCATGAAATACCGAATCATCGATAGTCACTGTCATCCTCAGTTGGCTCAGTATGACTCCGATCGCCACGAAGTGATTACTCGCACACTCGCCGGAGGGGTAGGAATCGTTTGCGTGGGTACAGATGTGTTCATGAGTCGCAAGGGCGTGGAGCTCGCAGAGCAGTATGAAGGTTTGTATACGTCCGTGGGTTCACACCCAACCGATGAATCAGAGGGGGCGTTCGATCTCTCTAAGTATGAAGAGCTCGCCAACCATCCAAAGGTGGTTGCGATAGGGGAAATCGGTTTGGATTATTTTCATGAAAAAGATTCTTCGGTACGCTTGCGACAGAAGGATCGATTCCTCCAGCAGTTGGAACTCGCAAAGAAAATCTCTAAGCCACTGATTATTCATTGCAGGGATGCACATGAAGATATGTTGCGCCTCTTACAGGAACACGCCGTAGGAATGACGGGCGTTATTCATAGCTTTAATGGAAGCGCTGCTCAAGCAAAAGAATATATGGATCTCGGGTTTTACCTCGGACTCAATGCTATCATCAC
>CAYZIF010000008.1:0-24534 GCA_964478355.1 uncultured Candidatus Saccharibacteria bacterium
AAATTATCGAGCAGCTCTTTTGTTCGCACATCAGGATGACTCTTGATATAGTCAAACAATTTTTGAACATTCTCGGTGAGTTTCACGGGCTCCGGCGGAACGTCGGAAGGAGCTGATTTTTTCTCAACCCCTCCTGTAATCTGTTTTTTACCAGAGAGCTCACTTGTCTGGGTCAGAGCACGAGCAACGACAAGTTGCAATCGTAAAACAGCAGCTGCGATAGCAAGGGCTTGCTCTTCGGGAATAAGGCCCGCCAAACGAATACGCTCGATAACCACTTGCACATCATCACACCATCTGGAGATATCTTTTGCGAATGACGATGAGTGAATACACAGTGAAATCAAATGCGCGGATTCATCACGCAAATCAGAAATAATATCCGGCGTCTTTCCATGAGCGGACGCTGAAGCCAGAAGAACTGCAGTCCGAATTACTTGTCGTTCAATCATGAACTCCATAATGTTATCTGACTCCATCACGAGCAAGATATGCGTCAATGAACGCATTGATTGTTGAGGAGTGAATGAGAGTGCTGCTGGTCCCATAGCGCAAAAGGCCCACGGAACGATGCGCTTGATCAACTACTCGAGCACCGTGAAAGAGTGGGCCGAATGCTCTATCAAGGGATAGTAATGGCTGGGAATCTTGTGTTACACCCACCACCCACACGGGGAGTCGCAAGTTTGAAAATGTAGAAACTTGAATTTGTGATGCAACCGCCTCGAGCTGTGCTCCAGCAAAAAACACTGACGCTGACGTATCAATAAAAAGTACCGCCTCTAAATTGGTAGCCTCAACCTTTAAGAGAACGAGACCGGATACTCGGTCGCTCGCAACTCGATACGCTCGTAACACCTGACCTCGTGGCGTTGCCACCTGATACACATAAGAGCCGGAACCGTAAGGAGCAGCGGCAACCGTAGTAAGAATCAGTCCGTCAGAAGAAACAGCAGTACCCGGCCCATGACGAATCAGTGTTGGGCCTAAAAATGTTTGAACCGCAACTGAACCCAAGAGCGCCTCTTGGTCTCCTCCGATTGGAGTTACGCGAGGGGACGGGGATGGAGTTTGCTTGAGGTCACTCACTGTAACAGTAATGCCCAGAAGCGACGCGAGTCGTTGCGGAGGAATGCGATCGATGTAGCGCACCCCAAGCAGGGAAGCACACGCAAGAATAACTACTGCCCCCATAGTCCATGCTGGCCGGAATTTCATGGCGCTTACGCTAGCAGATTTATACACGCAATACAAACACTTCCCTAGCGATTTCATTATGCGACATGATAGTATAAGGCACGAATGAGGGCGCGAACCCTTCTAGCCTCGGCCCAATAAAATCCCCTCTGGTAGGGGAGAGGAGGTGAGGACTTCTTCTGTGAGCACGCAAAACCATCGCACCAGTGCCCTCACGCATGCATACCACCTGTGTATTTAAGCGCGACACGTCACGAGTGCTCGAAACGTCTCCAACTGAGCATTCGCGAAACATACGCCTACCTCCTCTTTTGAGTTATCCACAGGTTATCAAGGTTTACTACCCTATCTCCAGCTCTTGACGATGTGTCGCTTTTTCACTATTGCGAGTTCTTAGCAGATTGCACCGCGAGTAATTCAACATCAAAAAGCAGAATAGCATTTGGCGGTATTGCTCCCCCACCCGCTCCTTGCTCGCCATAGGCAAGCGTCGGTGGAATCAGGAGTGAACGCTTTCCGCCAACTCGCATACCGGCAACGCCAAGATCCCATCCTCGGATTACCATGCCTCCGCCGAGAATAAATTCGAATGGTTGTTTACGCTCAAGAGAGCTATCGAACACGGTTCCATCGGCAAGACGCCCCGTGTAGTGCACAGCAACTGCCATGCCCGACCGAGCCTCCTGACCCGTGCCTATCTTTGTATCCTGCACCTTCATCCCCGCTTCAAGAGTCTGCACGGGATACGATGTCTCCGCCGGTTCTGGCGAACCGCTAGCGTGCAAAATATTCTTTACATCCTGCAAAGCTACATCGCCGACAGATGGAGTTGGGGTCGGAGAATCTGTTTGTGTAGGAAAGATTGACGCTAGTGAGGCAACGCCATCCGAGTGCATGCGATCATACACAAGCCATGCGGTAGCCCCCACAAGAAGCACCGCAAACGCGAGGACAAAAACACCCTTAATCATGCCTATTGGAGAATATTCTTGGGGGTGATTGGGTAGAGCTGTGGATCGATGGTTCTCTCGAAGCAAACCCGCCCCACGCCATGCGCCCATGACTCATTGAGCGAGTCTTGATACGCGGGATACATCTGCCGCTCGAGCGAATATTGCGAAGTCGCTTCGGTTACGAATGTTGCACAGAGTGTAAAGGTTCGGGCCCCTGTCTTTGTGTACTCGTACGGCTGCTTGGTCTGAGGATCCACTGGCGCCACAAAACCATTTATAGAATCTTCTAAGTCAGCAAGCTGTTCTGGTACCGCCCCCTTGAGCTGCCAATGCGTATAGACGATTTGGTTCTGGAGTAACTGCAAGTCACTGATACGCTGCGCATCGAGTCGTTCTAAACGAGCGCGAAACGGTGAACCAGATGTCGCGAAGCCAAGAATCACCGATGCACCCACGACGACAACGGCGAGTCGAGCAACATTTTTTGCGGCACTCCCTTCAACAGGATTGAGTGCTCGCAAAAAGTAGAAAAACATCGTGCCCGAAATATAGAGGACAATAAGAACCTTCAACAAAAACTGCACAGTCAAATCTCCTTGGAGCCAGCTATAGACGAGAGAAACGGCATCGCCCATGAGTGTAATTCCCGCGACAAAGAGCGTGAAGTACAAGAGCCAACGACGAACTCGCGATTGCGCTTTTTCAGGATGCAGCGCCACATCTTTTTGAAGGAATCTCCATGCCCATACAAGGAGCGGAAATACGATGAGGAGTGTTGCCAACGACCAGCGCACCGCAGATGCACAGGACGTTCCGTAGCACTGCTGCAGAGCTGCATCGGGAACATACATATTTACATACTGAAACAGCATCGTCCCCAGCATAACCGAGCTCATTGCGAGCACAATTACTACGAGAAGATACATAAATACGTCGCGAGCAGTGTTGTTTTGGTCCATATATTGAGGGATATAACCGCTACAAATCAATTGTAGCGCGTCCCCGAAGATGAGCAAGCTAATCGAGCATGCTAGCCCCGCTTCTTTGCTTTCGATTTTGCCTTCTCCGGACCAACAAATGTAGCTCCGGGAGCCCATTCAACAGGACATAAATTCCCTGTTTGGAGTGCCTGAAGGGCACGAACCGTCTCAGTAACTGAACGGCCCACGGAACTATCGGAAACCACCATCCAACGCAAGATTCCATCGGGGTCAATAATGAATGTGCCACGCTGGCTAGCACCATCAGAACCGAGGACATTGTAATCCCTACTCACCTGCTGGGTTGTGTCGGCAAGAATAGGATACGTTACCTCGGGAAGATCGCGCTCAAACCACGCTTTATGGCTGTGCTCGCTGTCGGTGCTTGCGCCAAGAATTGAGCATCCGCACTGCTTGAACTCAGTTTGCAGACGAGCAAATTCTCGAATCTCTGTTGGACAGATAAAGGTAAAATCGCGTGGATAGAAGAACAGAACCACCCACTTACCCTTATAATCAGAAAGGCTCACTGCTGTAAATTCACCGGCCTTGTAGGCGGTGATATGCGAAAATTCTGGTGCTTTTTCTCCGATTTTAATCATGGATTCTCAAGTAAATTGATATAGAACCAGTATAGCGCATGCCGGCCAACGAGCAAGCGAAAACCATTGACAATATGATGTATATTGTGGTATTACAGACTCCAGAAGTTTCTCATTAACAACGATTTAGGAGGTACCACCCCGTGCTCGCTCAACTCTCTGTCTCACAGCTCTTATCCGGTCTTGCCGCAGATGCGACAACGATTGGATTCGATCTTCCCGGAAGCGCCTACGACCGCCTTCACAGCTTCATCGAGGCGCGAAATGTCTTACCCAAAAACACCCCGGGACGCCTCAAGGTCATCGCCGTCCTTCTGCTCGCCTCCCGTCTAGTGCAGCAGCAACTGGGTTCACTAGGGCCAGTTGCCAGCTTTGCCAATGAAATCGCCAACGATGGCGTGCGCGAAGAAGCCAAGCGCATCCTCGAAGCAGCGCAGCAACACTCGCCAAGCAACACCACAACGATGCATGCGCTCTGGACCATGGACGAGACCTCGCGCACCAACTTGCTCAATCAGTTTCGCTCAATGAGCACCGCTGACCAGCAAGAAATGCGCGAACACCTGATGCGCTCAACAGTTCAAGAGCTCATCGGACTCTCCTCTCTATCCCCTGAAGATGCGGCGACCGTTCTGGCAATACTCAAACCAAACGTACAGCCTCGCACGAGCATACTCGATAGCATTGCAGAAAACTTATTCCCGTGGACTCGTACCAAACAAAAGTAGGAGACGCAATATGAAATTCATCGGCGGAATACTCACCGCAGCCCTTGTGGCAATCCTCATATTCTTATTCCTTGGGTCAACCGTGGTTCGCTTCGACCTCGTAACGGTGAAGCCTGCGTTTTGGCTCTTTGGATTAGGAATTGTGTTTCTCATCGGCGGCGGATGGCTGGCATCAGCAGAGATTCCTGGCGGATCGTTTTTCGCCGCTCTTGGAACTATCATGTTGCTCTTGGGCGGCTATAAGACGCTCTGGCCAAACACATCAGCCGCCAGCGCTCGTGCGCAAGTGGTTGCCGACACCGAAGGTGCGACCGCTCTCAATGCAGTTGTGGCACCACGCCAAATCCCCTGCGACAGCAGTACCCAACCACGACCAAAGTTCTTTGACCCCGTAACGGGCGACCCTCTTATCTGGGTGGCGTTGGAAAAACAAACCGGACTATTCGAGTGCTACAACCGCCCCGGATTTCACTCTACAACGCGTGAGCAGCTCATTGCGGTTGATGCAAAACTTGCACTCGCCATTCTTGCTCAAGACCCTATTGTCACCACTCCCGCTGTGGTAACCGCGTCGCCAGTGCCCCTACCCACTGTGCTACCGCCACCAATACCAACGCCGTCGCTACGAGAGCTTGGAACAAGTTACATCCCGGGCTGGCCTTTCCCTGAGCCTTCGCCAACACCGACGCCATGAAAAAGTAAGCGGACAGAGACCGAACGCTAGTGTTCATTGAACGCTAGCGTTTTTTATTTTTTTTGGAAACCATGGAATCACTGTCGAGGTGTGTCGGGCGTATTCTTGGAACTCGGGATTCTGCATCTGCTTTTTCTCAAGAAGTGGAATTCCAGAAACTTTGGTAATGAGGAATGTAATCGTCAATGGACCAAGAATAGTCATCCATCCTCCCGGAACCGTGAGCGCAATGAGCCATATCCCCCACCACTGCGTCATCTCACCGAAATAATTGGGGTGACGAGAATATTTCCATAATCCCGATTTCATCACGCGGCCTTTATTGGCAGGATTATTAAGAAATGCAGTAAGCTGTCCATCGCCAATAACTTCCCAGAGAAAACCCACCAGCCACACACCAGCGCCTATGAGCACGCCTCGAGTGATACTCCCACCAAATGTCACCACCCAAAGAGCAGGAAGCGCTACGAGTATCATGAGAAATCCCTGCAAGACAAACACCTGCAAGAACGAACGCAAAATAAAGAATGAGCCCCACTCGCGCCGCCACTGCGCATAGCGCCAATCCTCGCCACGATCCCAGTTACGAGCCAAGATATGAGCTGAAAGTCGTATTGCCCACACAGCAACAAGAGCGGTCACCAGTGAGACCAGCGCGCCCGACGGCCTCTGCCAGAGCACAGTTGCAAGCACGGCCAATAAAAAACCGGGTCCCCATGCGCTATCGACAATACTGTTATCGCGCCGCGCGAGTGCAACAAAAAACAATGCCAACATATACCAAAACACCGCTAACGCTACGAGTATCAGCGTCGTACTGAACATACTCTTAGTATATCACACCAGCGCTAGGAGACTTCGTGGAAAACGGGGGCAACAGCACGAGGAACAAAGCGGACAAATATAAACCAGGCAACGAATATAAAAAACGCAGCAAACACCATCGGCATTGAAACGCTAACTCCCACCGCCCACCCAGAAAGTATGGGCGGAATACCAAAGCTCAAAGCTGACATTGCACGATCGATACCTAGCGCTTCGCCCTGTGATTGACGATCTGCCAGATCAGAAATGATAGACGTAATATTAGGACCATTGACTCCGTACATCATGGCGACCAAAGGGAGTAGAAGATACACCGTCTGGACTTGTGTGACGCGGGCCAAGATTAAGAGCACCAGAACCGCTCCCAGCGGGGCCCAGCGCACCACGACACGAGCCGGTACCACACGAGAGATGTAGCGCGCCAGGACTCCTTGGGTAAACGCGGTCCAGATACCGAAATATGCAAATAATGCTCCAATTTGAGAAGTTGAGAATTCAAATCGCGCAACGAGAAATACCGAAAAGAATTGCACAAAGAAATTATATCCAAATCCCATACACAAGCTCACTAGATAAATGGCGCGCATTCGCGGAAGACTAAACGCGCGTGCGATATTGCGAAAACCGGTCAGTATATTCATTTGGGTTCGAACACGAGCGCGAAGCGTCTCTCCAAAAAACAGCCAAATAACCACGGCGTTGGCCACCGATACAAACGCCGCCGCCCACAGTGGCGTAGCGAGATTGAACCACGAAACGAGGTTGGAATTTGAAAGAACACCTCCCAAATAAGGTCCAAAAATGAATCCTAATCCCAGTGCCATTCCAACGAGTCCGAAATTTCGAACCTTATCTCCCTGATCAGATATATCTGCAACAGCAGAATTTGCAGCGGCAATATTTGCCGAACCAACGCCAGCGAGCATACGACTAATAAAGAGAAGCCAGAGCTGTTGCGTAAGAATAGCAACACCAAACAGCGCGTGACCAAGAGCATTCCCCAATACCGAGAGAATCAGTACTGGCTTACGCCCCGCACGGTCGGCATAAGCTCCGAGGAGTGGTGAGAGGAAAAACTGAACCACCGGGCCAGTTCCCAGCAAAAGCCCAAGAATGAGCGTGCGGTACTGGAGGGTCGTGCCCGCTGAAAAAAGAGCAGTATCCGAGCCTAAGAAAAGCGGTGCGGCAACGGGAATAACAAGACTCAAACCAACCAGGTCCAAAAAGACCGTGAGAACAATAATAGCGAGTTGCCTGTTTTTGCTGTACTGCATATAACAGAAATCAGCATAGCACATCAAAAAGTGAAATGGTAAACGAGAATGTGGAATGACAGAACAAAAGAAACGCTGTACACTGCCGTATATATGAGTGACCGAATCAACCCCCAACCGCCTTCGGGATTTCGCGATTCCCTCCCCGCTGATGCCGCAATGCGCCAAGACATGATGAACCGCATCGCAGCTGTATTTGCGCGAGCGGGATTTGCTCCTATCGACACTCCCTCTCTGGAACGACCCGAGGTACTCACGGGTGGCGATGAAGGATTTACCAAGAATATCTATCGAGCACGCATCACTGACGATGACGAGCCGCTCGCGTTACGCTTTGACCTTACCGTGCCCCTTGCACGGTACGTCGCCGCTCATGCAGACGACCTCCAGTTTCCCTTCTTGCGCTACCACATCGGCAAAGTATGGCGCGGCGAGCACGCACAAGCGGGTCGCTATCGTGAATTCGCCCAATGCGATGCTGATATTGTCGGTGCAACCTCAATGGTCGCCGATGCGCAGATAATTTCACTCGTCTATGCTGTATTTTCAGAGCTTGGACTGGCCAGTCACGTTCGCATTCGCCTTTCGAATCGAAAAATACTCAATGGACTTTCCGAGTTTTTACAATTTGATGCATCCAAAACCTCTCAAGTCCTCCGCGCCATCGACAAACTCGACAAACAGCAATGGCCAGCTGTTGCCACAGAGCTTTCCGATAAAGTTGGGCTCGATGCGCAACAAATAGATGCCATCCAAGAATTCCTTAACCTCAAAGGCGAAACGCCCGAACTTCTCCTCGATGGTGCAGAAACACTACTCAAATTTGGAACCCTCGCACAACGGGGCATCACCGAACTGCGCGAACTCATAACGCATCTGGACTCACTGCAAGTACCGCGAACCGCATGGAATCTCGATCTGTCCGTTGCGCGTGGCCTTGGGTACTACACGGGAACCGTCTTTGAAACCACACTCTCTGCGCTTCCTCATTATGGATCCGTCTGCTCTGGCGGCCGCTACGACGACCTCGTCGCTCGCTTCTCTCCCCTCCAACTCTCCGGCGTCGGACTTTCCGTCGGCATCGACCGGCTCATCGCCGCGCTCGATGAGGTAGGCCTTTCCCGGCGCCAGTTTGCGCCTGCAAAAGTTGCAGTGCTCGACTTTGACCAGACTTCCCGCTCCACAATACTTGGCATTGTTGCCGACCTACGCGCCGCAGGTGTAAGCACTTCGCTCTATGTTGGCCACGATGAAAACCTCAAGGGCCAGCTCTCATGGGCAGTCAAAGGAGGATTCCCCTATGTCATTATCGCTGGCGCTAATGAATGCGCTCGGGGTGTCGCTCAACTCAAAGACATGAACGCTCGAACCCAAGAAGAAATCCCCTTCCCTGATCTCGCCGCAAGACTTGCTTAGTCTATTATTTCGTGCTATAATATATATTAGCGCCTAGAAAACTAGGTTTCACATTTTACTCGAAAAGGAGCGCTCATGAAGTATAGGATTGTCGTAGGCCTCGCAGCTGAAGACATCAAGGCGGTCATAGTCGGCCATCCATTGAGTTACCCGGGATATGGATCGACCATCCATGCGGCGGTTGGTGAGCTCGTCATCAAGAACTTCGAGCTCTTCGACGTCGAAGTTCTTGAGGGGGATCCCAATGAGGCCATGCAAGCGCGGCGGACTTCTGGAGGCGGCGGGGGCGGATTCTGAGTCGCATCCGCCAAAGGACCAGCTTACAGGCTGGTCCTTTTTATTTTGCTAATTGATTTTGCTTCTCGATCGCATTTACCAACGGCTAAAGCGCCGTTTTAGCCGTTGGTATGCCAGAAATTGCCACTTTGCCACTGTAGTGGTATAGAATACTCGAGGTAGAACACTATGAGCGAAAGCAGGGCCGAAAAAAGCCGTCGCGAAGCCGAAGAATCTACAGTAAAAGAAGAAGGGAAAAGAAGTGAAGCTCGTCGTATCCAGGCCGTGGAGGAGCATAGGCTTCATGAGGAGCTCGGACTAGCGCACCGCAAGATCGATGAAGCTGCACGACGAGGAGACATGGGAGTCGACATCGAGTGGGACGACACGTCGCGCTACTCTGAATCCTGCCCACTATCCGTGATTCAAAAACTGGCGAGCATCTTGTCAGAAGAAAGGTACACAACATCCCTGACCACGCGGCCTATCGATGACTTCGTTGTCACCATCCTCTCCGTTCGGTGGTAGTAGCCAAGAGCTCGCATTTCGCGAGCTCTTTTTTATTGCTAGTTGATTTTGCTTCCCGCAGGGACGGGACGTTGCGGGCGTAGAAGTACGGGAACTTCAACGTCGTCACGAGCGGCAAGAAGCATACCGTTGGACTCTTGGCCCATGAGACTGCGTGGCTCAAGATTTGCAACGATAATAATCTGCGTACCCACCAGTTCCTCGGGAGCATACGCCTTGCCTACACCTGCAACGATTTGTCGTGGTCCCAGCTCTCCTAAGTCGAGCTGGAGTTTGAGAAGCTTCTCACTCCCCTCCACGCGCTCCCCGGCAGTAATAGTTGCAACGCGAAGCTCAATGGCCGAAAAATGTTCGTAATTAATCATGGTAGTTTCATCGTACCGCCAGTCCATGTCTGGGTAAAGCCCTGGTCGAGCTTAACCGTTGCCTCGGGAAACAGTGCATAATCAACAATCGTAGAACCTTCAACTCGATAGGTGTCCACTCCTTGTGGACTATTGGGGTCGTGAATATCAATAAATGTTGCGCCCTCCATATCGTGCACGCCAACTACAGAAACTAAATGCCCTCCCAGCACACGCTGCCTACTACCCGATGGCACGGAAAATGAAAGACGAACTAGTGCGACACCATCAGCCGTAAGTGATTTAGAGAATTCAGAGAGAGCTCGCTGTCCTTCACCAATCTTCTGGGTAACTATCGGAAGACCTTTCGATAACGCCCATCGATTCGCCCCTAGTACAAAATCATCCACACTCACACCGTTGGTAAGCGACCACCGCATGTCGCTTTTGAGTTCATTTAGCATCACTCCTAAATCCGCCGGCAATCTACCATCCTCACCAAAACGCTTGGCAAGCGTGATAAGCCCATTAGCCCCAGCTACTGGGGCACATTCGTTGGCTTGTTGCTCAATATCCGGCACACCAACGACATCCTTACGGCGCGCGGTCATACTGCTCGTCGGATGAGCGATGCCGTCGAAATCAGCTATCCGAAATGGCGCCGAAAGCATCCGCACAACAACACGCCGCTCCACAACTTCCGTTCGCGCATCATTTACGAACGTTACACGAGTAAGAATCTTTTTATCACGCAACTCTTCGCGGCGAAAATAGAAATTGCTGTTCCAGTAGCGTTGCGGTTGAGCTGGAAATGCATCGATGACCGTCTCGCTTGCATCAAACATCCCATCGTCATTGAAATCGAGTGCGATAGTCACAGCACCCGAACCTCCATCGCGACGATACTGCACCTGCGCCAGAGCTCCTCCTTGGGGATAGAGCACGACCCCAACATAGTCGCGAAGCACACTCTCATCGCGGCGAATTCCAATAACCCAAACAATGCTGAGAAGAAATGCTCCCAGTAGAAAAATACGCGCCATACCTACAGCGGACTAACGGGAACCGTTTCAATTGATTCAATGAGAACTGTGGGAGTGCAACGCTCCTCAAACAGCGTGTTAGCGTAGGCACAACTTATTTCTGTGAGAGCCCCACGAATGCGCACCAAACCCTCCACAATAGGCACCAGCTGTTCAGGAGCTGCATATGCTTGAACATAGCCCTTACCACCACTTAATCGAACAGCGATACCTTGCCCTCCTGCAAGAATCGAGATAATCGTACCCTCACCATCAAATGGAGTCGGTTGAGGAAATACGGTCTCACGCACCTCGGGCTCATCACCGCCCAGAACATTGAGGTATGAGGCGGTCAGTGGCGCACGGATAACGTTGCCAAAATACAGCGAGCCGGCAATGACGCCCGCCGATACAAGAACCACGCCCAGAAAACGTCCGAAGCGTGGCCGTGGATGAGATGAGAAAACGCTCATGCGCTCATCATATATGGGAAGTTGAGATTGTCGCTGTTGATAAGCTATCAACGCGGCTTCCGATGGGTCACTAGCTTTCCCGCTGCAATCTCTACAGGGTCTGCTCGCCGAAATCTCCTTCTCTGGGAAACGGGTACGACCAATCGATGTCGACTATCATCAAGCGCTTCAGCGACATGCCAAATATCTTCTTCACTGATAAGCCACTCCGTACCGCAGCGACGCACTACATCGAATGGATCCGAATAATCAATCATAGTTTTTATACCACTATCAAGAAAATATTCGTGAAAATATGACATCGCAAGTTCTCGCACCGAGCGATACACGGGTTCACGGAATCGAAGCACCGCGTGATTCGTTTTTGAGAGCGCACCCCAAAAACTTCCCTGCCTGTAGAGCGCTACCACGTGATCCAAGTCGTTGGGAGTTGAGCGTACATCAAGTAGTAATGGGCGTTGGCCATGTACATACAGAGCGGTGGCGGCAAGGAGCGCACCCTCAATACAGTGCGCCGAGCGCTCGCGCAACACGCGCCGTGGCGAACGCAACATATCTCGACCCGCATCAAAGCTGTACGGGAGTGACTCGAGATAATCCTGAATTTTTATTGGCGTTGCAAGCTTCCGCAGCACACGAAGCTCCTCTGTATTCAAACCGAGCATAGCGTCATCATACCTACCGTACCAAAAAAGAAAACGGCTCCCTCACTTAGAGAGCCGCTTGGACCTCTTGGGGAGCACGTAGGTATCCTGAAAAGCATTCACCGCTTCATCTCCCGTAATGAGCCGCGCGATGTGGTCCGCAAATTCTTGAGTACTCAGATTATAGATCTCAGAAAACACTGGGTGCCCGAGACGCTGAGTCTGCACATCGATACCGTGACCCAATTCGTGGGCAAGTAATACGCGCAACTCAGTATCCGTCATCAACTTCGTCCACCGTTGATTGACGAGGATAAGATTTGGACCTGAGAAATATCGCCCGTAAAAAAGGTAGCTCGAATTAGGCGTGAACATCTCGACTTCTGGAATCGTCTGAAAGAGCACAGGCTCGCGAAAGCTGAACCCCAGCGCAACAGCATCGCGCATAACCCCTCGGAAAACTTCAACGAGCTTCGAAGGTGCTCGCTCGGAGAAACGAACACGAATTGCGCCTCGTTCATCTTCCCAAATTCCTCGCGTGAGATGATCACTGAGAAATGGAATGAGGAGCACTTGATCGGACTCCTCTGACATCATAGGCGACGCTGGCCTTAAGGCGTGACCCGAACTTACTAACGACACGAAGACAACTATCCCGAGCAAACGCTTCATAAGCGCTCCCCCTTTCGTGTGCTAGGAGCATACGGCGAATCTGTGGAGCTGACAACTAGTTCGTCAGACTCTTGACCGCAACCTTCTTGATAGTCACAGGAGATAGCGGGCGATCATTGGAATCGGTCTTGGTGGTAGCGATTGCATCTACGACATCTTGTCCCGATACCACGTGCCCAAAAATCGTATAGTTATGAGGCAACGGATAGTCTTTATGCATGATAAAGAACTGACTTCCATTCGTGTTAGGGCCAGCATTTGCCATGGCGACCGTTCCCCTCACATAACCACGCTGAGCAGATTCAGTATTAGGAGTAAGCTCATCTTCAAACTTATACCCTGGACCACCACTCCCCGTCCCTGTTGGGTCGCCGCCCTGAATCATGAAGCCCTCAATAACGCGATGGAAGATAACATCCTCATAAAACCCCTTGCTCGCCAGTGAGATAAAATTCGAGACTGTTTTTGGCGCATCTCCGTCATAGGTCTGAAAGGTGATATCTCCGAAGTTCGTGGTAATGGTAATTTCGTGCATAGTATTTTTTTGGTTTGATGTTGGAGTTACTGACGAATCTGGGGTCGCCGTTGGCGAGGGCGTGCCATAGGAATCTGCGGTTGACTGTTGCTGGCGTTGAGCCCACAGAGCTCCTGCAATAATCGCCCCCAACAATACGACTCCAAGTGCAATGCTTTTAAAAACATTCATGAATGCATGAGTTAAGATTTTGTACTAAATCGCGATGCAATATACGCCTGCGCTTCTGACATCCGCAATGACGTGGAGCCATTCCCTGTCCGAATGAAAAACTCTTCACGGTCCTGATCGCGCACATATGCCGGTCGATCAGAAGGACTCACGGATATGAGCATACACTCCTTGCCGTTATGGGTAAATGGCTCCATCCGTACGTGCGAGCGCAGTGACGGACCAACCATTGCAGAGAGTATATTATTGAAATGATTTTGGAAACCATCAGCATCTCGACGTTGCAGCGTTGCATAATCGGCCTCCAACCCAACAGCCTCGCCAGTATCGCCCACTCCTAAGAGAAGATGCCCGCCCTGCGAGTTCATGAATGCGGCAACGGTTTTTATTGTTGCTCGTTCCAGCGCTTTATTAATTGAATTGGACTTTAAATCCCAGCGAAACGTGCTCTTTCGCTCTAATCGTTCATGCTCTGGCATGACAAGGAGCGTACTGGGTCTCTCTGTCTCCCCACCCATCCGATGCTGTATACGACTGGTAATCTCCTGCACGAATTCTTGAGGCTCGGGCATGCTATCCAAGCGCACGAGGAGCGCGCCCTGAGCATCTACAATATCCACAAGCCCATAGTGCGTGAGGCGCCCCAGTAGACTCTGACGAAAGGTAACCGTAGCAATATTGGAAAACGGCACCACCGTATGCGAGCGCATTAACAATCCTCGGTCATAGATGAGCTGATCATTGGTGAGGCGAATCGTCTGCCGATACCACGACAAGAACATATAAAACACGAGCCCAATCTCGATCACGAAGAGGAATACCCCCTGTGCAATAGAAAAATTGATATCCCGAAGCACGGGCAACGAGCGCCAAATCTGTGCATAGTATGCCATCGAAGCGGCGAGCATATAAAGCCCTGCGGTTGCGAATTGGAGTGCAATAAAACTACCAACAATGACAATGGGGCTCTTTTTGAATACCAGAGGCCGACTCATATTCGCTCTATCGTACCATCACCCCTTAACAACACAACGCCCCTTGCGGGGCATGTGGTTACTTAGCGGATTTTGCCAGAAGTTTTGCGGCTTTTGACTTCAGGCGTGATGCCTTGTTCTTCTTGATAACGCCGGTCTTTGCGGCTTTATCAAGTTGCTGTTGAAGCTTCGCCATCATTGATGCTGCAGTCTTAGGATCGGTTGGAGCAGTCTTTCGGAACTCTTTGACGATATCCTTGTATGCCGATTTGCGCGACAAATTGCGCGCGCGACGCTTTTGACTCTGACGATATGCTTTTTCAGCTGATTTTGTATTTGGCATTGAATATTGAGAAAGGGTGCACGGGCTTTCGAGTGGTCCAAATTATGCTACCGGCCGCGCCACTAACGTATGGGCGTCAAAGCATCTATCCGTTGGAATCGACGAATCGACCCGTGAACCTCTCTGAACCCGTGCCGAAGTATTGTACAGGAACTTACCATTTTAGCAAGTCCCCTGCTACTTACTCGCTGGGTTGGTGCTTAAGCTTTTGGATTTGCTCACGCAACAGGAGTGCTTGGTCGTAATCAAGCTTGCGAATAGCACGCTCCATGAGCTTATTGAGCTGAGCGATATGATTTGCTTTTCGGCCAATACCCACAATCGCGCTCCCATCGCGCTGAGTATCATTTCGAGAAGATGAAGACGATTTTGAGACCGGTAAACTAAAGCTGTCGCCGATTGATTTCTTGATAGTCTTTGGCACGATGCCACGTTCGGCATTGTAGATAACCTGCTTCTCACGTCGACGATTTGTTTCATCGATGGCGGCTTTCATCGAGCGAGTAACCTTGTCGGCGTACAGTACCACATGGCCATTTACGTTACGCGCTGCACGGCCCATCGTTTGGATAAGCGTTGTAGCATTGCGTAAAAATCCCTCTTTGTCGGCATCCATGATGGCGATGAGGGACACCTCAGGCATATCCAACCCTTCACGGAGCAGGTTGACCCCTACCAGAACATCATAGATTCCTAAGCGAAAATCTTTAAGAATCTTGAGGCGCTCGAGTGTCTTAATCTCCGAGTGAAGATAGTTTGTCTTGATTTTGTTTGCCGCTAAGTGCTCTGAGAGGTCTTCGGCCATACGCTTGGTAAGCGTTGTCACGATGACGCGCTCCCCAACACTAATGCGTGCATGAATCTGCTCAAGAAGATGTTCTATCTGATTTTCCGTCGGTTGAATCTGAACGGTAGGGTCCAAAAGACCCGTCGGGCGCACCACCTGCTCAGTCACATTATTTTTTCCAGCCATCTTCAGCTCGGTCGCACCAGGAGTCGCCGAAACAAAGACTGTTTTCTGGATTAATTTCTTGAACTCATCATACCGGAGTGGACGATTATCAATAGCGGATGGCAAACGCCATCCGAATTTTACCAAGGTAGATTTGCGCGCGTGGTCGCCATTGTACATCCCCTGAATTTGCGACAGGGTGATATGTGACTCGTCGATAATCGTGAGAAATTCTCCCTTACTCTTAAAGTAATTCACCAACGAATGTGGTGGCTGGCCTGGCTTTCGAAAATCTAAATGCGACGAGTAGTTTTCGATTCCGAAGCAGTATCCGGTCTGCCTCAGCATTTCCAGGTCATACAAAGTTCGCTCTTGGAGTCGCGCTGCTTCTTCAAATTTCTTTTGCTTCTTGAGTACCTTAATGTGCTTTTCCAGTTCTGAACGAATATTTTCCGATGCCAGTGCAATCTTGTTGTCGTTCGTGGTCCAAAATTTTGCCGGATAAATCACCGTCTCAATAACCTTCTCAAATCGTGGGTTACCCGTTTCTAATTCTTCAGGGTCATCAATCGTAGCAAGCGACATCGCAATAATACGATCGTTCTTAAATTTGATGCGCCGCACTTCGGTAGCCGATGAGCTCACAATCTCAACTTCATCGTGCGCCTTACGGAAGCATGCGCGCTTGAGCTCGATATCGTGACCATACTGAAGTCGCGTCAGATGGCGTACCAGTTCACTTGCAGTAATTTTTTTGCCCTCAAAAAGCTCGAGACCCATCTGTTTATAATCATCAGGGTTACCGAGGTTGTAGATACACGAAACGGAGGCAACAATAATACAATCGTCACGGCTCATGAGTGCCTGCGTCGCCGCATGGCGCAAACGATCAATCTCTTCGTTCACCTTGGAATCCTTTTCAATAAACGTGTCCGAAGATGGTAGATACGCTTCGGGTTGGTAATAGTCGAAATACGACACAAAGTAGTGCACCGCATTGTTGGGGAAAAAATCCTTGAACTCGCGATACAATTGCGCCGCTAATGTTTTGTTGTGCGAAATAACCAACGTTGGGCGACCATAATTTGCGATGACATGCGCCATCGTGTAGGTCTTCCCCGAACCAGTTACACCCAGAAGTACTTGGTTCTTATTCCCCTTTTTGAGCCCAGCCGTAAGCTTCTCGATTGCTTCGGGTTGGTCACCAGCGGGTTGGTACTTTGATTTTATCTTGAAATTCGCCATACTTGGACTATCGAACCATGATTAGCTATATCGAAGGCACCGTTGTCTATAAAAGTGATAAACAGGCCATAATTTCGGCTGGAGGTATTGGGTATACCATTACACTGGTGCCAAAAATACTAGCCATTTTATCAGTAAATCAAGACGTCGTCAAGGTTTTTGTGTACTCACGATTGAATATGCGTGAGGGAACTTTTGACCTCTATGGCTTCACCAAGCTTGAGGATATGGAGTTATTTAAAATCCTCACGTCTGTTTCGGGATTGGGCCCCAAAACTGCCATGCAAATTCTGAGCACCGTAGAACCACGCCACCTCAAGGAGGCGGTCGTGGCAGAAAACCCTGAAGCGTTGAGGAAGATTTCGGGACTTGGAACAAAAACTTCGCAACGATTAGTGGTGGAACTCCAAGGAAAGCTCGACTACATCGATTCAGCCGGTTCTGATATGGGCGCACTCGACGTCGAGTCGCAGGCGTATGAGGCTCTTGTGTCCCTAGGCTACTCACAGTTTCAGGCAAAAGACGCTCTCAAGCAGGTCAAAGATGCAAAAGACCTTTCCGATAGAGTACGAAAAGCGCTCCAGCTTTTAGCAAAGAAATGAGCGACAACTCTTACGATAGCCACGCTGCACGGTGGGCTCATCATGCGCGCACCAAAGAAAGCATCTCGCACGAATATCTCGAGAAACCAGCAATGTTTGGCGCGTTGCCTGATCTTTCAGGAAAGCGCGTACTCTCAATTGGATGCGGGAGTGGCGAAGAATGTCATGAGCTCAAAGGGCGTGGCGCCTCTTCGGTTCTTGGCATCGACGCTTCCTCTCATCTTATCGAAATCGCACGAGCATCGTGGCCAGAGCTAGAATTCGAAGTCTGTAGGATGGAGGACATCTCTCACCCTCCCGAGTCATTTGATTTCGCGTACTCAAGCCTTGCGCTCCACTATGCGGCTTCATGGACTGATATTCTCACCCGCGTTCGCTCTGCGCTCGTACCGGGAAGTGCGTTTCTCTTCTCGACACATCATCCCATAAAATGGGGCATGGAAAAAACTCGCGAAGGAAATCGATTCAGCTATCGCCTCTCCTATGAACTTCAAGGAAATAACGACGCAACTATCCACGGAGACTACCTCACCTCACGACGCGTTGATGAAAAACTCCTCAATGAAATCCCCATTTCATTCTGGCATCGACCATTTGGCGAACTCTTGCGCGACATTCATGCGTCAGGATTTACCCTTGTAGATCTCATCGAGCCCTTGCCTATCGAAACCGCAAAAGCGAAAAAGAAAAACTTCTGGCTCGTACACCGGAAGATTCCAAAATTTGCCATCTTCCGACTGAAAGCCTAAGGACACTCCACGTTGAGCGCTTGCGGATCGATCAATTCCAAATAGACAGCAGCGAGATCAGCGCCACCGATTAAATCCATCGAGCGGCGACTCATATCAATAATACGACCACCCACGTAGGGACCCCGGTCATTAATGCGCACAATAGCACTTTGCCCCGTACGCTGACTGACAACACGAACCAATGTCTGGAGCGGCAACGTCCGATGGGCAGCAGTTCGGTCATACATGTTGTACACCTCTCCCGAAGCAGCGAGTCGCCCATGAAATCCCGGTCCATACCATGAAGCCACCCCTTGTTGAAATGGGTCCGACTGGACAACAATTGCCTCTCCTTCTCGAAGAGCGTCTAGTGGCCGACACAATCCAATACTCTGCGCTTGATGTTGTGTCAGAGAAATACCGAACCAACGAAGAGCGTCCGCAACGGTGTGAATTTCTCCTCGAGACATGAAATTCGCAAACCCCAACATTCGAGAACGGTAGATGGTTGCGTGGTCGGCAACTTCTATGGTTTTATCAAGGTCACGTACGAGTGAAAAAATATTTTGCCGAGGTGCGGTTATATCAAGTCCGAGAAACTGATTTCCCAAAACCTGCATGCGACGCGATGATGCATCAAGCACCATGTGAGCGCGCTGGTCATAGGTAAGCGGAGCCACCAGAGCGACAGCAACCGCGACAAGACACGTCACCATGAGAGCGCGGGCTAAGAGACGGCGGGCTCGAGCGCGTTTACCTTGTAGCGCTAGCATCGACTGAAGGAATGATGTCAGCCTCATAGAGTGGTTGTGTCATTTCGCAAGCCGCACACTCCATCGACGAATAACAAAAGCAATAGCGCAACATAAGAGCACGAGAGCAACGCCAACCATCCACCCGATAGAATGATACGTTCGCCATGCAAGATCTATATCAATAAGCCAGACCGTCAGCGCAGTAATACATGTCATCATCCCCGACCATGCTCTTCCTTGTCGAATCAAGACCACAGAAAGCACGAGTGCGAGAAGACCGAACGCACCAACAATAATATGGAAATCTTGAAGAGCAACCTGCTGTCGCTGCACAAGGCTTACTCCATATCGAGCAAGCCCTATCGAACCTAGAAGCGTCAGCGTAAATGTGAGCGCGCGAGAAAAGAGACTCACAGGAGCAGGGGGTAATTCGCGCTCTGCTCCAATAAATGCCGATGGTAATTGTCCTTGTGGTTCGAGCGCAAGACGCTGCGGTGACGAGGCAAATGCTGCGATAGTACCTTCGAGGTCTTTCATACGAGCAGCTAGATGAGCAACCATACCTCGAACCTGCGCCAGATCCTCATGGATAGACGCGCCGGGAGTCGCAGGATGTAGTCCGGCGGCAACATCGTGAAGAGCATTCTCAATATCAACCTCGTGCCAACCAGCCTCCATGAGGCTCACGCGCAACTCTTGAGCAGACACCCCTTCTTGTGTCTGTGCTTGGATATAATCTACTAATTCTGCAATGGGCATGGTGTATCTCTAGTATAGCATCGTCGTAGACGCCACCAATGCTCCTTATACACATAGCTACGCCGTTAAACGAATAACATGCTTGGTAATACGAATAAATCCCTCTTTCTCAAGGGCGGCTATAGCGTGAGGCGCTCGCTCATCCCCCATCAGTTCAGTAATCCGAGCATAGTTAACAGAACCAACATCCGTTACGTGTCGCAAAATCCTACCCCGAAGCTGTCGCAATGACCCTCCAAATTGCGCCTGACGAGTATAGTGTTTACTTCGTGTGTTTGGATTGGGAATCTCACGCGCAAGATGTGCTCCGTAATCCATGAGGGCGCTGTACCACTGCCGGGCCGATGAGACGGAAGCGACATGCCGAGCAATCATCGGTTGCAACAGAGCATCGCTCACCTTTTTCTTGCCAGGGAAGAAGTGATGGAGGTACACGCGGCGGATATTTGTCTCAATCATGGGCACCGATACATCAAATGCAAATGCCAAGACGGCTCCCGCGGTATAGGGGCCAATTCCAGGAAGCGTGCAAAGCGTTTCGTAATCTTCAGGAAGCTTGCCTCGGTAGCTCGTCACCACCTCGCGGGCACATCGTTGCAATGCGAGCGCGCGACGATTGTATCCCAAACCTTGCCAGACCTTCAGGACATCCCCCGTAGGCGCAGATGCAAGTGCGCGAAACGTGGGAAACGCTCGGAGAAACTCTTTATACTTCTCAATCACCCGCGATACTTGCGTCTGTTGAAGCATAATCTCACTTACAAGAACTCGATAGGGTGTAATACTCTTTCGCCATGGCAAATCATGCCGCCCATGCTTGCGATAATAACCAAGCACTAATTTTCGAAATGATGCATCATGCATCTACGCACTGTGCCATAATCGAATAGCAACTCGCAAGAGACTCTGGAGCGAGGGGTTGAAGGTAACGGCAGATTTCGTCTTTGTTGCTGGTTTATTTTTTGCGATGAGTAACTCAATTGCATCCTCAATAATAGCGCGTGCCTCAGCAGCGGACACTACATCGTTATCGTAGAGTAATTTGAGAGCCGATAGCTCAAATTTTGGCTTCAGTGAGTTTGCCAACGAGCGTGTTATCGCTTGAGCTCTGTTTTCTTTACCTAATTTTTCAAAACGGCTAAAGATTCCAACGACTGTAGGATTTGTTAGGTGGCCAAGAATTTCTCTCTCAAGTTCAGATTGCCGCATTTGCTCTTCATGAGCGACACGCTCTTCTTTCGTTTTAACACATGCCTCCAGAAGTCGAACAAGGCTCATATCGTCTCGATATGTTTCGAGCTCAAATGACTTCTTGTGTGCTGCGCCGAAATCGAGTATCCAAACCTTCCCCGAAGCATCATCAATGCGCCCTTCAATCATAAGGTTTCGCTCATGAAGGTCATTGTGATAGATTCCATTCTTGTGCAAGGCGGCTACGGCAATATCAAGTTGAGACACGATGCTGGGATGCACTTGGAATCCTCGAGACGACAAAAATTCGAATATTTTTTTACTATTCTTCCAGAGCGTTCGCAAATCATTTTGAGGGACACCGGTTGCATCGACTTTCAGAGGATTCTCAAGTTTCAGAACGTGACTCACGATATCAAAGAGATACTCCAATGTCGCAGCCTCTTCGACGAGATCGGCTGGCTGCTCTTCGGGTCGCAGAAACCCTAAAAGCTCTTCTGGCGTGCACCGTCGAATAACCTCCTCATACACGATGCGTGCAAAATCCTTACCCTCAATAAACGACATGTCGAAAGCTTCGACGGGTTGCTGCTGAACAAGATGAGCTCCGAATGAATTGAGGTGAGTTCGCTCTTCTTCGGTAAGCTCCAGCACTACAAACTGTGACGGACGTGGAGTCTGTGCCGCACCCTTTTCCTTGGAGAGCAGTTCATATGCGTGTGAGAGTGTTTTAAATTCATGCTCTCCTGCGCCCGCACGATACACCTTAAGCACCTTAACGGCTTGGGCCGCTGAACGACGCTTATCTTCTGTTTTAAAGATAAGCGCATTACTCCCCGAGGTTACTGGTCGCTCATGCGTAATGCATTGTCGTATTTCAAGCTCGCGACTCTGTTCGTGGCGTCGTTCCTGTGACTTTGGGAAACCCTCATTGGTCATACCCCAGTCTACCAACTACCGAATCAACATACCATCACCAAATGAGAAAAAGCGCATACGTTGAGCGATTGCATAGCGGTACAGCTTCAAAAGCTGGGTGCGTCCAACCAGTGATGCCACGAGCATCATCAACGAACTCTTTGGCACATGGAAATTTGTTATCAATGAATCCACGAATCTCCATGCATACCCTTCGCGAATAAAAATATCAGTCATTCCCCGCAATTTCACCAGTCGCCCTTTCTTATCTGAAGCACTCTCTAGGGTTCGCGCCACCGTGGTACCAACTGCGATAATCTTTCTCCCTGATTTTTTTGCTTCTTGGAGTGCTCGAGCAGTTTTGGTATCAATATCAAAAAACTCTTCATGAAGACGGCCTTGTGCGAACTGCTGCGCCGTAAGTGGTGCAAATGTTCCCAATCCAACGTGTAGCGTGACGAAGAGCACGGTGTGCCCAGCCTTCTTCAATGAGGCAAGCAGTCGCGGTGTAAAGTGAAGTGATGCAGTCGGCGCGGCAACGGAGCCTATTGTTTTCGCAAATACGGCCTGATACTCACTCCGTAACCTGCGCTCCGACAAAGGCGAGTGCTTAATATACGGAGGAATTGGCGTCGCGCCGTATTTTTCGAGAACCGACATGATGCTCGCAATAGTAAATTCTGGCTTCAGCACGTACAATGCTCCCTCTCTCCCGTGAACCGTAAATTGAATCTTCGTATTCAGGATTACGCGGGCGTCCTGCTCGAGTTGGCGATCACAGAGAGCAAAAATATGCTTGGCATCGTGACGAATATAAAAAACCTGAACCTTCCCTCCCGTTTCCTTACGACACCACAGGCGCGCAGGAATTACTTTGGTACGATTGAATACCAGCACCGACTTTACAGGAAGATGGGAGGCGAGATTTCGAAATGTATCGAGTACCGTTGTCTTCAAAATCCTATCGTAGACGAGCAACCCTGCAGAATCTCGCGGTTGCGCAGGAACTTGAGCAATAAGTTCTTCAGGAAAAGCATATTCGTAACGCTCAAGAATAGCAGACTTCTTCATACGTAGAATTTCGCTAATGGCTCATCGCTATGATCTTTCTTCTTTGCTGGCGAGTAGGTACGCCCATACTCAATCATGCGATAGGTCAGCAAAAACCATTCCTTTTTTGGAAATGCCTGCATCAAATCTTGTTCAACCTTGTTGGGATCATTATGACGCGAGAGCCCCCATTGGCGCGCGAGTCGATACACATGTGTATCGACCGCAATGCCCTCGACAACTCCAAAGACATTGCCGAGCACGACATTAGCGGTCTTACGCGCAACGCCCGGAATAGTGAGCATCTCGTCCATAGTCTTGGGGAGCTTCCCCTTCCAACGCTCGTGCACCATCTTTGCTGCGGCAAGAATATTTTTTGTTTTGTTGCGATAAAATCCTGATTGAAAAATATCTTTTTCAAATTCACGCGGCACTGCGCGAATAAAATCATGCAAGGTGGGATATTTTTTGAAGAGCTTCGGAGTAATCTCATTTACTTTCTTGTCCGTGCACTGAGCTGATAGCTGCACAGCGACCATGCACTGCCATGGGGTTCGATACGTGAGCATCATGCCCGCACGCGGAAAAAGCTTCTTGAGTTTTTGCAAGATAGTGTGCGCATTATTGACTTTTTTTATTCTTGATGGCATAATTTCTCTGAAAGGAGTTCGTGATGAGCATCAAGCATCCCGTAAACGAAGCTGAGCGGAACCCGACAGTCGACCGTGATCTGACGCGCAAATTCATACTTGGACAAGCTCGCGTCATCATCGACGCCGTCCTCGACACCCCCGCCGACAAGCCCTTGGAAATCTGGCGGCTGCTCACTACATTCAGAAAAGAAGTCTTCGAAGTCGCGACGAGTTTCCGCCGGCGAAACCGAGAGCGACAGACCGGTCTGTGAACTCAAAGACCCCACCATAGTGGGGTCTTTTTCTTACACATTCTGCGAGGAATCCATCTTCTCGTTCGAACTTGTGGGCGTTACATCCTTGGGCTCCTGCGTAGAGGCTACGGTATCTTGCGCTGGGTCAATTGGCATCAAAATCACCGCGACAATGTACGCCACAAGAAATCCGAGCCAATGCGTCAAAAGCGCCAGTGCAACAAACGAAAGCCGTATAAATACAACGTCGACTCGAAAGTAATCCGCTAATCCCGCCGCAACGCCAAAAATAACGGCATCCCTTGGTGAGCGGTAGAGTTTTTTCCCGTTGAGATATTCAAACATATACTTTTTATATCACGTTTTTATTGAATGCGCAACCATGTACGTCGCCACGATGACGGCCGTTTCAGCGCGGAGCACCAGTGGGCCCAGAGATGCAATACGCATCCCTAATTGTTGGGCGAGCTCAAGTTCTTTTTCGTTCCAACCACCTTCAGGTCCTATCCAAATACCTGCATGGTGCACCGTTTTAGCAACGCCTGTAAATACAGTTCCGGAAGGATCGAAGAAGAGGTTCGTATCATTCTTGCTCGCCTCAGTAAGCACGCTTTCCATTGTAACGACATCTCGAACAACTGGAATCAATCCTCGCCCAGCCACCTCTGCTGCTTCGCGAACAATTTTCCGAACTCGCTCGACACGAAGACTCCCCTTCACCGTGCGCTCCGTGAGAATAGGAACAATCTCTGAAATTCCCACCTCGGTAGCTTTCTGAGCTGCGAGTTCGAAAT
>CAYZIF010000009.1:0-22466 GCA_964478355.1 uncultured Candidatus Saccharibacteria bacterium
CAGCCATAAGAGAGAGTCCGACTAGCGAAAGAATAACTTTGGAGCTCACAGACATTGAGCAATCATAGCAGAACGCACTCGCTGGCGACAACAAGATATGATTCTTGACTAATACATAATTTGGTTGTATTATGCATTTCGAAAGGAAGGCTCTTTTATGTCCTATGAATCGATGGCGCGAGAGGCGATTGGATGCGATTTTCCTGAGTGTCCGGATAATTTCGATGATTCAGGGGTGATGCGCAATGCCATTATTCGCAATAATGACATTGCAGCGTTCTGTCGAACCCACAGCGCGCTTCTCCTCAATGAAGGCGTGAACCTGCGCCTCCTCAAAGACGTTCAAAGGGAATGGCTCGCTCGAGGGGGAAGAGGGGCTAAAGAGGATGAGAAAGAAGCGCATCAGCGTCGAGTGCGAGAATTCATCGCGGGATTGAAGTAGCTTAACATCGAAGGAGAGTGAAGTGGCAAATCACGTTAACCATCGACGTAAGGGTGGCCGAACAACCCAGTGTCGCCGTTCCGACTACTGTCTCTGTTGTCCGGCTCGGAAGGGATCATCGGGAATGAGTGCGTGGAAGCGGTGGACTCGGCGTGCCGAGCGTCGCGCCGCCGGCGTGAGGATTCCTCGAGCCAAGAAGCACAAGGGTCGCCCGCTGATTCACGATCAGTGCTCGTATCTCAAGAAGTAGTGCCAGCCCCGCATCCGCGGGGCTTTTATTTTCCTTGCACGAGCGATATCGTATCTCTATGGAGACCTTCACTCAAAAAGTACATCGTGCTGTTCGAGCAATTCCTCGTGGGAGTGTTCTTACCTACCAACAGGTAGCGCAAAAAATCGGTCATCCGCGGGCATTTCGAGCGGTGGGTACGGTATTGAAGGCAAACTACGACCCTTCGATACCCTGTCATCGCGTGATTCGTTCCGATGGTTCGCTTGGCCAGTACAATCGGGGAGCTGAAGCTAAGAAGAGGATTCTTGCGCAGGAAGGCGTATCTTGACCACAGCTATATACATTATTCTAATATAAGCACATCATAGAGAAGTAGGCCTTGATAGTACTAACAATCTCTCTATGGACGCATCGTCATCGGGTCGCACTCAGCCATTGTATCGGGGTACGCAGTTCGTTTGGTATGTAGCTGGATTGGTCGAGGCACTCCTCGCATTCCGGTTTGTATTAAAGTTTTTGGGCGCTAACTCTGGAGCGGGTTTTACGACATTCATCTATAATGTTACCTACCCGTTCACGGCACCATTTCTGAATGTATTTCGAGTGAGTCGCGTCGAGGGTAGTGTGTTTGAGTGGACAACACTTCTTGCGATGCTCGTTATCTGGCTGGTAGCACAGGGCGTAGCCAGACTCTTCGTTATCAGTAAGCCAGTATCGACGCCTGAGGCTGCGGTAAAACTGGATCAGCAGGATAAATAATCACCATAATGCTTACCACTATCCTCGTCGTTCTGTTAATTGGTTGGTTACTAGGTTGGCGCTTAAACCTTGGAGGGAGCTTGATTCACACCCTTCTTGTGATTGTGCTCATTATCTTAATCGTCCGACTCCTTTCGTAGAGGGGTTTTAGCAAAGAAAAAGCCCCGCACCCGCGGGGCTTTTTCTTTCTTTCGATTTTTGTGGTTTACTGTGGCGATGCTGACGATTTTATTTTTCGCAATGATTCTCACGCAGTCAATCGCTTACTTTTGGTTTCAATCCAAAGGGGGAGTTGTGTCGCACCGCGATTATATCACTGCTCACGCGCTTTTTATGATTGGTCAATCTGCTCAAGCGCTTGATAGTTTTCGAGGGAGTGCTTGGGCGAGTTTTTCGATTGCAACGTTCTACTTTTGTGTCACGAGTGTGGGGATATTCCAGCGATATCGCCTCATGAAAGAATCAAGGAAGGGGCTGGATACTTCAGGAAAGTTATGATACAGTATTTAGGTATGCGCAACCTACTCTAATATACTTACATGGCAAAACGACGTGGTGCTCTGGGAAGCACAAAGATAGTCAAACACCCAAAAAAGACAAAGAAGCGCCGTGAGGCCAAGCGTCTCATGCTCGCAGAGCGAGCGGTTAAGAAATTTGGTGCAAACACCAAAAAGAAATCTCGTTAGTTCTCGTTTCCTTACTATGCACGCAAAACTCGATTATGTATTCGAGTTTCTTGAGGACTTACAGCGCAATAATACCCGCGCATGGATGCACACTCGGGCCAATGAGCGCAGGTTCGACGTGGTCCAGCGCACAATGCTGCAGTGGGTGTCGATGTTGTTGCTGGATATGCAAGACATCGAAGATACTCGAGGACTCAAACCCAAAGATTGTATGTATCGCATCTGGCGAGATACCCGTTTTAGTGCGGATAAAACTCCCTGCAAGACGTATCTCTCGTTCTTGATACGCCGTGGTGGGCGCCGCAATGAGAGTCGCGCAGCTTATTATTTGCAAATTGGTCCCGACGGCCAATCGTTCATCGCCGGAGGGGTGTATCGCCCTGATTCGGTGCAGCTCAAGCGGATACGAACGACTATCATGCGTGACGGTGATGCGCTGGCGAATATTACATCTGCCAAGGTATTTCGTAAGCTCTTTGGCGGTTTAGAGTCACTTAAGCTCAAGACGATGCCTCGGGATTTCAAGGGCGAGGGTGTTTCGGCTTCTCTCCGCGAATTACTGCGACATACATCATGGATTGCGACGCGAAATCTTACCGATGCAGAAGTGCTTGGGAAGAATTTTGATGCGACAGTTATTGCAACGTTTCGAGTATTGAAGCCATTCAATGATTGGCTTAACTTTGCATTGCATCCCTGAAGCGGTACAATCTCGCCAGTTCATTTAGGAGGATATATGCAGAGGATTATTCGCGAGACTCCCATGGAGTTTTTCCGATCGTTGTTGGGCGATGCGCTCCAGCGAGAACGGGTCAAAGTAGCGCCGATTACGGAGTTCTACATTGTGCAGTTGCTGGCGAGAGAAGTGTCTGATGGGCACCATCCCACAGAGATTCTCGCCGACCCATTCGCTGGCGCGCTTTCAGCCTCTCCTCGAGAGCGTGTTAGCGCCTTGCGCTCTGTAGGGGACCGAGCGCTTGTGTTTAGCGGCTTGTGGTGGGAGCGCGATTCTCGACCACGTCGCCCCGCTCATGTAGCCTACTACGTTCAACTGGGCTCTATCGCGTACCGCACCATCGGGGGCAGTCCCTTCGAGGAGATGGCATCCAAGTTTGAAGGGATTGTGGATACGCTCGCTCGGGTGAGTACAGATGTTCTCGTGACGAGCTCCTCGGACATACTGCGTATCTACTGTATGTGGCAAGAAACGCAGAGTAAGTTTGCGGCTCGTGCGCTTGCCGCGCGAGGAGTATCCGTCCCGACCTAGGTCGGGACGTTTTTGTGAGACTTTACAAAATATGATAAATATGTCATTATAATTTCTCTCCGACTCTTCGTGAGTTGTGAGTATTTATAAGGAGCTAGTATGCGGAATATGACCGATGAGCAGAGGAGAATCATTCGGAGGGTACGCGAGGTGCTCCCTGACATGACCTCTGTGGAGGCAATTCATGAGGTTGTCTGCGGAATGCGCGTGGATATGCAGCAGGCCGTCGCACGCGCAAGGAGCCTCGCCGACTTTCAGGGGGTGTGGCACAACGCTCCCGAGGGCACTGCAGAAGCGAGGTTCGCATTCAAGCGATGGAACGCTCGAGCTGAGCGGGAGTTTCACTGCATCCCAAGGCCCAAGGCTAGCGACAGCGAGCAAACGAAAGGATGGATCCGAGACACGCTCAAAGAGTTGTACTACAACTCGCCGCCGGGTGGTTCGGTGCGCCGCCTCATCATCGCTCGAATCTTGCGGAGCGTACTGTACCAGTAGGCAACACACTCCGATGCAAGTGCATCGGAGTTTTTATTTTGACAGCAGAAAGGAATGGGTTCAGGTTATAGCTAGAGAAAGGAGGTGCGTATGCGGTTGCCGGATTTTTTTTCTGTTCAGAAATACGAAGGCGAGATATTTCTGGTGCTGGTTGAGATGTGGCCAGGAGAGCGATGCGCTCTCCAAATCCAAACGCGTGATGGGTGGCATGTGCAAACAATACTGGGCATCAACCGTGAACAGGCCCAGCAGCGTCTCCAAGATGCCGGGTACGAACTCGTCATCTAAACCTCGATGTACACATCGAGGTTTTTCTTGCGCACTAACGGTGGTATAATTTCTCTTATGGTATCCTCGAGGCATATGGGAGGTCTCGCTCTGGTTGGGGTCGTTTTGGCGTTGGTTGTTTTTCGTTCCGATATACGCGATATCTACATTGAGCAATCAAAGCCACCAGTACCAAGCGAGCAGCCGCGAGCATCAACTACTCCGAAGCCGACAGCAACAATTTCGAACGCATCACCACTGCCATCAGCAGCACCGAAAGGTGTAAACCTTGCCGTTCCATTCTCGAGTCAAGCTCCTCGTGGAGACTGGTCGCTTCCGTGGCAAGAGGCATGCGAAGAGACAAGCGCTCTTTTGGTAGACGCGTTTTGGAGGGGCGCTATGCCCTCCGTTGAGCAGGTTGAAGCGGGGATTCTTGCACTGGTGCAGTGGCAACAAAAGAACTTAGGATTTTACAAACACACCAATGCGGCACAAACAGCTCGCATGATTCGCGAGGTGTACGGGTACAAGCGCGTCGACGTTCTGTATGATGTTTCTATTGCGGATATTGCAAGTCATGTACGTGCTGGTCGTCCAGTGATTGTCCCGCTTGCGGGGCGCCAGCTGGGCAATCCTTATTACACATCGCCCGGACCCGTCTACCACATGCTCGTGGTGAAGGGGATTTCTGATACGGGAAATATTATTACCAATGATGTGGGGACGCGCCATGGTCGCAATTTTAGCTACGCGCCGAACGTGTTCTACGAGGCGATGCATGATGTGCCAACGGGTGGTGATGAATGGCCCGTTGATGTTGATCCGGTTCCGTATATTGAATCTGGGAGGCGAGCAATTATCGTTGTGTACCCAAATTAATTTCCTATTTTCACTCGCATATGGATTTATCGCAACTCAGAACATTTGGGAGGATGTACCCAAAGAGTATTCTTGCCGGGCTTGCGTCGGTTGCGATTATTGGCGTGGTGTCACTTAATTATTTTGGAGTAACATTTGGTCTTTCGAAATTCTTTGCATCAGACCCTAGTGAAATGTCGTGCGGGGAGCTTGGAGGAAACTACTGCAGTCAGGAGGGATTTTGCCCAGATGGAGCGTCGGATCTTGGAGTTACCACCGATTGTAATCCGTGCTGTCAGGAGGCGCAGGCGCCGTCGGAGACGCCCCCGGAAGCTACTCCAGAGCCAACCTCCGAAGAAAATCCCGAGGCGACACCTGAACCTACTCCAGACGACGAGGTGCTTGGTAGCATTGACCCCTGCGCAGATGGAGATTGTGACGGCGATGGATTTAATAACCCTGTCGTAGGAGGTAATGATTGTGATGACGGTAATGCGAATGTGTTCCCTGGAAGCGGATGTCCTGGTGATGCAGAGCCAGCAAGTACGGCTGCACCTGCCAGTACTGCGACACCACAACCCGCGAGCACTGCTACTACTGCTCCTGAAGTCGACCCCTGCGCCGACGGAGACTGTGACGGCGATGGCTATAATAACCCTGTCGTTGGCGGTAACGACTGCGACGATGGCAACGCTGCGCTCTATCCTGGAAATGGATGTTCTGTGCAGCCCGAGAGTACGGCTACACCTGTTAGTCAGGTGCCAACTCCCGCTCCTTCCACGCCACCCGGAGTCGACCCCTGCGCCGACGGAGACTGTGACGGCGATGGCTATAATAACCCTGTCGTTGGCGGTAACGACTGCGACGATGGCAACGCTGCGCTCTATCCTGGAAGCGGGTGCCCGAGTGGTGCCACGCCAACGCCCATGATTGCAGCGTCGACGAGTCCTACGGCGACCGCATCGCCCAGTGTTGATCCTTGCGCTGATGGAGATTGTGATGGTGACGGATACCTCAATCCTGTCGTCGGTGGTAACGACTGCAACGACGGTGACGCTTCCTTATACCCTGGCGCAGGATGTCCCGGGACTACGCCGATAAACACCGCAACCCCACTAGCGACGAGTAGCACTCCTACTCCCATCGCGAGTGCAACCCCTACGATTGATCCTTGCGCTGACGGAGACTGTGACGGCGATGGTTATAATAATCCTGTCATTCCAGGAGGGAATGATTGCGATGACAGTAATCCTACGATATATCCAGGACAAGGGTGTGCGGGCATAGCAACTCCTACGCCAACGCCCACAGGAACCCCCACACCAACACCGACGCAGAACTCTTTGGCAGTGGATAGTCCCTGTCTTGATGCTGATTGCGATAATGATAACAATGTCCGTCCATCGCGCACTGATGCCGCTGATGGGGCCGATTGCAATGATTTAGATCGCGCCATTACGTTTCAGGGTTTTGACTGTGACGGTGATGGAGTCTTTAATCTTCAAAAACCCGGCATCACGGTTGCGACTGCTGATTGCAACGATTTTGATGCTACAAAGCGTACGGAGTGTCGTGCAACGAGCTCTGTTCCTTTGATTCTTTCATTTCGTTCAGATGTAGCTCGAGTATCGCAAGGGCAGAGCGCTCAGGTGACTTGGGATGTGCGGGATGCCACATCTTGTACTGGCGAAGGGTTTGTTGCCACCAGTGCCACGAGCGGTACTGCATCCGTGGGTCCTCTTCAATCTACAACATCAGTGACCCTTACCTGTAGTAATGCCAATGGCAATACGCTCAAAACTATCGAGATACTCGTGGACGCTCCCGCCTCGCATTTAGAGTGCGTAAATAATACGTGTAGTGCGGTTGCGGGAAATGGAGCCAATGCATGTAATTCGGCCGGGGCATCCTGTCAGGGAGGGGCTAGCGGTGCAAGCTATACCGACCTCGTTAACTGGTTTCGAGGTCAAGGAGTTCAAATTTCTGGACAGTTTGGCGCACCCTGTTTGGACACGGTAAAAACGTGGATTGGGAGAATGGGTAGTAAGGGGAATCTCAATAAGATTGATAACAATGTTGGGGGCGGCGCAGATGCGCAAATGGCCTCCAATGGAGTGATGGGGTTGAAGGACGGTAACTGCTCTGCTTATCTCGTGGCTCATGAGCTTATTCATGCCCTTATCTTTGCTGATGGAGGACTCAGGTCGGGAGCAGAGAATATCTTTAATCAATCCGGAAAGAGGTCGATTACGAAGGGCTCAGACGCTTCCAGAAATAGTAGCGAGATGGCTGCATACGGAGCTGGCTGGTTTGTGGGGGGGTGGCGGAGCAATTTGGTTGAACATGCTCGCGAGATGAGTCTCATTGCGCAATTCAACTTTATAGCAGGCTTACCCGGTATAAACGAATCTCCCATAGCTCAGGCGAAAAACCTGTTTAGGGGTCTTGCATCAGTGTTTTCGAGTATCTTTGACGCAGGTGAGGTTCAAAATTCCGTGCTTGCCGTTGATGGTACTCCACCACCAGAATTTGGCACCGACGGAGTTCATATATCGGGTCCTGCTATCTCTCTATTGAGTCATCAAAACGGAGAAACGGTTACGAGTAGTCCTGTTACGATTTCAGGAGAAGTTTCATCTGATATTCTTACGAGTGCTCCTATCCAAAAAATTCGTATCGAAATCAATCGAATATTTGCCACAGATGTTACTCCTAGCTCAAGCGCATGTGCAGGCGGCATTAGTAATTGTGCGGTCTGGTCAGTAGCCCTGCAGCTCAAGGAAGGAGCAAATGAAATTCGAGCCATTGCAACGGACACAGATGGAATTGAGAGCGTGCCCTTAGCAATCATTATCAATATTCCCGGAGGTGCGGGTAGTGCTGTTTCAGGTGCCACTGATACATCTATTGTTACTACTCCACTTCTTGCTATCAGCTCCACGCAGGGCACGTCGCAGGGATCTGTGGGACGTGTTGCGACGGTGGCAACAGGACCAGGCACTGCAGCTCTGGTCGCTCTTCTTTCCGCCGGAATCGCATCATTACTCTATGTGGGTTATACGGGAACCAATCGATTCCGTCGACGAGAAGCACAAGGGATTGCCAAGGACAACATCGCGCACCACGAGACAGATTTTCGTAGCTAAACGATTTCTACTGAAGGTGAGTTTCCTCGATGTATGCGGAGTTTGCGTCGTAGGAGTATGAGGAGGAGCACCGCTTCAATCGATGTGGTCGCTGCATAGGAGAGTCCGAGTCCGTCCAAGCCCATGGTAGGCATGAGTGCCTGTGCTACGACCCAGATGAGGCCGAGGCCGGGGACTGAAATGAGCACTGGTGTCCATGTGTCTTTGAGTGCGTAGAATGCACGAACTAACAAATGGATAAATGCTTCAGCGGGTATTGCTAGCGAGAACCATGCTAACAGGGATGCGGTTGCCGCAATTTGTTCAGGCCCGAACCTGCCTCCGCCAAGGAGGATTTTAATAATGAATGGACCCGCAATAATATAGAATGTTGTCGCAAGTACCGTGACGATGGCGAGTGGTCGCGCTGCTTCTCGGAGTGTTCGGATAAATGTTGCGTCATCATTGATGGCGGCAGAGCGAGCGAGCGACGCAAATACTGCTGTAGCGAAGGAAATACCAAATACTGAGACGGGAACTGATTCAAAATTGCGCGCAAAGGAGAGAATCGCAATCGATCCAACTGCAAGTGAAGAGGCGAGATTGGTAAAAAGAAAGAAGGTAAGCTGTTCAACGGGTTGTCCTGCCATGCGAGGAATCATGAGGCGAAGGACTTCTCGGAAATGAATATTTGAAAGCGACACGGGACCACGGGGTCGAAATCCAGAACGTAGTAGTGCGATGGCTCGAGTGAGCAGGTGGAGCGCTGCTCCAAGGAGTGTGCCCAGCACCAATCCTCGTGGTCCAAAAGGTGCCACCAGAAATGCTCCTCCGATGATTCCTAGATTATAGAATACGGGGGAGAGTCCATATCCGGTGAAGCGTTCCATGGAGACAAGTATACTGCCCAGTGTATTTGAAATCGCAAATAAAATCGGAGAGAGGAGCATAAATCGAGAGAGCTCAATTAAGAGTAAGCGATCCACCTCGTTAAATCCTGGCGCAACCATTCCTGCAAAGCTTGGCATCCAGATGAAGGCAACGATTCCGATGAGGAGCATAGCAACAGGAGCTCCCCAGAGCATCGTGGCTGCTAATTCTTCGGCATCGGTGCGTTGTCCTTTGGCGAGGAGTTGCGTAAAGATAGGAACAAATGCTGCCGCAAGAGCTCCCGCGATAAACACGTTCAAGAGGACATCAGGGATAATAAAGGCCGCATTGTAGACATCGAGAAGTCGACCAGCGCCAAGGACACGAGAAAATACCATGTCGCGCACAAGGCCAAGGGCATAGCTTGCAATGGTGAGCGTGGTTAAGAGAGACGCTCCTCGACGAAATACGCTTCCGAATAGATAGGATTGAATTGTGGATAGCATGATGCTCTAGTATACGCACATGGCGGTAAGATTTCCACACTAGTAAGTCGGAGCTCCTGTGGTAGGATGACCTGCATTGTTGTAATTACACATTCCTATGAAGTCTGTACAAGATATATTTGATCGGTTGCAGGAGAAGAAGAATCAAGTAAAAGTTGTTCGTCGCAAGTATAAAGAGGAACTCGCTGCAAGTTCTGAATATCAGCACATCACCGAAGATATGCAAAAACTTCGGGAGAAGAAAAAGAAGTACGAAAAATCAATTCGTGAACAATCGGGCGCTGCGTTTGGCAAGATGGATGAGCTCGCACTCGCAATCCGACAGGATGCGCAGATGCTAAGTGACGTCGCACTCACCTCAATTATGAAGGGCGAGCGAGTGGAGGTGAAAGATCAGCACTCCGGATACGAGCCAGTCTTTACGGTGCGCTTTAAGCGTACGAAGTAACGCCGTGCTTAGTATTTGGTATACTAGGGGAATATGGTACGACGATTTTCACCGCGTACAATACCTCGCGCACTTGGCATAGGGGTGTTGCTTTGGTTGTTGTGGGGGATTGCAACTACGCAGAGTGTGCCGGGTCCCGCGTATCAAGTGCAAGATGGCACCGATGGTTATGAGGTGCGACGATATGAGGGATATCTCGTGGCGCAAGTGAGTGTCTCTGGCGAAAGAGTTGACGCAGTGAGAGAGGGTAGAGATATTCTCGCAGACTATCTTGATGGGGATAATGCGATTCAGGAGTCATTTGCTATGCAGCGCCCACTGGGTGTCGAGCCGGGACCTACCAGTGAACGTATTGCACTGATTGCCCCCATTGTTTCTCAGGAGCGAGGCGATGCATATGTTGTTTCTTCTATCCTTCCCTCGGCATATACAATCGTTACTGTTCCTCGTCCCAATAACCCGAGGATTCGCATTCTTCAAGTTGCTTCCGCTACCCTTGCGGTGAGGTCATGGTGGGGATCGTCCAGCGAGGAGCGAATACAGGATGAGGAGCGCGCACTGCGTGATTTGCTCGCACGAGATAAACGGGTTATTCTCTCGGCGGCGCGCACCCTCCACTACAGTCCTTCATGGGTTCCGCCTCTCGTACGACGCAATGAGGTCGCAATCCCTATTCGGGGAGGGCGATGAGCATCATTTCTCCCGAGATCCACACACGAGGATTGTGGTATCCTCCCTTGAACTATGGATCGACCATTCCTTATCGATAAACCACTAGGGGCGACGCCGCTTCAGGCGCTCGCGCTTCTTCGGCGCGCTCAAGGAATTAAAGAATCTGAAAAACTTGCCTACGCTGGGCGGCTTGATCCGCTCGCATCTGGCCTTCTTGCCGTTGTGCATGGAGAACAACTTGCGCGACAAGAAGAGTATTGGTATCTGGGGAAGCAATATGAAGCCGAGGTAGTCTTCGGTGTCTCAACTGACTCCTTTGATCTCATGGGGCTTCCTGTGGCGCATCATACTCCTCACCCAACGTCTGAGCGGATTACCTCAGTGATACGTGGGCTGGTGGGTAAAATTGACTTGAGCGTACCTATTTTTTCCAGTCATCGGTATCAAGGGCTACCGTTATTTGCATTAGCAAAATCTCAAACCGAAACTCCCATTATTGTGCCTGTGCGCCGCATGAGTATTAGTCAGATTGATGTGCACAGTATTGAGCGAGTTTCATCTCACGCGCTCGTTGCTACTGCTGGCGAGC
Organism: uncultured Candidatus Saccharibacteria bacterium; assembly: GCA_964478355.1. Taxonomy (GTDB): domain Bacteria; phylum Patescibacteriota; class Minisyncoccia; order 2-02-FULL-40-12; family GWA2-44-9; genus JAGOPO01. The sequence continues at coordinate 11,217 of CAYZIF010000009.1, forward strand.
GAATTGCCTTGGTGCAAGGAGATTTTCGACAAGAAGAAATTTGTCGAGCGTGGGAAGCGCTCTTCCCTGTCGATACTGAACTTATGTGCGCACGATTGAGTATTCATTGTGGGAGTGGAACTTATATTCGTTCCCTTGCTCATGAACTCGGTCGGCGTCTTGGTACGGGTGGCGTGCTATCGAGTTTGCGCCGTACTCGTATCGGACAGTGGCGTATTACCGACCCTGAAGTTATTGTGCTTTCTTGGCCGCTATAACAGAGCGGAGAATGGCGCGAACGTTTTCGAGAGATTCGTCGTCATGAATAGAGACGGCCAGAGCCGTGACGCCTGCCTCGCGAAAGAGTGTCTTATAGCGCTCGAGTGTTTCTGGAGGGATGGTATCGGTTTTTGAGAGTATGACGTGCTCTTCCTTATCAAGGAGTGCGGGATTATAAGCACCAAGTTCTGCTCGTATGGTGCGCCAATCTTTTACGGGGTCTTCAGACTCACATGATACGAGGTGGAGGAGCGTTCGCGTTCGTTCAACATGGCGGAGAAATTTGATGCCCAATCCCTTTCCGGACGAGGCTCCCTCGATAAGTCCTGGAATGTCGGCAAGGATGAGCTCAAAGAAAACACCCAGCCCAGGTTCGAGAGTTGTGAATGGGTAGTTGGCAACGCGCTGTTGTGCTCGGGTCAGCTCATTGAGGAGGCTTGATTTACCGGCATTAGGGAATCCCACAAGACCCACGTCGGCGATGAGTTTGAGCTCGAGGCGGAGTGTCCAGCGCTCGCCCGATGTTCCCTGTCCAAATTTTCGAGGACTTGTGTCGGTAGAAGATCGGAAGTGAAAATTTCCCTTACCGCCCTTACCTCCTTTGGCTAGGAGGACGCGTTGTCCGATGGCAGAGATTTCGATGTCCTGATGCGTCTCAAGATTGTGGATGACCGTTCCCACTGGTACCGAGAACTCACTGTCTACGCCATCACTTCCATCGCGATACTGGAGGCCACCAACATGGCCATGTTCGGCTTGAGCTGTTTTCGTATTTCTCCAGTGGGAGAGCGCGCCAATATCTGCGACCCCGACGCAGTATACGCTGCCGCCATTGCCTCCCGACGCGCCAGTTGGGCCGAGCTCCTTCATGTTCTTATTGAAGGCCACATTGCCATCCCCACCATTGCCAGCGATTACTTCAATTGTGACATCATCAATAAGCATGTGTGGTGAGGATACCACAGAGTACACAGATGACGAAGGAGTGGTATACTTATCGAGTATTCATCTCATCACATATTATGAAGAGATTTATTAGTGTTCTCGCATTAGGTTTGCTCGCGTTGTCGCCGACATCTGCTCTTGCAGCGACGCTTCACGCCAGCCAACAGTATTCACTTGCTGCTCAGAAAGCGGTTTCGGGAAATCTGTATGTTGCCGCAGGCACCACCACGCTCGGTGGCCGTATTACGGGTGATGTTTTTGCCGTTGGAGGCACTATTACATTGTCAGGTTCTGTAGGAGGGGATATCGCCGCTGCTGGTGGCACCGTCCAAATCCTCGGTCCCGTTGATGGTGATGTCCGCATTGTTGGAGGGACAATTACTATCAATGACCGCGTTGGAGGAGATCTCGTCGTCCTTGGCGGTACAGCACATGTTCTTCCGGGAGCTATTATTTCAGGCGACATGATCGTTGCAGGAGGACAAGTGCTTATTGATGGAGCTGTCTATGGAGACCTGACATATTCAGGAGGCTCACTCACACTCAATGGTTCAGTGAGAGGAGATATTTCAGCAAAGATTAAGGAACAGTTTGAGATTGGACCCTCCGCAATGGTGAACGGCTCCGTATCGTATCGTGCTCCTCGTGAAATGGTTCTCGCTGAGGGCGGACGTATTCTTGGTGAAGTTTCCTTTGATCCACGAGGACGCGCTGGAAAGAATGTTGAGGTGCCGCGACAGGTTTTCTGGGCAGTGCTCGGTGTTATGACAGGTATGCGACTCCTTGCAGTACTGGGTCTGGTCGCTCTTCTGGTGTGGCGTTGGCGTCGACAGGTGCTTGAGGTCTTTGCCGCAGTTCGAAGTGGATTCTGGGTTTCTATCGGACACGGACTCGCGTACGGCATCTTGGTACCCATTGCATCCATCTTACTCTTGATTAGCTTTGTCGGAATTTTCCCAGGGGCGCTTATGCTCCTCCTGTTTGCAGCCGCGCTCATGGTAACCAAAGCATTGACGGGCATGCTCTTGGGCTCTTGGTTGGTGATGGCATTGAAGAAAAAAGAGACACTCCACATTTCTTGGGGGTCTGCATTCGGAGGAGTTATCCTGCTTGAGGTGGTAAGTATTATTCCAATCCTCGGTTGGATTATCTGCACCGCGCTGTGGTTAGCTGTATTCGGTGCTGTGAGTCAGCGTATCCAGCAGCATCTCTCGCGTTAATTTCTTACTCAATGCCTACTATGAAACGAGTTTCTCGCGCGGTGCGTCCTGCGCGTGAATTTCCTCAAAACAAAAGAGTGCCAGCACGACTGAACTCTCAAGTTGCGCGTCTTCGCAGTCACAACGCCCGCAAACCAAAATCTCGCTAGAGAGTAGGTTGCACGACGACGCATGAATCGCTAGAATAGCCCCCATGATTGTTGTCGACATAGAAACGACGGGGCTCGATGCGCGTCTCCACAGTATTGTGTCGATTGGCGCGGTAGATTTCGAGTCGCCTCAACGACAGTTCTATGGTGAGTGCAAGATGTGGGAGGGTGCCCGCGTGGAGGATGCCGCGCTTCGAGTTAATGGATTTAGTGTTGAGCAGATTACTGACCCAAGTAAGAAAACGCTCGAGCAACTCGTCGGAGAGTTTTTTGCATGGACGCGTGCATCACAGAACAGAACGCTCATGGGGCATAATACTTTCTTTGATCACGGATTCCTTGAGGTTACCGCGAATCGATATCGTATGCCGTGGGACTTTGGCCATCGCATTATCGATTTGCATTCTATTGCGTGGGCCCACATGAAGATGCGCGCAATCGAACCTCCCGTAAAATATAATCGCTCCGCTATCAATAACGACACTGTATTGGAATACGTTGGTCTTCCTGCCGAGCCAAAACCACACAACGGCCTTGTGGGCGCGCTGATGGAGGCTGAAGCATTCTCTCGTATTCTCCATGGTCGTGGCTTGTTGCCTCAGTACGAAATCTACGCGCTTACGGCGCAGGTTTCGCTGTCCACGCCGTTATCAGACCAGCAGGCACTCTTCTGATATACTGGAAGGATGACACTGGAGGGAGATCTCAAGGCGCTTGATTGTGGCGATGTCGATGCGACCGCTACAACTCGTGCAACGTATAGTCATGATGCGAGTGTTTTTCAGGTAACTCCCGAAGTTGTCGTGTACCCGCGCTCTGCTGTTGATGTGGGGCGCCTAGTTGCCTATGCGAAGAGTCACTCAGGAGTATCTATCACCGCTCGCTCTGCGGGAACGGATATGACCGGTGGCGCTGTCGGTTCATCAATTGTGATGGATACGACACGTTACTTGAATGAGATTGTTGATATCGAGCGCGATGATTCTGTCGCGGGGCGAGATGGATTCGTTGTTGTTCAGCCGGGTGTCTTCTATCGCGACCTAGAACCAGCAACGCTGGAGCGAGGTCTCCAGTACCCTGTGTATCCTGCCTCGCGTGACTTATGCGCCATGGGGGGAATTGTTGCCAATAATTCTGGTGGAGAAAAATCACTGACCCATGGCCAAGCAGTGGATTGGTTACGCTCGCTCAAAGCTGTGCTTGCCGATGGGAAGGAGTACACGCTAGGACCGCTGGATAAAGATGGTTTGGCTACAAAAATGAAGCAAGAAGATTTTGAAGGCGAGGTATACCGCAATGTGTTTGGCTTGATAAATGCGAATCGCAAAGAAATTGCTGCCATGAAGCCGAAGGTTTCTAAGAACTCGTCAGGATATCAGCTCTGGAACGTGTGGGACGGTACCACGTTTAATCTTGCGAAATTATTGTGTGGCTCACAGGGGACACTGGGTATTGTGACTGAGGCGACGCTCGAGGTGATGCAACCGAAGAAGCATAAGCAGATGATTGTAATCTTTCTCAAAGATATTGCCCCGATTGCTTCCGTTGTTACCGATGTGTTGCAGTTTAAACCAGAAACACTCGAGTCGTTCGATGACAAAACACTTTGGTTTACACTTCGGTTTCTGCCTGATTTTGTTCGTATTATTGGTGCATCAAATATTATTACTCTCGGACTCAAGTTTCTTCCTGAAGCATGGATGGTGCTTCGTGGAGGGATGCCCAAGCTCATTGTGATTGCAGAGTTTACTGGCGACACCAAAGACGATGTGCAAGCCCGTGCTGCCCAAGCGCTCAAAGCGGTGCGTGCGCGAGGTATCAATGCGCGACTCACCAAAGATGAAGAGGAGGCGCACAAGTACTGGACGATTCGTCGCTCGAGCTTCAATGTTATTCGCTCGCACACCAAGGGGAAGCGTACGACGCCGTTCATTGATGATTTTATTATCAACCCCAAAGATATGCCCGAGTTTTTACCAAAGCTCTACGATATCTTGCGGCCCTACAAGCTTACGCTGACGATTGCGGGTCATGTGGGTGATGGAAATTTCCACATTATTCCTCTTATGGATTTACGCGATAGCGCGACACGGCGAATTATTCCTGAGCTTTCCAAAAAGGTGTATTCCCTGGTACTCCAGTATGGAGGATCGATTACCGCCGAGCACAACGATGGTCTGATCCGCGGTCCCTATGTTCGCCAGATGTTCGGTGATCACGGATACGAACTCTTCAGGCAGGTGAAGAAAATCTTCGATCCAAAGGGAATTTTTAACCCTGGCAAAAAGATTGATGTGGATTGGGAATGGGCAATGCAGCATTGGCGTACTGACTGATTTTCTGCTATAATGTTCCGACGGACTGCGGGTCCGCCCTGTGCGGACCTTTTTGCTTCTCATGGCACAAGAAATACGAAATATCGCAATTATCGCTCACGTTGACCACGGCAAAACCACGCTCGTGGACTTTTTATTGAAGCAATCGGGCACATTTCGAGAATCATCGCATGAAATGGGCGAGGATCTTATCATGGACTCCAACGATCAAGAGCGTGAGCGCGGTATTACCATTTTGGCCAAAAATACCGCTGTTCAGTACAGTGGCTACAAGATTAATATCGTCGATACTCCTGGGCACGCTGATTTTGGAGGAGAGGTTGAGCGTACGTTGAATATGGCAGACGGTGCCATTCTTCTCGTGGACGCTCAAGAGGGTCCCATGCCTCAGACGAAATTCGTACTCAAAAAGGCACTCGACTTAGGGCTTCGTGTCATTGTCGTTGTTAATAAAATCGATAAACCAGGTGCACAAATTCAGCGCACCATCGATGAGACTACTAATTTGTTCCTCCAGCTTGCCGTTGAGGAGCATCATTTGGATTTCCCCGTCATGTACGCTATCGGTCGTCAGGGAAAGGCGTGGGATCACATTCCTACTGAGGCAGAGATTGCTGAAGGTGGAGATTTGCGCCCATTATTTGATAAGATTATCTCCTTCGTTCCAGCGCCAAGCGTTGATACTGTTGGTACCATGCAGCTCTTGGTTGCGGCACTCGACAGAGATGATTTCCAAGGACGCTACGCCATCGGAAAGCTTGTGCGTGGTGTCGCCACTCCCGGTGAGGCGGTAACCGTGGTGCATCCTGATGGTAAGCGTGTGGATTCCCACGTTGATAAGGTGTTTGTCTATGCTGGCTTGAAGCGTGTCGAGGTTCAGCGCGCTGAAGCTGGCGATATTATTGCCGTTACGGGTGCAACGGAGTCTCACATCGGTGATACGATTGCAGATTCTTCTAATCCGGAAGCACTTCCAACAATTCGCGTTGAAGAGCCGACATTGCGTATTACTATCGGGCCGAATACCAGCCCCTTTGTCGGGCGCGAGGGTACGCTTCTGACGGGTCGCCAGATTGGCGAGCGTCTCGAGCGAGAGCTTGAGACCAATATCGGATTTCGACTCACTCCTACGGGTGATGGTCGCTACTCTTTAGCGGGTCGTGGAGAGCTGCATCTTTCAGTCTTTATTGAAACACTTCGTCGTGAAGGTTTTGAATTAGAAATTTCTAAACCAGAGGTTATTTTCAAGGATGTAGATGGCGACAAGCACGAGCCTCTCGAAGAAATCACTGTCGATGTTCCTGAAGAGTTTGTGGGTGCGGTTACCACTGAATTTGGAAAGCGCAAAGCGCAGATGGTTGACCTGATTAATCATGGCAATGGCTACAGCCGTCTTGTCTGGCACATGCCAACCCGTGCGTTCTTGGGTCTCCGCAGTATCTTGATGACGCAAACGAAAGGTACTGTTGTCATCAATTCAATCTATATCAAGCATGAAAAGCTTTGGGATTTGCCTCCTCGTGAGCGCACGGGAGCCCTGACTGCATCTGAATCGGGAACCGCAGTAGCCTTTGGTTTGGATATCGCACAAGGTCGTGGAACCACATTTGTTGGCCCGGGCGTTGATGTGTACGAAGGTATGATTATCGGACAAAACTCTCGTCGCGAAGATATGGAGATTAACGTAGCCAAGGGTAAGGCACTCTCCAACATGCGCTCCAAGGGAAGTGATGGAATCACGATGCTTGCCCCACCAATTATCATGTCGCTGGAGCAGGCGCTCGATTGGATTGAGGACGACGAACTCCTCGAGGTCACTCCAAAGGATATTCGTTTGCGTAAGAGATATCTCACCAAGGTTGATCGCGATCGCAATCGTCGCCGTGCTATCGACGACGGTTCTCAACAGAAATAAAACCACCCCTCATCGGGGTGGTTTTATTTCTGTTGGGCTATAACTGTTGAAATGTTGCGATTATGTTCGGGATATCTACTATGGCAGCGTCCATGTCTAGCATGCCGCTCGGAGTCGAAACTCCAACTCCATAGTAATAAATGTAGTCGGTCGTTTGCTTTATGATAATCTCATACCTACTATTCGGGTGTCGGTTATCCCACTCGGTTTGGCTCATTCGACCAATTCGGAATGGACTCAGCTGAGTCGTCGTTCCGTTGGCATTACGCCAATTCTTCCAAAAATCGATAGAGCGACCCCCAGCTTGTGATTGAAAATACGTAGTCCAATATCCTGACCAAGCGCTTGATAGAGTTACCCTAAAGCCAATATCGTTATTACTATAGATGCTCGGAGTTGGTAATGGGGTTGGTGTTGGAGTAGCTGGATAGATGAAGGTAAAGTTAGATAAGATTGTACGAATAAGATCAGTTTGATCAGTGAGAAGTGGCGTGGTGACACCTTGCCTGTCTACAGAATTCGTACAGCTATTGAATATGATTTCTAGGTGCTTGCTCTCGGGTAATGCCGTGTAGATGCGTTTTACATAGCACGTTGCGGGTGCGCCAGTATATTGAGGGCCAAGCTGTTGTGGAATTGCAGCGTCTATTAAATATCCAGTCTGACTTCCTACGGGAATGCTAGGATAGCTTGTGTGACTAGCGCCGAGTGCACCGCTCTGGACATATATCAGCATCGAGCCTGCTCCTGGTAAGCTTGCAGCAAATACTTGACGGTCATAATCAATTCGTCCTTCGATGAAGGTAGCGGGGAGGGAAAATCCAAATCCGAAGTTGCTCTTATCGATGCGATTCCAGCTCACTGGCGATGGTCCGGGCGTCCAATAGGGCGTCGGTGATGGGGCTATGCTTGGGCCACGATGGTAGCGGGGTACGTCCATGAGGCGGATATACGGAGAAATACTTCGAGCATAGAAAGCATCTTCTCTATTGTTGATGCAAAATACTTTATCGAAGAAATAGGGATCTTCATTTACAGCTTGGTCGCCTGTCATTTGAACATGATGGAGCACGCCTGAATCTTCGCTTGTTACCTCGGTTGCCCAAACTTTCTGATCATTAGATTCACAGTTTCGGAATAGTCCAGAAGTCACAAATGATTCGCGCACCTGAGAGCTAACTTGGCGGACTCGCTCAAAGCCACCTAGATGGGAGTACATTTTGAATATCGCAGGATTGAGAAAAAGCCTTTTGAATCCGTTGTAAGTATCGAAGGGTTTTATTTTTACAATAAAGATATCGGGGTCACCGGCGCTTTGATTTGCAGAGATTAAATCTCCATCGCGGAGCGGCGCCCCGTTGATATCGGTCGGGGTTGCTACCTCAGCTCTCACTGAATCTGCAACAAAAAATATAACAGCAACTGCGCCAAGTATTGCCGCGTATCTAAGGAGTTTATGCATAGATTAAATTATATACCCTGTTCAATCTTTATCAAATTGAAAGGAATTGCTAGAGATTATTTACCTCGCGTTCGTGTTTCTCTGCCTCCGTGCACACTCGTTCCATGTAGGTCACGGCTTCGACGGGGTATTTTCCGATAGCGGATTCCTCCGAGAGCATCACCGCGTCAGCGCCAAGCATAATGGCGTAGGCAATATCGGTGACCTCTGCGCGTGTGGGGGTGGGGCTGTCTACCATACTCTTGAGCATTTCGGTGGCGACGATGACGGGCTTTTTATGTTCTTTACAGGCGCGTACGACGGTGGCTTCAGCGAAGGGAACCTCTTCCAAGGGGATGCTGGTTCCAAGATCTCCGCGTCCCAGCATGATGGCGTCCGCGGCCTCAATAATTTCTTCGATGTTATCGAGTGCTTCTTTGCGCTCAACTTTTGCCATTACTTTTGCAAAACCTCCCCGTTGTTTGATTTCTTGCCTGAGGCGTACTACATCTGCTGCTGAACCGACAAACGATTGGCACACGTATTCAACATTTTGGTTCAGGCCGAAGGTGAGGTCGTCTAAATCTTTGCGCGTGATGACGGTGGCAGCGCTTGCATCGAGGTGGTGCGTTGCTCCTGTTTGTACGCGAGGACCGGAGAGGTCTTGAATAATGGGGATTGGTTTCCCCGCTTTCACGGCAGCTGTGCGAATATCGCGGATGAATTGCGCATGCATTTCGTGGGTGCCGTGACTAAAATTGAGGCGAGCAATATCCATTCCAGCGGCGATGAGCTTTTGGAGTATTTCAGGGGACTGTGATGCTGGTCCAATCGTGCAGACTATTTGAGTTCGTGAGGGCATAGAATATTATAGCAGTTCTAAGAAGCGATTATATTTCGCAATGCGCTCGCCACGCTGTGGACCACCAGCTTTGACCCCAAAAACACCAAAGGCAATGGCAAGGTCAGCGATGAAGCTGTCGTTGGTTTCTCCTGAGCGATGGGAAACAATGCATTCGATGTTGTGCAGACGTGCCAAATGCATGGTATCGAGTGTCTCGGTGAGAGTTCCTACTTGATTGAGCTTTATGATAATTCCCGAAATGGACTTAGCGTTGATGGCCTGCTGAAGTATGGCCGGATTGGTGACCGTGAGGTCATCGCCAACGATAATTGTAGAACCATCGTTAAGGCGAGCAAAATCCTCGAATTTATCCTCATTGAAGGGATCCTCTATATAAAGGAAGGGGAAGTCGCGGATTATGCCTCGCAAATCGGTTTCCAGTTCTGCTGCGGTATGCTCTCCTCCATCGTATTCGTAACGGTCGTTCTGGGCGTTGTAGAATGACGATGCGGCAACATCCATCGCGAGCTTGATGCGATGGTCGAGATTGAGATCGGCGGCAGTTTCCATGAAAAGCTCGAGTGGCCGTCGAACCGATTCTAGATCGGGAGCAAATCCTCCCTCATCGCCCACATTGGCATGCACGGCGCCGTATTCTTTGGCAATGCGCTTCTTGAGCGCATGCATCATCGAGGTTCCAATCATGAGCGCTTCGGCGATATCCTCAGTTTGCGGAATTATTTTGTATTCCTGAAACGCAATGCGTGTTGCTGCGTGCTTACCTCCGTTGATGAGGTTCATATTCAGAAAGGGGACGCGTCGCGAGGGTTTGATGTCGGGAGCGAGCGAGTATAGATACTCATGGAGAGGTATATTCAGCGCGGCGGCGGCAGCGCGTGCGGCAGCAACCGAAACACCAATCATGGCGTTGCCTCCCAGCTTTGATTTGTTGGGCGTGCCATCCATAGCAATCATGCGTTCATCCAGAGCGCGTTGATTGCGAGCATCCACACCGATGAGCGCGCCTGCGAGATTCACATTTACGTTGGTTGCAGCTTTGAGTACGCCATTGCCTCCGTAGCGACTCTGGTCGTCATCGCGGAGTTCGACGGCTTCCTTGGTGCCCGTGGAGGCGCCCGAGGGTACACCGAAGGTTCCTACGCCTCCCTCGCAGGTGACCGAAACTTCGAGCGTAGGGTTACCGCGTGAATCGAGAATCTCGCGTGCGCGCACCGAGGTAATGGTGGTCTTGGCCATACTCTCTTCATTCTATCACAGCGTGGACTGTGACGCGGTGGAAAATTGACAGTGATGAATTGAAGACGTATATTTTGACGCAGTTCGTCAACAATTGGAGGAACGAAAGATGACCACCCTAGGCATCCTCGTGATATTGGTAGTTGCTGTCTTGTGCTTTCGGTTTCTTACTCAGGTTGGACGCCTAAACAAAGCCCCTGAACCCACTGTTGCACCAGCGGCGTGTGGAAGCTGCGATCCTGTGAGTTCGCCCGAGCAGATTCGCTTTCAGCTCAGTCCGCAAGAGATGGAGCAGCGTGATCGCGAGGAGGCTCTCGAAGATCGACGCGACGCGCTTGAGCAGCGGCTCGAGCGGTTGTTCTCCAAGATTGATTACGATGTCGACCCAACTCCTTATGGGCGACTTGCGTATCGGGAATCGAAGAGTGCCGCAAAAGAAATTCTTGATGAGTTGGGACACATCTATGCTGCTGGTGCAACGTTTGGTCTCTGGAGCGAGGCAGCGGCATCTGACCCCTCTACGGATGAAGCGCTTCGTAAGGCGATAATTGAAATCGCCTCGCTTCTCTACCTAGGGCTTCGTCAGCAGACTACCGATTACCTTCAAAATCTATTGAAGCAGTGGGGAGTGCCGCATGACTTTGTCGAAGAAGTCCACAAGAGATACGACGAATATAAGCCAGAGCACGTCAATGCCTCAGACTTCGATTATGAGGAGTACGACGACTAGTTTTTCAAGCCCGGAACACCACTGTTGCCGGGCTTTTTCTTATGTTTGACACCCCTTGCTTTTTCCCCCAGACCGTGCTATACTTAAATTCAGCGTAGGAATCTCGGCAGCCAGTCGCCTCGGCGAAGGGTCTCGACGGGAGGTCGCCCTCACGC
>CAYZIF010000010.1:0-16690 GCA_964478355.1 uncultured Candidatus Saccharibacteria bacterium
GGCGGTATCGTTGAGCCACTTCCAAAGCTCCAATGGTTCATCGATGTAGAAAAAAAGATTGAGAGTCGCCGTAAGTCGCTCAAAGAACTCATGCGCGAACCGGTCGCTGATGGCCGTATTAAGATTATCCCTGACCATTGGGGAAAAACCTACTTCCACTGGATTGATAATCTTCGCGACTGGTGTATCTCCCGACAGATTTGGTATGGCCATCGCATCCCCGTGTGGTATCGCGGTGATGAGACTCATGTTGGCGAAGCACCCTCGGGCGATGGTTGGACGCAAGACCCTGACACGCTCGACACATGGTTTAGCTCTGGCCTGTGGACGTTCTCAACGCTCGGCTGGCCCGATAAAACAAAAGATCTCGACGTCTACCACCCCACTGACGTCCTCGAGACGGGCTACGAAATCCTATTCTTCTGGGTCGCTCGCATGATTCTCATGAGTGGCTACGCACTCGGCGAAATTCCATTCCGCACCGTCTACCTCCATGGTACCGTTCGCGATGCGCAAGGTCGCAAGATGTCTAAGTCACTAGGCAATGGCATTGACCCGATTGATGTAGCGGCAAAATATGGCGCTGACGCAGGTCGCATGGCGCTTGTCGTGGGTAATACCCCTGGAACCGACAGCCGCATCTCTGAAGATAAGATTCGTGCGTACAAATATTTTGCCAATAAGCTCTGGAATATTGCCCGCTACGTCTTACTGTCGGTATCATCCGAAGAATTCAAAGAATTTTCTACCACACCACCCACACCCGTCACTGATGCGGACAAGGCGATTCTCACATCCCTCTCTGCCACCATCAACGACATGACGAGCAACCTCGATCGCCATGTTATCCATGAAGCAGCTAATCAAATCTACCAATTTACGTGGAAAGAGCTTGCCGATGTCTATCTAGAAGCATCGAAATCCCAACTCCTCGACGATACCCTCAAAAAATCTACCGCCCACATCTTGGTGTGGTGCCTCACCACTACCCTCAAACTCGTTCATCCCTTCGCACCGTTTGTGTCCGAAGAGCTATGGGGTCGTCTTTTTGGAGACAATCCTTCCGATGTTCTTATGGTTCAGTCGTGGCCGATGACAACAACGTCCTAAGACGACCCGTGGTATACTGAAGAGACAATGTCTTCGCTGGGTTCGTATCTTCTCCTCGTGCTTCTGGGTATCTTGCCTAGTTTAATTTGGCTGGCATATTGGCTCAGAAAAGACGCTCATCCCGAGCCCAAAGTGCTCATCACCAAGGTGCTCCTGTTGGGCATCATGCTCTCGCCGCTCGCTATTGTTTTCCAGCTCGTCTTTATCCAATTTGTTGCCCGTATGCTCAACGTCGCCAGCGACGCACTCTCTACGGGTCCTGGATTTTATCTCTGGGCAGCACTCGTTGAAGAATTCATAAAATACCTCGCTGTCTTCTTCGTGGTACTACGCTCTCCTGATTTCGATGAGCCCGTTGATGCGATGATTTACATGCTCACCTCCGCGATGGGATTTGCTGCGATGGAAAATATTCTTGTTATCAATCGAGTTATTGGCGACGGCGTTTCTGCAACACTGGGCATTTGGGGATTGCGCTTCGCCGGTGCTACCCTACTCCACGCTCTCTCGTCGGCGCTCTTGGGATACTTCATTGCGATGGCGTGGTACTACTTCGAGTATCGCAAAGCCCTCTTTGCTGTTGGACTGGCGCTCTCAACACTGTTCCACTGGGTATTCAACCTCTTTATCTCACAGGCCCAGCATTCCTTGAGCTTGCTCTACTCTACCCTCCTGTTGATTGCTATGGCCTTTCTGGTATCGACATTGTTTGATAAAATGAAACAACGAGACGGCAGAGTAACTGTCACGACAGTCTAAACGCCATGCCCTACATACCTAACGACGAAGAGCTCGACATCCAGCTGGCATCCAGTCGCAAAGAACCTCAAGAGCAAGCCGAGGGTTCTCTAACCGTAGACGTCTATCGTGACGATGGTGATATCATCATTCAATCAACGATTGCTGGTGCAACTGCAGCAGACATCGATATCACCATTCTCAACGATATGGTCACCATCAAGGGAGCTCGCCAACCTGAAGCAAAAGTCCGCCAGAACAACTACTACTACCAAGAGCTCTACTGGGGGCCATTCTCACGCTCAATCATCCTTCCCGAAGAAGTAGACGCTGATGCCGCCAAGGCGAGCATGAAAAATGGCATCCTCACCATCCGCCTCCCAACCCTCGAAAAATCCAAGACCAAGCGTCTGAAGATTGAGCTCAAGTAGGTTTTCGTGCTAGCATGCTCCAGCTCATCTCATTGCTGGGGTGGCGAAATTGGCAGACGCGCCAGCCTTAGGAGCTGGTGGGAGCAATCCCGTGGAGGTTCAAGTCCTCTCCCCAGCACATTATCGTAATAGAGTTATTCCTTTAGGAATGAGTCTATTACGATACCGATGTCCTGGTGGGAGAGAGGCTTGAAGCACCGGAACGATGCGACAAAAGCTTTTGTCGCCGTGAGGTGGTGGCTAGACCGAGGCGAGCGACGGCGAGCCGAGAGTCGAAGCCAAGTCCTCTCCCCAGCACATATTGCCGAGTGTCCTCAAGCGCATGTACGCAGGACCATAATAACAACAGAACCCGCATATGCGGGTTCTGTTGTTATTCATAGCTATGAACACTGACTAACCGAGCTGAAGTCCACGATTAATGAGCGCCGCAATCGTGTTGATGAGAAGTCCTACGCCGAGAATAGCGAGCAAACCGATTGCCGCATTCTTGAGTGTCTCTGTACCACCCTTTGCATCACCCGTTGCATACTTGAATCCTCCGTAGATAAACATGGCTACGGCGATAATCGTTGCAAGACTGATAAGATAGTTCACTCCCTGCGTAATGATATTAAGCAATCCACTCGCAGTTAATGACTGACTCGTGCCCGTTGGAGGTGGCGTGGGAAGAACCAACGTAGCCGCCAGCGCTGGAGCCGCGATTGCAAACGATATAGCTACGATTGAAGAATATTTAAGAAATTGTTTCATTGTTCCACCCCCTTTCAACGCTGAGCCGCTACCAGAGAATAGACCCTGGATTCACAGCAAAGCGTGCAATTGTATTGATAATAATTCCGGTTCCGAGAATCACAACTAAACCAATGATAGCGTTGGTAATAATTGATTTGCCCTCTTTAAAGGCCTTATCATCACCACGCGACCAGGCCATTTTAAAACCACCATAAACAATCATCGCGATCGTGATAGTAACCGCCAGGCCAAGAAGCATGGTGAGTGCGTTCGCGATAAGTTGAATAACTCCTGAAAGCGTAAGAGCTGTTCCAGATCCAATCATAGGGTAAGTATATCAGATAACGGTTAATTTGTGATGTTGGCAGCTATGCCCATAATGGTTCGAATGATGGTGTAGACGCCAAATATCATCGCCGCACCGATGAGCGCTTTGAGAAGTGAGTCTTTTGCTTCAGTAAACTTCTTAGGGTCTGTTCGCGCTAACACCATTTTAAATCCATAGAAAATGATAGCCCCCGTAGCAATAAGCTCTCCAAGTAAGAATGCGTTGAATACGAGATAGTTGAGGATGCCTACCAATCGGTCAAACGTAAAAGCACTATTCGTGGTTCCCAACGGAGTCGCCGCAAGAAGTATGTTTTTATTGACCTGCATTGAGAATGCTTCGAATAAGGTCAACGAACCCTCCACCGATGAGAATCACGAGTAAGCCAATTGATACATTCTTGAAGGTATCTTTAGCGCGCTTCACATAGTCTTGGCGCCCCGCTGAAATCAACATCAGTACACCTGCGTAGATGTAGAGTAGTACCGCAATAGGAATAATAATCTCTAAGAGTCGGCCGCTTAAAACCGAGAAAATATCTTCGAGATTCTTAACGCCCAAGGGATTTTCGATAGTGTAGGCCATTGCGTATAGTATCCTATGGGCGTCGTCGCCTGTCCAGCATTTGCACAACACCAATACAGAGTAGTAGGCCCGCGACTGCCGATGAGAGCCGCAAGAGAATGCTCCCTACGCGCTGACTAGTACTCACCTGCTCAAGAATCGAGGCCGTCTCCATTGATGTACGCCCGCAATCCGTTGGACAATTTGCACTCTCCTCTCCCGCTTCAGCGTTGCAAACTCCGTTGTCATTACAAAGCCTGGTTTCTCGGATATCAATCGTAACCGTAACCTTTCCAGTAGCATCTCTCACGTAGGCCCGAGCTCCTCGATACTCAACAGGGATAATGATGGAAAAAGTTCCTGTGCCAGCGATGCTCACTGGATCAAATGGGTACCAGCGTAGCTGCTCTCCGGATTCACTCACTATCTCAAGGCTCCATGCTCCCTGAGGCAACAATGGAACATCACCGGTTGTCATTCGATATGGCTCAGCTTGTAATACAACACCATTCTTATAAGACAATGGGAACTCGTACAGAAACGCCCATGCATCTGATGGCAACGCTTCATCGGCTCGCATAGGAGCTGGTAAGAGTACCGCCAGGGCAATCAATAGGGAGATAATGTATTTCATTTGGCGCATGCGGCTACCTTATGAGCATAAATTCGCGTCTCTATGTAACCTGTGTTCTCAATCGTATGATACTTATCATCCCATGGACACTCCCACCGATGCATAAAAGTAGCGTCGTTAGAGCAGCTTGGTAGAAGTGCGCAATCGCGACTTGGAGCGCACGCGCCGGGACCTCCATTGTATCCTGCAGCAATACCAAGCGGCTTAGTCCCGCAAGCCAGCTTCAGCGAGTTTACGATATTATTTGCAACGCAGAGAATTTTATCTAAATTCTGCTCGCTCGTAAGCCACGCTTGTGTGATATTCTCGGGAACGATATTTCCCTTCGCATCTTTTGTTGTCACGTCACATCCATTTCTGTTGAGATTTGCAGTCGCTGGCTTCATCTGCATAAGTCCGTACGCACCAGCTCCGCTCGAAGGAGGTTGTATGCGGCAGGATGACTCATGAAACATAATTGATTCAAGTAGTGCTGCGTTGGTAGAATATTTTGCAAGATAGGGCTTCCACTTTGGACATCCTTTGTAGTAACTTGCTTGGCAGGCAAATATTTGAGGACATATGAGATTAGCACCTGTGGTTCCTGAACCCACTCCCAGCGTTGCCACCCCCGCATACTCTGGAACCATCTGAACACCGGCTGGCAATGGCGGCAAAACACCGCCCGTTGGAAGCGCAGTCTCAAGAGGCTTGATGACTGATAGCCCAACCGGACAGGAAAACTCATTCCAACCATCACCCTGATTGCCTGTCATGAGTGACTTGATAAGGAAATTGGTCACCAACCATGAGAGTAGAATAATGGCAACACCAATCATGGTGTTGGTGAGAAGCTTCTTCCCTTGGCTGTAGAGCTCAGGCTTTCCGCCCCCCAGAAGCATCATGCCCCCCGCATAGACAATCATGAACGCGGCAATAGGCCCCGTGATACCGTAGAGGACGAGATCGATAATATTATGGAACGCCTCAAAGAGACTACACGGCGTGCATGAATCCTGACCAGTTGCCCCACAGGGTACCAAAGGGAACAACGCCGCTCCTGCAAGCGACGGAGTCAGAAGAATGCCGAGAATAATAGAAACAATGAAAGCTTTGCGCATACGCACTCGTGATTAGCGACTGGACATCAATATGGAAATCTTCGCCTCTGCAGCTCTGAGCGCATCAGGAAGCGTTTGTCTGCCAAGATTCACACTATCAATCATGTCAGCAAAGATTGTCTCGATTGCAGCGTTATCGATTTGAAGCCACGAGCGAGCTGCCAGCGCTTGCTCCGCAAACACACCAAGGTCTTGGTCATTCTTTTGTTGCTCAATCAAATCACGACGACCGGCAGGGCGCTGCGCCGCATTGAGGTAATCAATCGTGCCCGCACCGGCGGTCATGTAGTGAACAAATTGCCACGCCTCATTAGGTGATTGGGTTTTTGCTGAGACTACGAGTGGCCAGTAGTTTGCGTACGTGCGCACATCTGCCGAGCTCGCTTGAGGGATCGGTGCAACCGCCCAGTTAAGTCGCGGAGCTGCTGTACGGAGTGCTCCCACCTGGTGCGCGTAGTTGATCATCATTGCCGTGCGCCCAGCGACGAAAGCATCGAACGAGTAGTCCATTGCATCGTTCCATGTGTAAATCTCTTTCTGAGGATTTGCGAAGTCGGTATAAAATTGAAGCGCCGTCTCACCCACCGGCGTGCCGTCGACGGAACGAGAGAATGTTGCCTGCCGATTATCGGTATCCGTCATACGCACGCCCGACTGGAGCATGAGCATCATGAGAATATCAGTCGAGCGATTGATGTTGCGCGCGGTCCCTAGCGCCGCCGCTGAACGAATAATATTTCGACTCGCATCGTAGGTTGTTATTTTCCGTATCGCGCTCAAGAAGTCAATCCAGAGACGGGGCGGTTGCGCGATACCAGCAGTCGCAAACATATCTTTGTTGTAGTAGAGCGCGAGCGTATCCACGTACAGCGGCATACCGTAGATCTTGTCATTGCGCATGAGATCATTGGCCGCAACATCTACGAAAAGATCTTTGAACTGCCGCGTGGTCATCAACGGCCCATCCTGCCCTGGTGCAGTGTCGGGAAGTGGGATGATTTTATCAATATGACGAGGAAGCCACGTATGGTGAATCATCCATATATCGGGACCAGTTCCTGCGGCAAGTGCGTTCAGTACCGCCTGCTCGTAGTCTTGTGGTTTAAAGACTCGATAGGTGACCTTGATGTTTTTGTTTGCTTTCTGAAATGCGTTCACCGAAGCATTAAACGCTGCGGCATCATCAAAGACTCCCCAGACAGTGAGGTCGGCACTCGTTGAGCTTGTACCTCCAAATGAGCTTGAGAGTACAAAGACAAACGCAATAAATACCATCAGCGCGATCGCTCCGCCTAACACATAGGTGAGCTTCCGAGAGTCGGCAACGAATGCGGCAATATTCATGAGCTATTTGATAAATGAAAGGCCAACGTAGTACGCACCCGCATCGATGACTCGCTCAAAACGAACTCCGCCCGCAGTAGCAAGTGCTTTGAATGCTTCTTCATCCGTTCGGAGTGCGTCTGGTGGCCCAAAACCCTTCATCCCCTTTTTCCAATCGACAATGACGAGCTTGCCTCCTGGCTTGAGAATCCGCACCGCCTCAGCAATGATGGCGTCTTTCTTTTGCGACTGAAACAACACATTGGCAAGAATAGAAAAATCCTGGCTCGCATCAGGGATTTTTGTGCCACCATATACTTCTAAATCTGCTCGAATGCCCGTGATATTGCTAAAACCAGACGCCTCCGCCTTTGCTCGAAGCGCCTGCAGTGGCTCCTCCATAATATCCACGGCAACAACGGCACCCTCTTTCCCTACGGCACGAGCGAGTTCAACGGTGATATATCCCGACCCGCAACCAAGATCTGCAGCGTGGTGCCCCAACGATACGCCTATCGTGGACACAATGCGTCGTGTATCTAAAAATGCACCTGAAGAGGGTAGTTGCACCATATACCTCTATGGTACCACAATACCCCGCTTAAACGGGGTATTGTGTTCATAAATACGAGCTTAAAACAGAACTACCGATGCCACTTCGTCCTGCCCGTCCAGACGCATGATACGAACCCCCTGCGTAGCACGTCCCAGCGTGGGAACTTCCTTAATAGAGGTGCGGATGACCTGCCCCTTCTTCGACACTGCAACGAATTCTTCATTCTCCTCGTTGGTGATGTGCGCAGAAACAAGGCGGCCGGTCTTGGTTGTAATATTTGCAGTGAGAATACCAACTCCCCCGCGATGTTGCACCTTATATTCTTTGAGGTTCGTGCGCTTACCGTAACCATTTGCCATAACGGCCATCAAGCTCAACCCTTTCTCTTCATTGGAATGCACAACATCAGCGCCGACGAGCTTGTCTCCCTTTTCAAGACGCATCCCCAGCACTCCCGCGGCTGAGCGGCCCATGGGTCGTACGTCTTTTTCAGCAAAGCGAATTGCAGAGCCAGTTGCCGTGGTCATAATCACCTGATCATTGCCCGATGTTGGCAGCACCCAACCAAGTTTGTCGTCGGCCTTCAGGTTGATAGCAAGAATTCCATTACGCCGCACATTTTCAAATGCATCCATAGCAACCTTCTTAATAATGCCATTCGTGGTTGCCATGAAGAGAAATTCGCTCTTCTGTTTCTTCTCTCGCGCTTTCGAGATAGGTACAACAGCAGTAATAGAGTCAGAGGTAGTTACCTGCAAGAAATTGGTAATGGCACGTCCCTTGCTCTGTCGGCTCGCCTCGGGGACTTCATAACCAAGAATCTGGAATACTTTGCCCGAATCGGTGAAGAACAAAATGTTGTCGTGCGTATTGGCAAGGAAGAAGTGATTTACAATATCCTCTTCTTTGGTAGCGATACCGCCGACACCCTTTCCACCTCGCTTCTGTGCGCGAAGTTCATCAGGTGGAAGACGCTTGATGTAACCCCCCAGCGTAATCATGAAGAGTGCGTCCTCTTCGGGCACCAACTCTTCGTCGCCAATCTCACGCAAAGCGCTCTTCACCACGCGCGTGCGACGTTCATCGCCATACTTCTGACGCATCTCAAGAAACTCGCTCTTTACGATACCGAGTAACTTCTTTGCGGATTTCAAAAGCTCTTCAAGCTCAGCAATAATCAAACGCTTGGCTTTGAGTTCGTCTTCAATTTTCTTGCGCTCAAGACCCGCCAACGACTGCAGGCGCATTTCAAGAATCGCATTGGCTTGCCGATCAGAAAACTTGAACTTCTTCATCAAATTAACGAACGCCTCTTCACGAGTCGGTGATTGTTTGATGACTTTGATAATCTCATCAATATGGTCCAGCGCTTTCTTGAGACCCTCTAAGATATGCGCGCGCTCAAGAGCACGAGCAAGCTCATACGCAGACCGGCGACGAACAACCACTTGGCGATGTTCAATAAACTTCTCCAGAATGGTCTTGAGCCCCATCGTCTGAGGTTGAATACCGTCCGAAAGAGCTAACATGTTGAAGTGGAACGTCTTCTGAAGTTCGGTCCATTTGTACAGCGAGTTGAGAACCTTTTTGGGAAATGCGTCTTGCTTGAGCTCGATGACCACGCGCATACCTTGACGATCTGACTCATCACGGATATCGCGAATCCCCTCCAAGCGCTTTTCTTTTACGAGATCGGCAACTTTAATAATCAGTTCAGATTTGTTGACCTGATAGGGAATCTCCGTAATCACAATCTGCTGGCCTCGTTTGCCCTCTACAATCTCAGCGGTACCCCGAGAAATAACAGGACCACGACCTGTTGCGTAGGCATTTAAAATATCTTTCTCATTATAGATGGAACCGCCCGTTGGAAAATCTGGCCCTTTGATAAACTGCATCAAATCTTTGACGTCAGCATCGGGATTTTCAATGACATGCACCAAGCCGTCGAGCACCTCCGACAAATTGTGGGGAGGAATGTTGGTCGCCATACCCACAGCGATACCCATGGAACCATTAATGAGGAGGTTGGGAATTTTTGCAGGGAGAACCGAGGGTTCTTTTCGAGAGCCGTCGTAGTTGGGACGAAAATCAACGGTATCTTTTTCGATATCACCCAACATTTCATCGCTGATGCGAGCAAGTCGAGCTTCGGTATAACGCATCGCGGCCGCACCATCACCGTCAACGGAGCCGAAGTTTCCCTGCCCTTGCACGAGTGGATAGCGAAGCGAGAAATCTTGCGCCATACGAACGAGCGAATCATAGATAGCCGCATCACCATGGGGGTGGTAGCGTCCCATGACATCTCCTACCGTGCTTGCGGACTTTTTGAGCTTCGCACCAGCGTGGTTACCCGACTCCCACATACCCCACAGGATGCGGCGGTGCACTGGCTTGAGTCCATCGCGAACATCAGGCAGTGCGCGCGACACAATAACGGACATCGCATATTCGAGGTAAGACTTTTGGATTTCCGTAGTAATTTCACGCGAGGGTGATTCGTGATGCACTACGGGTACGATTGCTTGTTTAGCTTTTTTTGCCATAAAAATGAAAAAAGGCTACTGCGACAACGGCAGAAGGTAGACCTTGTCTTGAGTATTGCTTTGTTGCTCGTCTCTGTCAAAACCAGCATCGGAATCCCAGCCAATCAGCGAGCCGATACTACCCAGCAACGAACCCGTGACACGAGAGAGCGCGGCAATCGGCTGAGGTCGCTGTGCATCGCGACGAGCGAGATATTCTTCCTGCTCGACAGGGTTTGGATGCGTGGCAAAATAAATATCTTTCTGAAGTGATGAGACCGTAACGAATACCACCGCCGAAACAGCGAGCGCTGTTGAGAGAAAGAACATCGCGTAGCGAATTGTTGGAGGCTGATTGTGAATCTCGTGAAGAATCGACATACCTTATGCGTTGATAACCACTAGTTGCGTCTGATCCGTTGGTAGCTGCTTCTTGGAAATGCGGTACGAGTCGACGGTTTGAGGCGTTAGGCCAATCTGTTTAACGAACTTATCGAGTTTATCGGCTTCGTATTTTGCACCGTCAATCGCATACTGCACCGGAATAATAATCTTCGGTTCTATTTGTGAAGCAAACTCGGTAGCAACTTTCGCATCCAATGCACTCTGACCTCCCACGGGAATAATAAGAATGTCAGGGTCCCCGATGACTTCCAGCTGTTCAGGGGTCAGCTTGTCTTGTCCGCATGCCCCCAAATGACAAATAGATATGTCCTCGGCGATAATCGTATAGATAGTAGCCAAACCAAGCTCACGGCCTTCTTGTGAGTCTGCGGCAGCTTGAATGCCGCGCACCGCGATGCCTTTGCGCTCGTACTCGCCTGCACGGCGAATAACGAATGCTTCATCATTAATGCGCTCGAGCACCTCTTTTTCAGGGGCCGCTTCGCTGATAAGTACTAGATCGTCTTTGATCGTTGGTCCACGAAGACCAGTTGCCTTCGGATCAAAGGGGTCGATAAGGATTGTGCCCTCTTTTGCCTCAATTCTGATGCATCGATTGCCGTACCAGGAGATGTTCATGCGCACTCATCATACCAGAAATAAAGAGAATTTCAACCCTTGCACAATGGCATTTTATCCTGTATATTGTGCCCCAGTCTCAAGAGTTGCCAAAGTGCGACGGAGAGACGTATTTTATTGTTATGGCTACATCAGCACCCGCAAAGACGATGAAGGATCTCCTCGCAAAAGAGGAATTTCAGCTCCCTCGGGCAGGACAGATTCTCACCGGCCGCGTTATCAGCGCGTCCAAATCCAACGTTACCATCGACCTTGGTACCGCAGGTATCGGCATCGTGTATCCTGGTCAATTTTATGATAATCCTGACCGCATTCGTGCGCTCAAACCAGGAGAAGAGGTTTCGGCAGTTCTCCTTGAGCTCGAAAACGAGAACGGTTACCGCGAGCTTTCGCTCAAGGCAGCACAGCTCACCACGTCATGGCAGCGCATCAAAGAACTGCGCGATGCTGGCACTGTGATGACGACCATCATCAGCAACATCAACAAGGGTGGACTTATCGTACAGGTTGAGGGTGTTCAGGGATTCCTCCCGCTCTCTCAGCTCTCCAGCGAGCACTACCCTAAAGTTGAAGGCGGTGACACAACCAAGATTGTTCAAGCACTCCAGAAGTTTAAGGGTCAACCATTCAAGGTAAAGATTCTCGACTACAACGAGCAAGAGAATAAGCTTATTGTCTCCGAGCGCGCCATCCAAGAAGAGGCCGCGAAGGGTGAGATAACAAAATTAGAACTCGGAGCGGTTGTTGAGGGTGTGATCACAGAGGTCACCGACTTCGGAGCATTCGTACGTCTCACCGACAATCTCGATGGTCTCATTCACTCCAGTGAAATCGATTGGAAGTTTGTTGAGGACCCTCGTCAGATCCTCCACAGTGGAGAGACGGTAACAGCAAAAATCATTAGCCTCGATGGCGGCCGCGTTGCCCTTTCGCTGAAGGCGCTCCGCCCTGACCCATGGCTCACGGTTGAAGAGGTGTTCAAAGTGGGACAGAAAGTAAAAGGCGAAGTTATCAAGATTCGCAGCAACGGAGCATTCGTGAAACTCAACGACGACATCGTTGGATTGCTCCCCACCGCAGAGTTTGGCGGACGCATTGCAACTGACGTTGTTACCATTGGAAAAGAATATGACTGCGCCATCGTGAATATCGATGCCAAGGATCATAAACTTATCCTCACACTCGACCAAGCATCTGCGTAAGCAAAAGAAAAACACCCCCGCCACTGGCGGGGGTGTTGCGTTAGAGCTTGAGCGTTACTCCGACTTCAGCTTTGTGTCGCCGAGACCGATCAGACGTGCTAGCAAGAAACTCATTGATGCGAGCGTCCTCACCGTGCACATGGACGATAACGTCGGGCTTGAGACGTTCCTCAATCACGCTCATCTCATCTTCTTTGGCGTGACTGGAGAAATCAAATCGCTCAACGCGACACTTTCGCGAGAAGGTGCCTGTTGGCAACAAGACTTCTGCATCAGCCTCACTATTGAGTACCGCGCCTCCTGGTGTGCAGGGATCTTGCCAGTTAACCATGAAGATAGCAGAGCTCGAGTCACCGAGAACCTCCGTGGCCCACGCGTATGAGGGCGTATCCTTTGCCAACATTCCTGAGCTCGCCAGTACGATGAGAGGCTCCCGAGACTTCCGCGCAGAGAGTTGCTCATAGCGACCCTCAAATCGACGCATCGAACCGAGTACTCGAGCACGAGGAGCATACTCGTAGTAAATTTCGGTTGGACGAGCGCCGCCCACCACACGAAGTGGCCACTGCGACTCAAGACCCGACTGGTGCAGCAGAGCGAAAATCTCAGCCATGCGATCAATCGCCAGCGCTGGGATAACAACACGACCTCCGCCTTGGAGCACCGCTCGAATCGATGCGATGAACTCTCCCTCTATCTCGGATCGTGTCTTCGTTGGCAATTGCCCGGCATAGGTCGACTCTCGAATGAGAAGCCGTGTGCGAGAAAATTCAGGAACTTCTGCGCTCGAGACAAATCCATGGTTCTTGAGATTGATATCTCCGGTAATAACGTAGCGCTCGCCACGATACTCGAAGATAAACCCCACTGCACCAAGAATATGTCCCGCGGAAAACGGTGTCACGGTAAGGTGGTCATCGAGATGAATCTTTGTCCCAGCAACCACGAGCTTCATACAGCTGTAGGCTCGGGTAGCGTCCATGGTAGTAAACGCCGATGGACGCTGCTCTTGGATATCAATCCTCAGAGCATCGCTCCAAATCCAAGAAGCAATCTCTCGCGTTACAAACGTTCCCCACCAACGGGTTGCTGGCCACCGAGCCAAAGCTCGAGGCAACATTCCCACGTGGTCGCGGTGCCCGTGGGTAATAAAAATGTCATCCAACGGGCCATCGTGCTGAGGTTCTTCTTCTCCCGAGCGGACGCCAGCACCGTAATCGATTCCGATACGGCGACCTCCAAACGTGAGGACGTGGCAACTCGCACCGATGCTGTTGGCGCTTCCCCACGAGGTAAAAGTAACGTCGGACATAGCTTCGCTCTCCTTGTTCTGCGTTGGTAAACAGCAAATGAAAACGGTGGTACCATACAAATAATTTTTATCCTTGTCAATTTTAGCACCGTTGCTCGAGCGGTGTTCCTGTGCTAGACTACGGTCCACATATGCGCCACATTCTACGCTCTGTCGGAATCGTATTCGCCATTCTCATTAGCTTGGCCTTTTTCGCGTCCCTCTTCGTTGCGCCAAGCACGCCCGTCACTCCCATTGCCATTAGCGAACTGGTAACAAAGATTAACGACGGCGCCATTAAAGAGCTCGTTGTTCGTGGCGATGAAATCTCCGCCCTCGCAACTGACGAGGCAAAATTCTCAGCGCAAAAGGAGGTCTCGGTTTCTATCTTTGAAACACTCGCCAATGCAGGAGTTTCCAAAGAAAAATTGTCGAGCGTGAAGATTGAAGTCAAAGATCCTTCAGGAGTAGCGGTCGTACTCTCAAATATTCTTCCGATTATCCTTCCCTTCTTACTTATTCTTGGATTGTTTTGGTTTATGTCTCGCCAGGCACGACAGGGCTCCATGCAGGCGTTCTCATTTGGAAAAACACGAGCAAAGCTTGCTGGCATGAACCCTTCGGATAAAGACATCACCTTCAAAGATGTCGCGGGTCTCATCGAAGCAAAGGAGGAAGTCTCTGAGGTTGTTGAATTCCTCAAGGACCCTAAGAAGTTTCACCGACTTGGTGCGCGCATTCCTCGTGGCATTCTACTCGTAGGAGCACCGGGAACCGGTAAAACGTTGCTAGCCAAAGCGGTCGCCAATGAAGCGAAAGTCCCCTTCTTCTATGTCTCAGGTTCAGAATTCGTTGAAATGTTTGTTGGCATTGGAGCCAATCGCGTCCGCGACACTTTTGAAACGGCCAAGCGCGCCGCACCTGCGATTGTGTTCATCGATGAAATTGATGCAGTCGGTCGCCAGCGTGGCGCCGGCATCGGTGGCGGCAACGACGAGCGTGAGCAAACACTCAACCAAATCCTCGTGGAGATGGACGGCTTTGATACCGATGACGCTGTTATCATCATGGCCGCAACCAATCGCCCCGACGTTCTCGATCCAGCACTCTTGCGCCCAGGACGCTTTGACCGCCGCGTTATCCTCGACGAGCCCTCACTCAAGGACCGTATCGAAGTGCTCGCCATCCACGCTCGTGGCATGCCGCTGGGCGACGATGTCACTATGCGTACCATCGCAGAACGCACTCCAGGGTTCAGCGGCGCTGACCTAGCCAACCTCATCAACGAAGCTGCTATTCTTGCCGCTCGTAAGGGACAAGATACTATCTCACAAGAAAATCTTCTTGAGTCCATCGAAAAAGTCATGCTCGGTCCCGAACGCCGTTCGCACCTCTTGAGCACGAAAGAAAAAGAAGTCACCGCCTACCACGAAGCTGGTCACGCCATTATCGCCTCCGCCCTGCTCCATAGTGACCCCGTACACAAAGTGAGCATCATCTCTCGCGGTCGCGCTGGCGGCTACACGCTTAAACTCCCCAGTCAGGACAAGTACCTCAAGACCAAGAGCGAATTTCAAGCTGACCTCGCCGTGCTCTTGGGTGGCTTCTCTGCTGAACAGTTGGTCTTCAACGAACTCACCACCGGCGCGTCCAATGATCTCAAAGTTGCCAGCGACCTTGCTCGAAAGATGGTCACTCAGTTTGGTATGTCAGAAAAGCTCGGCCCTCTCTCCTACGGCGAAACCCACGAGTCGCTCTTCTTGGGTCGCGAACTCATGCATGATCGCAACTATAGCGAGCACGTCGCTCAGCAAATCGACGCTGAAATTCGTGCGCTCATCGAAGGCGCCGTAGCCACCGCGAAAGAAGTTATCTCATCCAATATGGATGCATTTAAGAAAGTTGCGATACACTTAATAGAGAAGGAGACAATCGAGCAAGCAGAGTTCTACGCACTGATAGGCAAGCCAGCGCCTGCCCAGACAGTCTAAGAACTCTCTGCGGGGGAGTAGCTCAGCTGGTTAGAGCACCGAGCTTATACCTCGGCGGTCCTAGGTTCGAATCCTAGCTCCCCCACAACTTGAGACTGAGCCACGCGCAGGACTACAATAATTCTATGCAACCTGACAAACAATTCTATGTTGGTCAAAAAGCATTCATCGAAAAAGAGGGTAAAATCCTCGTCCTTCATGACCCTCTCTTGGGCTTAGATTTCCCTGGCGGAAAAATCCAAGACGGCGAAGTTGATTTCACCGAAGCACTACGCCGTGAGGTTCGAGAAGAAACCAGTCTTGAGGTTGCCATCGGAAAACCATTTACCACGTGGCACTACGAGTTCCCCAACAACGGCCACCGCAATGCTGGCAAAGATATCTATGTTGTTGGATTTAAATGCACCTACGTAAGCGGTGATGTCACTCTCAGCGACGAACACGACGGCTTTCACTGGGTAGACAAGAGCTCCTATCAATCTCTCAAAGAAGAGGGTGGCTACTACGAAGCGCTCCGCCGGTATTTTGAAAACGAGTAAGCGTCGTATGAGGTAATCCTTGACATGTAGTAAACAGTAGGTTACTATTTGTTCGAGAGAAAGGGGGTTCCCTTCATGGAACTTCGAGAAAAGATTAAAAACTTTCTACGCCGCACCTTCACGCCTTGGGCATACAAAAGAGAGCAACTCTTCAAGCAGTTGTCCCCGCACCAGAAAGAGCTGGTTGAGAAACTCAAGGGAGCAACCGCGCACTACCAAGATGTCTATGATTCTCGATCTGGTTTTTCGCATTTAGCAGACCCCACAGACCTGCGCGATGCAATCATGAGAATCATGGTACTCCACCAGGCGTGTCGAGATGAGCAGATCCCCCAAACGCTCATCGACCACTACACTCCGAGCTTGATTCTCCATCAGATGCAAAAAAATGGGTATCCCAGAGTGATTCCGACCGGTCAGGGCATGGCATCTTGAACTCAAACCCGAGAGACACGCCACTGCGCTTCTCCCGGGTTTTCTTTTCTGAAAAACGTACATCTGTGGTATACATGGTACTATCTTGGGCGCTTAGCTCAGTTGGTTAGAGCGACTCGTTTACACCGAGTAGGTCGGGGGTTCGAATCCCTCAGCGCCCAC
>CAYZIF010000011.1:0-15429 GCA_964478355.1 uncultured Candidatus Saccharibacteria bacterium
TAATCTCTCTTGATCTGGAATTTTCCCGAGGTGTACTTCCACTTCTATGAGCATGGTACCTCACAAAGAGCGTGCTCGGCAGGGATGTCGAGTGGCATAGAAATACATGAATTCGCTTTATTCGTAAAGGGCTTGCAGTGCAGAGCTCTTCCGTGAAACAATGCAGTATGGAATTACGAACTCCGCAGGTTGCAGTATTTGGCGGTGGTTGCTTCTGGTGCACTGAAGCCGTTTTCTCGATGCTTCGTGGCGTTCTCTCGGTCGCTCCGGGGTATGCTGGAGGTACTGTCGAGCATCCAACGTATGAGCAGGTTTCTTCGGGGGTAACGGGCCACGCAGAGGTGATTCGGTTCGAGTATAATCCCGAGTTGATTACGTATCGAGATTTACTGGATGTATTTTTCGCAACGCATGACCCTACAACAGTAAATCGACAGGGCGATGACATCGGTCCGCAGTATCGGTCGGTTATTTTCTACGCAAATCCTGAGCAGCAACGAGCAGCTCAGGAGTATATTGGCGAGCTCAATGCCTCGCAGGAACAGGGAGCTCCCGTTGTGACGCGTGTAGAGCCACTGACGCAGTTCTGGCCAGCCGAAGATTATCATCAGAATTATTACGCCAATCACAAAGAGCAGTCGTATTGCCAAATTGTTATCAATCCAAAACTCGATAAGGTAAAAGAGCGCTTCGCTCAACTGCTCAAACCGTCCACAGGAGCATCGGACTTCTAACACCAGAGGGGGTATACTGAGCGCATGACACAAAACTCCTACTCAACTTTCTCAGATCCACCCGTTGCAGCATTTGTATTTGGTAATACTAAGATGGCCTTCGTATGGTTGCTCGTGCGTCTCTACGTTGGATGGGCGTGGCTTGAGGCTGGATGGGGGAAGATTCAGAATTCGGCTTGGGTTGGGGATAAGGCAGGAGCGGCATTATCCGGATTTATTCAAGGCGCTCTTGCGAAAGTAGGAGGTCCTCATCCTGACGTGCAATCGTGGTACGCATGGTTTTTGGAGCGTGTCGTATTGCCGAACACTTCAATCTGGGGACCCATCATTGCATGGGGGGAGGTCTTCGTAGGGTTGGGTCTTATCATCGGAATGTTCACGGGTATTGCAGCGTTTTTCGGAGCCTTCATGAATCTCAACTTCCTTATGGCGGGCACTGTGAGCGTTAACCCTGTATTAGGCGTGCTCGCCCTTATTCTTGCGATGGCCTGGAAGGTTGCCGGATACTATGGTATAGATCGTTGGCTCCTGCCGCTCTTAGGGACTCCGTGGCGCCCTGGTTCGGTATCCCATCGCGCGCAGAGATAAATATATAGAGAACCATCATGAGTGACTCACAGGAAGTTATACAGGCAGTTCACGACGTCGCAGCAGGGGTAGCGGCACTTTTGGATGTTCGAGGTGAAGATGAATGGAATGATGTTCGCGCAGAAGGTGCTACGCATTGGCCCCTTGCTCGATTACGAGCTGATGATATTCCCGACATTCCTTTGGATATGAAGGTCTATGTCTACTGCGCCAGCGGTTCTCGTGCAGAAGAGGCGCGAGATATTCTCTTAGCTCACGGGTTTTCTGAGGTAGTCGACATTGGAGGGCTTGCTGATTGGCAGCAGGCTGGTGGTGAGATTGAGTAATAATATAAAACTGTATTCTCTATGAAATCCTCGCGTACCATACTCGGTGTACTCGTATGTGTATTGGTGATTGCTGCTGTAGGATTATTGTATCGAGAGCGGATAACTACTTCGACACCAACACCATCCTCGACTCCGCTCGCTGACGATATGATTATTATCGACTCTCCATTACCCAATGGAGTTGTTACGTCGCCGATGAAGGTGACAGGGCGTGCTCGCGGTACATGGTATTTCGAGGCTACATTTCCGATTACGTTGACCAACTGGGATGGTCTTATTATCGCTGAGACATACGCAACAGCGAAAAGCGACTGGATGACAACTGACTGGGTTCCTTTTGAGGCGACAGTGGTTTTCGATGCTGATACCCGAGTGAGCAGTAGGGGATTTCTGATTCTCAAGAAAGATAATCCCTCTGGCCTTCCTCAGTATGATGATGCGCGTGAGATTACAGTCTTCTTTAAATAGAAACTTATCGTGCACATTGAAGCCATTGTTATCCGGAAACAGCCTATCCGAGAATACGATCAATTCGTTGTTCTCTATAGTCGTGAACTTGGAAAGGTAAGTGCACTAGCAAAGGGTTCGCTTCGTCCGCAGAGTCGGCAAGCCCTATCTCTTGATGAGGGGAGTCGGGTGCAGTGCGAGCTTGTCGAAGGGCGTATAAGTCCGATTATGACAGGGACGCAAGCGATTACCTCATTGAGTGGCGCAAAACGAGACTCTCGAACATGGGCAGCTGCTCAGGTTTTTTTGCAGGCCGTCGATACCGTAGTGTTTGATGCGCAGCCCGACCAAGAATTATGGGACTGTCTCGTAAGTATTCTCGACAAGCTCAATAGCGTCGCTCCTTCTGAGGTCCTTACCGTGTATCGGGAGGGGCAGGAGAAGCTCTTGCGAGCCCTTGGATACGGACAGCACCAGCATCACTTGGCATCTGCTCGCTGGACTCGAACGACACTCGATGAGCAGTTTGAAGTAATTGCTCAGAGGCGACTCTCTTCTATCGATTTTCTCTACGATGTGGCCGCGATGTCGCCATCGTGCTAGAATACGCATTATGCCTGCTGATTTTGAGATATCACCGCTCATTACTCCTCCGGAGTCTCAAACCACGACTCCCGCGCCCCCGTTGTTCTCGCCAGCGCAACCAGTGTCACCTCCAGCGCCCGCAAGCCCGCCTCCTATGGCACGAAAATCAAACAAAACATTAAAGACGTTTATCTTGATTGCCGCAGGTCTTTTCGTAGTGACCATCGGAGCTTTGTGGTGGGGTGGGAGCTCATTCTCTGACAAGGACATCGTCCTTACTTTAGAGGCGCCCTCAGCGGTTACATCAGGTGATGAGATTACCTACAAAATTACCTACAAAAATAATACAAAGCTGGTGCTTACGAAGATGAGCTTCAGACTTTTTTATCCGACAGGTTCTATCGTATTAGACGACGGCAATCCTACGACACCGGAGAGTGAGGGATTTACCGTTGAGCGACTCAATCCCGGAGAGACGCAAACAAAAGAGGTGAAGGTATTTTTGGTTGGAGATAAGGGAACGATTCAGACGGCTCGATTAAATCTTATTTTCAATGCAGGAAGCTTGAGGTCCGCTTTTCAGAAAGAAGTGACTGCTTCGACAACTATCACAGCGCTTCCCGTAACGCTAACATTAGTAGCTCCTCCAACTACCGTTACGGGTCAACCGGTTCAGTATCTCGTCGATTTTCGTAATGATTCAGAGGTTGACCTCTCTGATTTGAAGCTGGTAATGACGTATCCCGATGGATTTACCGTTCAAACAATGCGTCCAGATGCTTCGACAGGTAATACTATGTGGTCAGTCCCGACATTGGATATCAATCAGGGCAAACGCATTACAGTGACGGGTATTTTATCTGGGGATGAGCGGACTACAAAAACAGTGACAGCAGTGCTTCAGCGCAACTTGAACGGTCAGTATGTAGACTACGTGAGAACAGAAGCTTTCACGGTAATTTCAAGTCCGCTCCTTTCGGTGACGATTGCTCCATCGACGGGTCGCGAATACGTTTCTTTCCCAGGGGATACGCTTCGCTATATTGTCACGTATGCAAACAATTCTCGCTTTACGCTACTGGGCACATCATTGACGGTGAAGTTGGAAGGGGACATGTACGATATATCTCGATTGCAGGCTCCGCAGGGCTCGCTCAATGATGCTACTCGCACGATTGAATTCACTTCGGCGGGGGTTCCAGATTTTTCAGCGCTACCACCAGGTAAAAGCGGAAGAATTGAATTCTCGATTCCATTAAAACCAGGTCTTTCAGGGAGCACCATCGGAGGTTCCCAGAGCTTTTACGTGAAGGCAACGTCTCGGTTTAGCACGATGAATATCCCCTCAGGAATTGATAGTGACGAAATATTTGCGCTCGATAGTGTCATTACAAAAATAGGCTCTCAGCCAACACTGTCGCAGGCGATACTCTACGATGCTCCATTCGGAAGCGGTCCCTATCCTCCACAAGTTGGAGCAGAGACAGTATTTACGGTGCGCTGGCAGATTACCAATCCGGGTAATGATGTTCGCAATGGTGTTGTTACGGCAAGCTTACCTCCGGGGGTTACCTTTAAAGGTAACGCAAGCACTGCAAACGGCTCAGCGCCCCTGTTTAATGCAACAACTAAGACCGTTACATGGAGTGTTGGTACGGTGCCCTTTGGAACAGGGAGTGGCATCCCGCGCTATGAGGCGATATTTCAAATAGCAATCACTCCATCGAGTAATCAGCAAGGCTCGAGTCCAAAGCTCGTGACATCTGCGGTTCTCAATGGTACCGATGGATTCACGAATCAGGCGGTACAATCTTCTGCGCGAGATGTTACAACAGATTCCGTTGAGAATCACTCGGGAGAAGGGCGAGTTCAATAGGCAAAGAAAAAGGGGAGCCATGAGGCTCCCCTGAACGTTACAGTAATCCTTGCTGCTCCAAGAGGGAGCGGTAGCACTCGCTACGACGCACGAGTTCGTTGTGCGTTCCGTCGTCACGTAGTGTGCCGTTGTCGAACACGAGGATTCGATCAACATGACGGATGGTGCTGTATCGGTGCGCGATGATGATTTTTGTTCGCCCTTCGACAGCGTCGATTGCTTCTTGAACTCGCTTTTCGTTGACTGGATCAAGAGAGCTCGTCGCCTCATCAAAGATGAGCACGTCGGGGTCTTTGATGAGTGCACGCGCGATACAGAGGCGTTGTCGCTCTCCACCTGAGAGCGTGTGCCCACCTTCTCCGAGGCGGCTATCAAGTCCACCGTGCTCAGCGATTTTTTCAAGTTTTACGAGACGAAGAACATGGTGGAGTTTCTCGTCGGTAGCTTGAGATTGATCGTGGAGACCATACGCGAGATTGTAGCGGAGCGTGCTGTCAAAGAGTCTCGGATGTTGAGGGACATAGCCGATTCTTCGTCGCAGCATGTTCAGCTCAATATTACGCAAGTCGGTTCCATCGATGGTGATGCATCCAGATTGAGGATCTCGAGCTCGCATGAGCGCGTATGCAATCGTAGATTTACCAGCTCCTGATTCACCGACAAGCGCTACTTTTTGTCCCGGGAAGATGTTGAACGAAACTTGGTCGAGCGCGACAACAGGTTCAGCGGGTTCGAGCGGATCATCTTTTGCTCGTGGCTCATAGGTGAACGTGACGTTCTGAAAACGGATATCACCGCGGAGTCGTTCCACGGGAACGGGATCAGAAATCATAGTGATATCTGGTTTCTGGTTGAGAAGCTGTAGATATAACTCGACGTGAGCCCAGTTCCGTGAAATTTCATGCTGCATCTGTCCGAGCTCTTGCGTTGCGGCAACGGCTTGCATGGCCCACTGTGTCAGTGCAACGAACAGGCCGAAGGTAAACACGTTTCCGAAGAGCAGGTAGGCGGTAAAGGCCATGATGAGATTTCGGAACACGAGCGCAATGCTATTGCGAACGTAGAACCAGCGCAGGGCTTCTCGCCAGAACGTCTTACCTTGTCGTGCGAGCTCTTGGCCGTCAGCGTTGAAGTCTTCTGCCGTGTGGCGCTGTTGAGCGTAGGCTAGGACAACTTCCATGTTTGCAAGTATGTCTGCAAATAATTTGCTGTTTTCGTTGCTACGATTCTCGAGCACCTTGAGTGGAGCGCGATATCGCATGAACAGCCACATCGCAAATCCGAGATAGATGAGCGTTCCCAGGAGTGCAATGGCACCGATGGGGAGGCAGAACCACAATAGCGCTACCAGAGCCATGAGAAGACGCAAGAGCGTTGGTCCCATGTGGTAGATTGCCACGTAGAGCAGTTGCCGCATGGCGTTGCGACCATTTCGAATGATTTCGCGCGTTTTTCCTGTGTGAGCGCTGGCGCATTGCGCCATGGAGAATCCGCAGATTCGTTCGAGGGATTCGTTCATGATTCGCAAGCCCACTTCCCAATCAATGTGTTCGACTTCGTAGCGTTGCCGCAAGAAGTCGATGACACTCCGAATCATGCTCTGGGCAAAAAGCGCCACCAGCATGATGATTGCTAAGGTTCCCTCATGAGCGATAAGTGCATCAGTGAGTTTCCCGTAGAGAAGTGGGTAGAGCGAATCAGAGAAGACGCCGACAACGAGGAAGAGAAACACGATCAGAAATGATCGCTGCATGGGCCGAAAGACGGGCACGATAATCGCGAGGAACTCTTGCGTGCCCTTGCGAGTATTACGGAATGCATTGAGGTAGGTAGTTCCTAGCTTGAGCATTCAGACCTCCTTATATTGGTAATGAGTGGAGTATACTATACCACGTAATTGATGATACAGTCAAATAGTCACTTCTGACTGGAATTGAGGGTAAAAATAAGCTACGATATGCCCACGATGGCTCAAGAATTAGATTTGATGGAAAAGATTGTGTCGCTGGCAAAGCGCCGCGGCTTTGTGTTTCCAGGCTCCGAAATCTATGGGGGACTGGCAAGTACATTCGATTATGGCCCAATGGGCGTTGAGTTGAAGAACAATTTGAAACGATTATGGTGGAAGTACTTTGTGCAAGATCGAGAAGATATGACCGGTTTGGATGGGGGTATTATCTTGAGTCCCAAAATTTGGGAAGCGAGCGGGCACGTTCAGAATTTCAAAGATCCACTCGTTGAATGCAAGAAGTGTCACCATCGGTTTCGGCCCGATAAGCTCGCCGATGCCACGAAGTGTCCGGATTGCGGAGGAGAGTTTACCGAGGCAAAAATGTTTAGTGGTATGTTTGAAACAACTATTGGACCGGTAAAAGAAGAGGGGCTCACTGTGTATCTTCGCCCAGAGACTGCGCAGGCAATTTTTGCGAACTTCAAGAATGTGATGGATTCGACGAATAAGAAGCTCCCGTTTGGTATCGGGCAAATTGGAAAAGCATTCCGTAATGAGATTACCACGGGTAACTTTATTTTCCGTACACTTGAATTTGAGCAGGGTGAGGTAGAGTATTTTATTTCACCCGAAGCTGACTGGGGCACGTTGTTTGAGGGTTGGCTAGAATACATCTACGGCTTTGCTGATATCATTGGACTCCCGCGTTCTCAGTTTGTAAATCACGAAATACCAGATGGTGAGCGAGCGTTCTATTCCAAGCGAACTATTGATATTGAATATCAGTTTCCTTTTGGACAAGATGAGCTATGGGCGATTGCGTATCGCACCGATTATGACCTTTCTCGACATCAGAACGCTTCAGGTAAGAAGTTGGAATACTTTGATGAGGCGACGAAGACACATTTTATTCCTCACGTTATCGAGCCAACATTTGGCATCGATCGAACATTCCTTGCAGTGCTAGCTCAAGCGTATGATGATACTGATCCTGAGCGGGTCGTTCTTCGTCTCAAGCCGGAACTAGCTCCATTTAAAGCTGCGGTATTCCCACTTCTCAAAAATAAACCCGAGCTCGTAGCCAAGGCACGAGAAGTGTTTGGGGCTCTCAAAAAAGACATGACAGTTGCATGGGATGACCGAGGTAATATCGGAAAACGATACCTTGCTCAAGATGAAATTGGAACTCCGGCGTGCATTACCGTTGATTTTCAAACACTCGAAGATGCTACGGTGACAGTTCGAGATCGCGACACAAAAGAGCAGACTCGCGTTGCAATCGCATCGCTGAAAGAGCATCTTCGCCAAAAGCTCGAGCTCTAGGGAGCCGATTATTGACTTTTTTTGAATGTCGGTTCATAGTAGGTTTTTCGTTCTTTTCAAGGAGGTGTCGCGTGAAGCACGTGATTTGCCTTGTTCTGGCGTGCATGTCTCTGGTCTCGTGTGGGCGGGGAATTCATTCAGCCGTTGGACCTAATGAATCACCAAGAGGTTTCGAGGTGCTCTCCGGCCGTACGGGTTTACAAGTGCTCGGCGTTGTCATGTCAGCTGTTTCTGGCGGAGTGCGATTTGAAGCTCCGGATTTTCTCCCTTTGATTTCGAGTCAGCGTGGTCGAATTGTTCTGCGTCCTCATGATCTAGAGATGTCGCTGGCATACACTGCCTCGCTTGTCTACCATAATGAGAGAACCTTTCGTTTTGCTACGTATGTGCGCAGGGTGAGCATCATGCTCCCGTTGGATATCCGACGACCTGATATCATTGCTCGGTTTGAGCGCATACTTCAGACGGCAAATAACGCGCAGAATGCGATCAAATTTGTTCTCAATGATTATTCCGCCGATATCCTCGTCAACGTGAGATTCAATCCTTCCGATCCAGCGTTCAGCGAAGGGTCTTTGGTAGTCGCCTTTACGCGAGTACGTTTCTCCTCCGAGGGCATTATCCAAGAAGCAGAGATCATACTTCCAACTCCAAAGTATGTGGAATTTGCAGGATGGTTTGAGGTCGTGATGCTCCATGAGATTGGGCATGTCTTAGGCCTCGGTCACACGCCACGCGGAACTCCCGGCCTGATGTCTGCCACACTGACGGGCGCAAACTTTGACTTCACTTCCCAAGAGAAAATCACCTTGTTCGTTAATTACTCGCGAATAGCAGGTGCCAAGCTCAAGGACGGTGTTGAATACGAAGATGCCAACGTGACGAGTCATGCAGCCACCTCTACGGAAGTTCGCGTGGTATGTCTACGATAGTTGCGCGATATACGACCTCCTTACCTAGGAGGTCGTTTTGCTCTAAATGGTAATCGGGAGTACTATCATCACATGGCCTCGGTACACATCCTCAAGAAAAAAAGCTATCTCGCAATGGTGCATAATGCTGCACGCGGTGAGAACAATATGTTCCGAAATCTTTGGGCATCTGTCGATGGTGAGATGCGCGATATTAATAAGGACGGCACTCTTTCATGTAGTTTCTTTGCGTCTGGAGTTCTGTATCTCAACAAGCTTATTGGGGACATGCACGCAGGTGTTACTGGTCTTGAGCGTGATATGAAGGTGTCTGGTTGGGTTCAGATTCCTGAACTTCGCGAAGGCGCGGTCATTATTTGGGAGCCACTTACCGGAGGGGATGGCGTAGCCCATCGCCACGTTGGTTTTTATATTGGTGAGGATAAGGCTATCTCGAATGGTTCGAATACAACGGGTACGCCTCAAGAGCACCACAGTACGTATGGGGGGAGTCGCGCGATAGAAAGCATTTGGTGGCACTCCGAACTCGAGAACTAGAAAACGCCCCATCGGGCGTTTTCATTTTTGCGCGGGCGGCCGGATTCGAACCGGTGACCTCTTCCGTGACAGGGAAGCGCTCTAACCAGCTGAGCTACGCCCGCAATGCAGGTCATACTATAGCTCATTTCGAGAGGAAAGGAAAGAGCTCATATTTCTGGTATACTAGCACTATGCGTATCCGTCCTGTTGTTGTGACTGCTTTTGGCACCTGCTGCGCGGTTGCGGCGATAGCCATTGTTATGGTTTCATCGACTCCAGAAGAAGCTGGACGAGCTCTTCTGCGTTTAGTTTGGGGCGCCCTCTTCCTTGCTGCGTGGGGGAGCGGAGCCACGTTACTACTTCTTTTTCGCCAGTCGATGTCTCAAGCGGTTTGGGCGGGGTTAATTCCTGCACTTTCTCTGGTTGGTGTCCTTTCCGCACTGCGCCAAGGATTTATGACGCAGCGATTGCTGCTTGGTACGGTTTTGGCTACACTTACGCTCACAGGTATAGTATGGTGGCGTTTACGGCGTCCACACAATCATGATTGATCAACTGCAACAAATTAAAGAAGGGGCTCTGAAAGATTTAGAGAATTTGCGCACGGCAGCAGAGCTTGAGATTGCTCGAGTGCGTCATTTGGGGCGCAGCTCGGAATTATCTCAATTTCTTCGTACCTTGAAGGACCGTACCGAGGAGCAACGCCGAGAGCTTGGACAAATAGCAAATTCAGTTCGCGAGCAACTGGAGCACGCATTCGGTGTGCTCAAGGAGAAACTCGATGACGCTGCATACTCGGCTCTTGAGAAATTAGATGTTTCAGCTCCTGCGCTTCGGGTGCACCGAGGACATATTCATCCTCTGACGCAAACACAGGACGACATTAATGCCATTTTTGCTTCAATGGGGTTTCGTATTCTTGAGGGTCCCGAAGTAGAAACTGAATGGGCGAATTTTGATGCACTCAATACTCCCGCAGATCATCCTGCTCGCGGTATGCAGGATACCTTTTGGCTACAGGGGATGCAGCATCTCATGCGCACGCATACCAGTCCGATGCAGGTTCGGTTTATGCAGGCTCATCAACCACCATTTCGCATTATTGTTCCTGGTCGTGTGTACCGAAACGAAGCCACCGACGCAACTCATGAGTTTCAATTTCACCAAATAGAGGGTTTGATGGTGTCTCGTAAAGGCGAGTACGCACCATCACTCGCAAATTTGAAAGGAGTCATGGAGCATTTTTATCAGCGATTCTTTCGTGATGAGAACATTAAAGTCCGATTCAACGCGAGTTTTTTCCCATTCGTTGAACCTGGCGTGGAAGTCTATATTCAAGGCAGTTCAGGAAAGCTCGCAGGGCGGTGGCTCGAAGTAGCGGGTGCTGGCATGGTGCATCAAAATGTATTTGAGAATGTGGGGTATGTTCGAGGAGAGATGCAGGGATTCGCATTTGGTATGGCGCTTGAGCGTATGGCGATGCTGAAATATAAGATTGACGATATTCGGCTTTTTAATGGTGGCGATCTTCGCTTCCTCAAACAATTCTAGCGTATGAAGTTTTCATTTGATTGGATTAAAGAATTATCAGGAACTTCATTGAGCATCGAAGATGCGGCGGCATTGCTATCTGCAAAAGCATTTGAAGCTGTTGTTGCAGAAACGCCCGGAGTGCTCGATATCGATATTTTACCGAATCGCCCTGATGCACTTTCGCACTTGGGCGTTGCTCGTGAGCTTGCGGCACTTACGGGTTCTCGATTTTTAGCGCCAACCTATGAGTGGCGAGTGAGCGACCACGCTAGTAAAGAGGTGAGTATTGATGATACTACAGCGTGTCCACGCTACAGTGGATTGGCGGTTCGGGGGATTAAGGTTGGGCCCTCACCGAAGTGGCTCATTGAACGGCTTGCAGCATGTGGTCAGCAGAGCATCAATAATGTTGTTGATGTGACGAACTATGTGATGCTGGAGCTTGGACAGCCGATGCACGCATTCGATCTTTCACTCGTCAGTCGCATCCAAGTGCGTCATGCACGTGCGGGAGAGTCGCTTACAGCGCTCGATGAAGCTCGCACAAAATATGTTCTCGATGAGACGATGCTTGTTATTACGGATGGAGAAACTCCTCTTGCGATTGCGGGTATCAAGGGAGGCGTAGGAACCGCTATTAGCAATGCTACAACTGAGATTTTTTTGGAAGCGGCGAATTTTAGTCCTGAATCTGTTCGAGCAACAAGTCGAAAGCTTGGCTTGCGCACCGATGCTTCTATTCGATTCGGTTACGGCGTTGACCCCAATCTCACAGCTCCTGCATTGATGCGCGCCGCACAGCTCCTTCGACAGGTGGCCGGGGGTGAGGCCGATGGGGGTATTGTTGATGTGTACCCTCGTCCTGTCGAGCCCCGCACTCTTCTATTAGATCCATCCTATGTTCATGCGCTACTCGGTCTTATACTCCAAGATTCGCAATCGCGAGGCATTCTCGAGTCACTGGGGTTTGAGGTTCAGAGCCATGATCAGAAGTTTCAAGTTACTATTCCGACGCGGCGCCCCGATGTAGTGGCGCAAGAGGATCTTATCGAAGAAATTGGGCGTGTGTTTGGATTTGATGCGATTCCTTCGATTGCTCCCACGCTCCCTATTTATGGAGAACATTCTTGGGTTCGTGAGGATGAAGCGGTTGCGTGGGATGAGTATGCGTTTATGCGAGAGCGAAGCGCGATTGGACGACTACTTGCGGGCGCTGGATATAGCGAGGTTTATAATTACGTATTCTTATCAGATGAACTTACTTCGATATTTAAGCTGGAGCATCTCCACGAACTCGCTCAGCCGCAATCCTCGGAGTATCGTTGGCTTCGAACTTCACTCGTCCCTCGGCTGTTAGTACATGCGCGCGACAATCTTCGTTTCACGGACGCGGTACAGCTTTTTGAGACCGGACACATATTTAGCAATCTTGGTCAGGGGAAGGAGCCAAGCCGTCTTGGTCTTGTGATTGCTCGCCATGACTCGTCTGGCGAGCAATTCTTCGAACTCAAAGGGGTCGTGAGTATGGTGCTCGAGCGACTTGGAATTACTGATGCGTACTTCGATGATGCAGAGCCTTTTTCGTGGGATGCAGGAG
The DNA here is from genome assembly GCA_964478355.1 of uncultured Candidatus Saccharibacteria bacterium. Classification (GTDB taxonomy): domain Bacteria; phylum Patescibacteriota; class Minisyncoccia; order 2-02-FULL-40-12; family GWA2-44-9; genus JAGOPO01. Next base: position 12,415 of record CAYZIF010000011.1, read on the forward strand.
CGGTGCACGCTACACTCCCTGGTCGGCGCGCATGCGTGCGAGATAGTAATGGGGAGGTTATAGGATTTATTGGTTCGGTGCACGGACGTATTGCCGAGGCGCTCAAGCTCAAGGGATCTGCAGCAATTGCCGAGCTTGATTTGCGTGCACTGGTTACGGCAGCTCAACATGAGCGAGAGTTCGAGCCTCTCCCGAAGTATCCCGAAGTAATTCGAGATATTGCGGTCATGGTTTCTGCTGATACAAAAATCGATACAATTATTCAAACAGTACAAGATGCTGACACGAGTGGTTTCATCCGTGATGTAGATGTATTCGATATCTTCGTGCCTACAGGGAAAGAGAAAATCGAAGAAGAAGGGGATAAACCAAAATATGGGAAAAGTGTCGCATTCCACGTGATACTTCGTTCCGATGAACGTACGCTTACCGACAAAGATGTTGATGCGGTTGAGGTAGAAATTCGTCGCGCGTTACAAGAAAAACTCGGCGCACAAATGAGATAGCGCACGATGTGGAAGATGTTAAAAAACGCCCAATTCACTGGGCTTTTTTACGATTTTTACGAGTTGATTTATTTGTGCGAACTGATAGAATAGTTGGACGTTATGCCTCCTACAAAGGAACCAAAAAACTCATCCTATACCGCCGCTGACATCTTCGTTCTGGAGGGTTTAGAACCCGTTCGTAAGCGTCCGGGTATGTACATAGGCGGTACGGGTATTGATGGTCTTCACCATTTAATCTGGGAGATTTTTGATAACTCGCTCGACGAGGCGATGGGTGGTCATGCCAATCACATCACGGTGACATTGTTGCCCGATGAGATGGTCTCCGTAGAAGACAATGGACGTGGTATTCCTGTCGAGAAGCACAAGCAGTCGGGCGTTTCTGCGTTGGAGACAATCATGACAACGCTCCATGCTGGTGGTAAATTCGGAGGCGATGCCTACAAAGTTTCAGGAGGACTTCACGGTGTCGGCGCTTCGGTTGTTAATGCGCTCTCATCCTACGTAAAAGCCGAGGTGCATCGTGATGGTGGCGTCTACGTGCAAGAGTATGCGCAGGGCAAAGCTAAGAAACCCGTGAAGAAAGTTGGCGACTCAAAGAAGCATGGAACTATCATCACCTTCAAGCCTGATCCTGAAATTTTCAAAGAGCGTGGATACAAGTGGGAGACTATTCTTGCGCATCTTCGTCAGCAGGCGTACCTCACCGCAGGAATTACCATTGATGTTATTGATGCTCGCGTCGGCGTAAAGCCACCTGGAGCAAAGGAGTCGCAGTACCCTGGGTATACGTTCCACTTCGAAGGCGGCCTCGTGTCGTATGTGAGCTTTTTGAATCATGGCATCGAACCAAAGCACAAAGCAATTTTCTACGCACACAAGGATCAACAGGGAATTGATGTTGAGGTCGCCTTCCAATATGTTGATGATCTTTCACCAAAAGAAATTAGTTTCGCCAACAATATCCATACCGTAGAAGGGGGGACCCATATCACCGGCTTTAAGACGTCTATTACCCGTTCTTTGAATGACTATGCCCGTAAGAATGGGTATCTCAAAGAAAAGGATGACAACTTAACTGGCGATGACGTGCGAGAGGGGCTTGTTGCGATTTTAGCGGTCAAGCTTCGTGAGCCTCAATTTGAGGGGCAAACAAAGGCAAAGTTAGGAACCCCCGAGGCACGTGCTGCTGTTGAAACTGTTATGAATACGGAACTTGCTGACTGGTTGGATCGCAATCCTACCGACGCTCGCGCCATCATGGATACGGTAATCTTGGCGGCAAAGGCTCGTGTTGCGGCAAAGGCGGCTCGCGATACGGTGTTGCGTAAGGGTGCCATGGATGGCTTCTCGCTTCCCGGTAAGCTTGCTGATTGCTCGAGTCGTTCAGCAGAAGAGACTGAGCTCTTCATCGTTGAGGGAGATTCGGCCGGTGGTACTGCAAAGCAGGGACGTGACCGAAACTTTCAGGCGATTCTTCCGCTTCGTGGGAAAATTTTGAATGTTGAACGCGCTCGTATCGACAAGATGCTCGGCTCTGAGTCGGTACGCTCACTTATCATTGCACTAGGTACTGCCATTGCAGATGAGTTTGATATCGAAAAACTACGCTACCACAAAATTGTTATCATGACCGATGCCGATGTTGATGGCGCCCACATTCGAACATTGCTTCTCACACTGTTCTATCGACACTTCCCGAAACTCATCGAAGCGGGACACGTGTATATTGCTCAACCTCCTTTGTATCGTATTGCTAAAGGTTCTGCGGTGCAGTATGTCTATAGTGACGAAGAGAAGAACACTGTTGTGGCGCAGTACGCAAAGCTTGCAGGCGTTGGGGTAGCCGAAAAGAAAGCAACGAAAGCTGCTGAAGCAAAAAAGAATTTTGGCGATTTTGAGGCCGAAGCCGTTGGAGATTCCGAAGCCACCATGCAGCAACCATCCGAATCCGAAGAAGAGGAGTCTGGAGATGGAGTGGTGAAGGTAGCGGGGCTTACCATTCAGCGATACAAGGGTTTGGGAGAAATGAACGCTGAACAGCTCTGGGATACCACTATGAACCCTGCCAACCGTATCTTACTTAAGGTAACGAATGAGGATGCTCAAGAAACCGACCGAGTGTTTGATGTGCTCATGGGCTCCGAGGTTGCCCCCAGAAAGAAGTTCATCCAGACACATGCTCGATCGGTCGAAAACATCGATATCTAGCGTTTGCGCGGGTTTATTGACATTTAGCTATCCTTCTGGTAGTCTGTGCAGAACGCCTGCGGGCGCTTTTTAGAATGACTTTTTGAAAGAAAAAGTCATTCTAGGCAGATTTGACGCCGTAAGGCTTAGTCAAATCTGAGTTACCTTAAGTAAGTTTCACATGAATTCTGTTATTACATTTCTTCGCGAAGTACGCGTCGAGCTCGGTAAGGTAAGCTGGCCAACACGACAGCAGCTTTTTGCGTACACGGGCGTTGTTTTGGGGCTGAGTCTTTTTGTAGCCGTATACCTGGGG
>CAYZIF010000012.1:0-15375 GCA_964478355.1 uncultured Candidatus Saccharibacteria bacterium
CTCTGCCGCTGGCCTTAGGGACAGCTCACAAAGCCCATATATACTAGCAGACGGGCCGCTGGCTGTCAACGACTCTCTTGAGCGGCTCCCGAGTACATCACTTCAATAGTGATTTTGCTGGTTTTTGTGGGTACCGAACGCACCCAGAACGGAGAAAGTGTCACTGTTGCTGATTCGACTCCTTCGCGATCGCGGAAATAGTCTCGAATACTGGTCGCGTTTTTACCCGCAATATCCCGTACGATTGTCTCAGTATCGACAGGTGCATACCCCTTGCCTTTGACACTAACCGTAAATACGAGTGTCCCTAAGTCGGATTTGAATGATATATCAGAAAATGAGAGTTCGAGCTGATCGGGAAGCACTACGAGACGTTCTTTCTTGAGAATCGTACTCGCGATGAGATCACTGAGATCTTGCTTGCGGAACGCAACGGTTCGAATAGTACCCGTAGCAGTGACGGTGACACTCGACGCAGCATCATCCGGATTTGCGGTACTTACAACATCTCCCATAACAATATTATCGGCATCGATTACCTGAAGATCTGCGCCTTGCGCTGCAAGTGCAGCAGCGATTTGTTCGCGCACAGCTTCAGTTGCCGCAGCTTTCGCGCTGTCATAATCCCCTTGGGTAACTACAACGGAAGGACCCGAGGCGCCTCCTGTCATTGCCGCTTCGGATTTACCATAGAATGTGGCTACCTTATTGGTGTCCCCCTTCTCCTGGAATGCCATAATAATGAAATTGCCGGCGGGAATATTGTATTCAGTACCCGGAGCATCCGCTACGACATCCACGGTAATTTTACCAGGAACGGTTACACCCGCTTTCACGGTGCTTCCCGGAACGGTTATTGATTGGAGAGTTCGAAAAACCTTGCCACCCGTAGAACTAAAACGAGTATTTGTAATTAAAGCTTGAGGACTCGATGAGTATTCATTGTACACTGTAATTTTGCCACGCGCTTTTGAGGCAACGTCTCTCTGCCCGCTGGCGCTCACCGTATCTTGTGCAGTTTTAGAAACTTCGATGAGCTGTCCTGGAATTTTAGCGAATGCGTCATCAATCGATGTGTAGATATCAGCGGCTTGGACGGTAATCTGTGTATCTACGGTCTTTCCAACGGGTACGAGCGCGACGCGTGCAGAACCCGTCATGAGATAGACCACGCTCAAGAGCACGATTGCTGCGGCACCAACCATAGTAAGAGCAATGCGCTTCGGCATCGCCCCGCTAGTTGCTATACGAGCAGTGTCTGAGAAAGTTCGCCGGAGAAACGACGGAGCGCTCGGCGAGCTTAATGGCGGTCGGCTAGCAACTTTTGTATTCATGCCACGCCAGACCGTATCAATGTAATCAACGCCATCACTCGCCTTTCCTTGCTCACGAATGTCATTCTTTTGGATGGGTACTGCCGCCGGGCGCTCTGTCTTAGGGGCTGGAGTGAGTGTTCGAGGCACCATGCCTAATCGAACTCCATCAATATCACTCGCCTTAGGGACGCGACGTGAAGAAATCTTGGGAGCTCCTGCGAGAGTAGCGGTAAGATGTGAGGCTCCTGCGGTTACCAACGAAGCGGCGTCATCACCAACGGTAAGATCCTGATCTTTTGGCTCATCTGCTTCTCCGTCCGCATTCTCGTCAACGATGTTTCCTTCATCATCTTCAATATGCATGTTCCGTAACGGATCCGCTTCTTCTGTATCTTCCGGTTCAGATCCTTGCGTTTGATCAGATGTCAGCGGCACATCACCCAAATCTGCTTCATCATTGAAATCAGGAATACCGAAATCCCCTGGCGGAGGTGCCGTTGCAAGCGTCGCAACCTTAGCCGGAGCCTTGAGCGCTTTTGCAGGACGAGCTGGCTTTGCCGTCTTACTAGCGCCAGAGGCCATAACGGTAAAGCCAAACTTATGAGCAAGGAGTGCGGTTTGCGGGTTCGATGTTAAAACTGAGACAATCTTCGCAGCTTGCTGTGCCTCAGACGCAAAAGCTGCAAAATGATCTTCGTGCCGAAATAGCTTTCCGACACGAGGCAGAACTAAAATAACCTCAGGGGCAGAAGATTGTCTAAAAATCTCAAGGATATCATTGAATGAATCGTCCTTGAGAACATTGATGATTTTAACGCTCATCGAGTATTCGTATGGTTCCTACCCAGTATACGCTGTCGGATAGCGAATTTACACCCCCTACCGTGTGGACTACTGTATATCATAGTTCATATATCCTCAGATAGGTTGACACTCTTTTCTCTGGTGGTATACAAAATCTAAGTACATCAGGAGGAACACCATGTTCAAGAGACTACGTAGTCGTACTGAACCTCGTGGCTTCACGGGAATAGCGGTGGCAATGATTACCGCAACCGTGGGCATTGGTTTCGGACTCTACCTCGGAGGGCGAAAACTGTACGAACGCCTCCGCGGTGAGACCGACGAAGAAAAAGTGAAGCGACTCGAATCAGCACTCCGCGCTCGTGACACAACGAAGAAACGATAGCGAGTAGTTGACGGCCTTTCACCTAGTGTGATGGGCCGTCCTTTATATTCATGAGATCTCGTAGGGGGCAATAGCGACACTCTCGATCGTCACATCGTCGATTCCAAAAAGCTAAATCCCGTATCTCATGCGCGACATCTATAATCTGATTTTTGAGATCCACAACTGCTGACACGGGTATCGCGAAGATTTCTCGGTGAAATTTTCCTCGCGCATCTGGTTCAACAAAATCGATGACACCCTGACTCATGCGGTATTTTCCCTGTTGCCAGTAATCCAGTAAGAGCTTGTAGAAGGTAAGCTGACGAAAATAGTTTCCATCCCCGTCCTTCACCGCTCCTATAATTTGATTGCGTGATTTAGGTTTGCCGGTTTTATAATCGACGACGATAACTCCTCCAGTCGCATCGGTGAGCTCAACTTTATCGATTTTCCCATTAATGAGCACTCCGTCGGCAAGCTCTACCGCAGGAATACGAAGTTGGTTCAGGATATTGCTATGCCATGTCGTGTGGTATTGATCATAGTAACCTTCGAGTGCGCCACGCCCTCGCACAAGCGCTGTAGCAAGCTCTTTCGCTTGTAACGGTTGGTGACGAAGAAATGCTTCGAATAACTCAACGAGATGTTCTCGAGTTCCTCGAGCTCCTGCGACATAACGGTTAAAATATTCTTCTAGGGCACGATCGATGGCATTGCCGTACATAAGCGCAAACGCGGGCGCTTCGGGAATACGCAGTAAATTCGTATAGAAATATTTCCATGGGCACGCTAAATAGTTGTTGAGTGCAGTCACTGAAAGGCCATGGCGCGCAAAAAGCTCATTGAGGAATTCTTTATCGGCTCCCTGCGGTTCTTGTACTGGTGTAGCCTGATACCGAAGCGCACTCTCCTGAAGCCATGCCTGCTCCAATTCTGCGGTATCGGCATACGCGAGAAGATCTTTCTTGATGCCGGCTAGATACTGCGTTGGTAGTAATTCTGAACCAGAAATTTCTCGCTGACTGTAAGCGATAACCACTTGCTTTCGAGCTCGTGTTAATGCCACATAAAATAAAGTGCGCTCCTCATCATCGGCCTGCGCCATCGCTGGGTCGCGCCGCTGGGTCTTAAAAAAGATGGCGGGAGGAAGACGTATCAGCTCACGGCGACGTCGTGAGCCCCAGTGACCATCGACTGCATCGATGATGTACACGTAATCGAACTCTAACCCCTTACTCTTATGAGCCGTCATGACACGCACGCGCCCAGGAAGTGGCGCGCCAGCATGTACGGTGAGCGCAATCTTTCGTTCTCGCAAAAAATGGAGATGATCAGCAAATTGTTTCAGTGTAAGTGTTCGCTCGCGTTGAATACGCGAGCGAAGCATATCGTAGAGCGTGTGGAGCTTGGCAAGCCTATCGGGCGCCTGCGCATCTGAAAGAATTGCCGATAAAATACCCGATTCACGAATAATGACTTCCAAAGCCTCGGCGGCTTGAGGTTGCTCTGCCTGTCGCGACCATGAAGCAAGCCGTGCAGCCAGATCACGCATTGCATCCGCGCCATCGATACCCGCTTCGTGCATCAACGGCAATGACCGCATCACGTCATAGGGATTTCGTCCTTGGCGGCAAAATTCAGTGAGTTTATACAAATCGAGTGGCTCAATCAGGAGCAATGGAGCATGAAGAGCGATGAGCAGAGATTCTGCGGAACCAAAATTGCGAACCGCGTCGAGAATACGGAGGAGCTGATGGAGATAGGGGTCAGTAAAAAGATCCTGTTGTGTCGAAAGAGTGAATGGGATCTGGAGTTTTCGTAAAAATTCAGTTACCGCGGTTACATCGGCATTATCTCGCCCAAGAATCGCTATCTCTTCAGGACGGACTCCCGACTGGAGTCGGTCGTGGATATGACGTGCGACGCTCCAATACTGTACATCGGGATTACTCATAGCAAGCACCTGAATCAGGGCTTCGTCATACCCTGCATGTGCCTGAAGCGCCCCTGCTTCGGCAGGAAGCACTCCCTCTGCTGCGTTTAAAATAAGCTGACTTGAGCGATAGTTATCTTGCAGCTCAATCAATTTCACATCGGGATAGAGCGATTTAAAATAGAGAAAATTTTCTAGTGATGCTCCCTGGAAACGATAGATGGCTTGTTTCGCATCTCCTACAACGAATAGATTGGGGCGCTCCCAGAACGATGCTAAGAGTTCAATGATTCTATTCTGTGCGTTGTTGGTGTCTTGGTGCTCATCGACAAGTATGTAGTGGTGCTGCTCCTGCAGGAGAAGTCGAAGATTTTCATCAGATTCGAGCGCGCGGGCAACCTCCATAACCATATCGTTGAAATCATAGAGGCGGTGCGTTCGGAGCATCGATTGGTATTCGCGATACAGTATTCCGAGTTCGCGAAGCTTTGCGACATGCTTGAGCTCGTCTTGATACATACCCTTCATTTTTCCTTTGTGAACTCCTTTTTCGTGATAGAGATCTTCCGCGTTCATAATCGCTCGCTCTTCAACGTCTGCGATGTCCGCAACACGATCTGGAGCGATGCCCTCTCGCTTGAGTGTATTAAGCGAGCTCATCACTGCGCGAAGATATAAATCGGGCGCATTCACAGGTCGCAACAATTCAATCCCCGCAGTCTCATCAATGAGTTGCTGCAGAAATACAGCCTGATCTGATTCAGTAATCGCCGCAGCTCCCGCAAGTGCTCCTAATGATTCGGGGTGGTTTTGAATAACGGAGTTGCAATACGCGTGAAATGTTGTAACGGCGACACGATAGGCATCAGTGCCAATAATCTTCGCTAAACGCCCCTTCATTTCAGCTGCGCCAGACTCAGTAAACGTTAGGGCTAAAATTGCCTCGGGCGGTGTGTCGGTTTGCGCGAGGATGTTTGCAATGCGAAGCGTAAGGATTTTAGTTTTTCCCGTGCCCGGCCCCGCAATCACCATAATGGGGCCTTCGATAGCATCAACGGCCTCGCGCTGACGAGGATTTAGTTGCGTGTAGAGTTGTTGAAATTGTTCCGTTGTCTTCACAACTGTATCATATACTCCTGAACAAGAGTTCGCACCTGCTCTGCAGTTTTGGCCTCCATGAGTTGTCCGCGTAGATGCGCGGCCCCTGGCCATCCTGAAGCGTACACTTTGTAGAATTTCTTCATCAAATCAAAAGATTTTACACCGTTCCATTGAGCAAGCCACGCATCGGTATGCTTTAAGAGAAGCTCCAGCCGTTCACGAGGAGTGTGCTCTTGTTCGGTATGCTCACCGAAAAGCCACGGATTATGAAAAATACCACGTCCTACCATGTAACCATCAATTCCGTATTGTTGCGCGAGAGCGACTCCTTGAGCTCGCGAGCTAACATCGCCATTACCCACGCACAGCACACCGGCATCATGCGCCATCGCGGCGGCTCGGCCGATACAATCCCAATGCGCAGGAACTTTACTCATCTCTTTCACGGTACGCCCATGCACAATCAGTACATCGGGTTTTCCTGAAAGCAATGTGGTAATCCATGCATCCATCTCATCAACGGAGTTCGTTCCAAGACGAGTTTTGACCGCAACGGGTAATTCACAGGCGCCCTCTCGAATGGCGGCTATGAGCTCCACGGCAAGGGTCGGATTCTTTATCAATGATGCGCCAGCACCCTGTTTCATAATCGAACGGTCAGGACACCCCATGTTGATGTCCACTCCGTCAAAGCCGAGCTCTTTTGCCAGTACACCCGCAGCTCGAAGATGTTCTGGCACGGTTCCGAAAAACTGCGCAACAATGGGATGATCATGTTCTGTGAGCGCCAAATCCACCATGAGGCGCGGTCGCCCAACCGATGCGAGTCCGTGTGCTGAAACGAATTCAGTATAGAACACGTCTGGTCGCCCACACTGCGCAACAATCGAGCGAAAAGGAACGTCCGTGACGTCAGCCATCGGCGCCAAGATTGAAAATGGTCGCGGAAGATTTCCCCAAAATCCTTTGGTCATATTATGCAATGGATGGCTTCCGACCAGTCACCGGTGAAAGCATTGGTTTGAGTTCAAGTGCACGCGTGCCTAAAGAAACTCCATCAAGCGAGAGGACGAACGAATACATTCCATACGTGGCAAATTGCATCTGCTCAAAATTTGCAATGACCTGCCAATTTCCCTCAGTAGTACGGACGGGCAGTTCTGCATGCGCAATCTGTTTCCCAGATGGGTCAATAATATCAGTGTGCACTAGATGTTCGCCTGCGACATCAATGTCGAAATTTACTACCACTGAAAATCGAGGAAATATGAATGGCAGCTTGTCGGCGTTGAGTTGTGTGAAAATACCAATCAAATTGAGATTGTTATTTCCAGCCTGCAAGAATGCCTCGCGGCATATGATAATGAATTGAGGTTTAATATTCATACTACGAGAGGACTGCCTTGATACGTCGAATACCCGACGAGATTGCTTCTTCTTTCGTGATTCGAAACGTCCCGATAGAACCGGTATGCGTTACGTGAGGGCCACCACAAAACTCACGGCTCACCACCTCACCGGTAGCTGGATCCTCTATGGTATAGACCGATACGGTATCGCCATATTTCTCACCAAATGCGCCCAGTGCGCCCAGCTCGAGTGCTCGTTCTTTGGGCATCATTTCACGAGTCATGGGTAAATCGCGCTGAATCCAACCATTCACAAGCTCGTTTACTTTTGTAATTTCTTCCGCAGTCATTTTTGTGGGATGCGTAAAATCAAAACGTGTTCGTTCGGCATTGATATTACTCCCCTTCTGAATTACGTGAGAGCCGAGCACTTCGCGTAGAGCTTTATGCATGAGGTGCGTGGCGGTATGGTAGCGCACCACAATATCGGAGTGATCCGCGAGACCCCCCTTGAATGTGCCTGCCGATGCAGTACGCGAGAGGTCTTTGTGTTTTGTGAATGCCAATTCAAATTCTGAACGTTCAGGATTAAGTCCTTTTGCTTTCGCTAATTCATAAGTCAACTCCCACGGGAACCCATAAGTTTGATACAGGTTGAACGCGGCTTCACCATCAATGGATTCTAATTTCTCAAATTCACGCAAACCTTTCTCAAGAGTCACGCCAAATTTTTCTTCTTCAGCAGAAATAACGCGATGTATCGTTTCGTGATGCTCCTTGAGTTCGGGATATGTGTCGCTCATCTCAGTAATCAATACTTCAATGAGTGGGCGGTGCCACCCAATGTGCATTCCCAGCTGGCGCGCATACACGAGCGCACGGCGCAGAAGCCGACGGAGTACATATCCGCGATCTTTATTGGATGGTTCAACGCCATCAACGATAATAAATGCTGCCGCTCGAATATGATCCGTAATAATGCGCGAGAAACGCTCAGCATCAGGATGCTGGATAGTTTGCTGCGCTCGAAGCGTGGCCAGCAGTGGAAGAAAGAGGTCGGTTTCGTATGCAGAGCGAACACCTGAAAGCACAGTTAGCGTGCGTTCGAGTCCCATGCCCGTATCAACGTTGGGCTTTGCGAGTTTTTCATAGGTACCGAACTCTGTTTTTCGGTACTGCATAAATACATCATTCCAAATCTCTACCCAGCGTGTATCGGAGGGATCGAACACTGCAGGAGCTGGTGTGTCGTTATCAATCCAATAAAACATTTCCGTATCGGGACCACACGGACCTGTCTGCCCCGCAGGTCCCCACCAATTATTTGCTCGAGGCAAAAAGACAATACGCGCATCAGGTACACCCAGAGATTTCCATAGTGATTCAGATTCTTCATCTTTTGGCGCCGTCTCATCTCCTGCAAAACAGGAAAATGCCAAACGCTCTAGGGGAATCTTGAGCCACTCTGGCGAGGTGAGAAATTCGAAACTCCATCGAATGGCATCGTCTTTAAAATAATCGCCCAGTGACCAATTGCCCATCATTTCAAAAAAGGTGAGGTGCGTATCATCTCCCACCTCGTCGATATCGCCCGTACGAATACACTTCTGCACATTGGCAATACGAGTTCCGGCGGGGTGCGGCTCTCCAAGAAGATACGGGACCAATGGATGCATGCCAGCGGTCGTAAAGAGCACTGTAGGGTCATTAACGGGCACCAAAGGAGCTGAAGGCACCACGGCGTGGCCCTTAGAACGGAAGAAGTCGAGATAGAGTTTTCGGAGCTCACTGTGAGTCATGTGGGCATATCATACTGAAAAGGCGCCATTCTTTCAATGACGCGCTTCAGACGCTGAATCAAAGACATTACTCGTCCTTGTGGTCGAGCTTATCGAGTCCTAACATGTGAACTCCAAAATACACGACGGCAGCAATGACGATAAAATCAATTGTGACGGAAACCATATCACCCCATTTGAGCACGGCGGAACCCACAGTCCATGTTGCATCCTTGAGATCTCCTGCTTTCGCCAACAAAAGACCCAAGAGTGGATTAACGATATCGGCGACAAGCGCTGATACTAATTTTGAAATGGCACCGCCAAGAATGAAGCCTATCGCGAGACCCACGACTCCCTGCTTCCGAATAAATTGTACGAATCCAGATATCATCGGATTATTTGGTTAGGATATATACGGAGCAACGTACTCCCAAAGCCAATGGAGTGCAATCGCCCAGAAGCAAAGAGCGGAGGTAAAGATGGTCACCCAAAACCATGCGAACTTTTTTTCATCATCAGAAAGTGCCATATCAACGAATGTACCAATCATAGGGAGCGATACCAGTTACGGTTGCACCTCCTTCGACTTTTACGGGAATCTTAGTGTGGTCCTTACATTCGTATTTTAGTCCGCAGGTAACGTATGTCGTGTAATACGCACGGTAATCGCCTAAATCACTTCCGATACCTTCAGGATCTTTAAGATGCGAAGAGATATAGTACTCTCCTGCGGGTACGCTCAAAGACCATGGAGGAGACAATAGCTCGGTATCACCCGCAGGTGCTTCAGCACAGATTTCAGCGCCTCCGTTGACAGGCTCAGCGCACACAATTTGCACAGGAATATATTCGCTTGGATAATTCGTGAAACCTTCAATTGTTCCCATCTCAATGGAAGGTTCTATTGAGGGTGCGGCGACAAGCCAAGAGCCGAGCAGGAGCGCGGCGACAAAAACTGATACTTTCAGTGTAAATTTTAGTACTTCGGGTGTCATTGCGAATATGCCCGAATTCTGTTATAATTTTCGCGTTCTTACAAGTGTATATGGGGACTATGGTGAAGCGGTTATCACAGCGCTCTGTGGCAGCGCGGTCACGGGTTCGATTCCCGTTAGTCCCCCACTGGTTACTCGCTTCAGAAAACGATAGCGGCAGTTCGGTGCATCAGCACAAACCAAATAGAGAATGCGATAGCAATTCCGAAGAGAATACAGGCGGTTCGTTTCATGTCGCAATACTACACCCTCAATTGGTGGGTGCAACTATATCCAGCGAGTAAAGATTCCCGTTGAGAGAAGGCGACCATTCTTCTGGCGAAGGCACAACTGTCCTGCTTCAACAGTCCCCGAACGTCCCCCGAGTGAATCTTCCAAAAGATTGCGAATTGCGAGCTCTGAAGTATTCGTCGCATAGGCGTTGATGATAAGAAATTTTGCACGCTCAGATAACAATGCGACGCAATCTCGTACCAGCGCAGGCATCTGTTCATTGAACTTCCAAATCTTACCTGTGGGTGAATGTCCGAATGCGGGTGGGTCCATAACAATGCCCTCGTACTGGACCCCACGTTTGACCTCGCTGCGCACAAACTTTGCAGCATCTTCGAGCATCCATCGAATCGAATCGGGTTCCAAACCATTGAGCTCTTGATTGTCTTTTGCCCATCCAATTGCGGGACGAGACGCATCTACATGAGTCACGAAAGCGCCACGACGAGTAAGCCATACCGATGCCGCTCCTGTATATGCAAATAGATTCAAGACGCGTGGTTTCTCTATACCCTTGAGCGCATCAGACATCAACGCCCAGTGCGCTGCCTGTTCAGGAAATACACCCGTATGTTTGAAATTCATAGGACGCACACGAAGCTTCATGTCTTGAAAGGAGAGGTCCCAATGCTCCGGCAATGTGCCGCGAACATCCCATGCATCATTTCGAAATATGGCGTGGGCGCTCTCCCACACTGACGTGGGCTCGCTTCGACTCCAGATCGTTTGAGGATCGGGTCGCGCTAAAAGAAACTCCCCCCAACGCTCAAGACGATACCCCTCGCCAGAGTCAATGAGTTCGAAATCTGCAAAATTGTTCGCGCCTTCCATATACATAGAAGCATCCTACCACAAAAACAGCGCTCGTCAGAAACAAGCGCTGGAAACCAATACTTACGGAGACAAGAGTTCGTATGCCTCTCGGATATAGGCGCGGACCTTTGCATCATCGAGAATGTCATCGGTACGAACGCCACTCTCGACATCAATTCCGATATCGGGCATCGCTCGACGCAGAGGCGTGAGGAGACGGATCATGTTTTGAGAACATAAACCTCCACTGACGATGAGCTCAAAGCTTTGCCTTCGTTCGTCACGGAGAACCGCGAGCTCGTAGAGATACGAAATCATGCTCACCGGTTCAAGTACAGTCCCCGTCCCTCCTGAAGGGTCAAGGAGTACGTAGTCGATATCATCCCCATAGAGCACAGAGACTCGCTTGGCAACCATTTTTGCATTTGCCTCGCAGTCATTCATCGCCTGTTGATTGACCTGAAGTACAATCTTCTTATCGGCGTAGCGACGCCGGAGGGCTCCAATAGCGTGGTTATCGGGCCAGGTTATGTTGATTTGTAAACCATTACAACTCTGACCACCCCACTCGAGCACCTCTCGAAGCTGCAGGAAAATCTCGTTCGGATTGCGAGAGTTGTAGTGAATGAGATTGAGCGTACGCCAATCCTCACTAAAAATTCCGGCGATATCTTCGCGAGCAGGATAGCGACGCGGATTACTCGCAGGCTCTCCTTGCATCGTCTTATACGAGGCAAGCACGCCCACCATGAGTAACCGCTGAACATATTGAGGAACCGAAGCGAGTGCTGATGCGACTTGCTCCGGCTGTGTGAAGCCGGTGATTCCGATATACATTTAAAGACCTCCTCAACGAGAAGTACCATAATCTACCACTTGCGTCTACGATTCTTGAATCCCGAGTGCCGCGAGAAACGGAGCATCTGATGGTTCTCGACGAAGGAATGAGCGAACAAGTTCCAGCTCAATTCGCTGAGCACCCGGTTCAAGTACTTCTTTTCGATAGCGACTCCCAATTTCCACGCTCACTGGGTCGTGTGCAAACTGCGTGTACATATCCAGCGCATACACCTTGCTCCAGAGATACCCATAGTACCCCGCGTCATAATCGCTCATATGCCCCCACCCTGCTGGGAATATTGATTCTTCGGGAAGCTCAATCGCCTCGGATTCAAGTTTGATGGCACGGTATTGATCGGCAAGCGCTTGTGCGTCCACCGAAGTTCCTTGTGGTTGTGAATGGATGCGTAAATCATAGAGAGCCTTCACCGCCTGTTGCAGGTATCCATTGGCATCCATGTGGTGTCGCGACGCCAGAAGTGCTTGCTTCAGAGATTCGGGCATCGGCTCACCCGTCTGGTAGTGACCACTTAATCGCTCAAGGATTGTTGCATCCCATGCCCACTCTTCAAACAGCTGACTCATCGCCTCTACAAAATCAAGCGCGACGCCAAATCCGTTCTGCCGCTGCCATCGCCCACCAGAAATTAATGCGTGCATCACATGTCCAAATTCGTGGAGAATCGTCTCCACTTCATCATGCGCCAAGAGAGACGGCGCTTCAGATGTGGGCTTGGGGAAATTACACACTAACGCGACAAAACCCAACACACGAGCTCCGTCAGACGCCTGACGGCCAAGTATGATGGGAAATGCGGCAGCATGCCCATACTTTCCTTTTCGGGGATAGAGATCGAGCGCAAAGCGGCCGAGTAATTGCGCACCATCATACATCTCATAGAGTTGCGCATCAGGATGCCACAGCGAAACCTCTTCGCATCGCTGAAACTGCACGCCGAGCACTTCCTGATAGAGCGCAAGCATACCCTCGATGACTCGCTGTACTGGAAAATATTCTTTGACGCGTTCTTCATCGAGTGCAAATCGCTTCTTGAGAAGTTTATGCCCCCAGTATGCCATCTCATGAAATGCGAGGGGTTTTCGTTCGGAGAGATGTAGCTCTTCTTTCTTAAGATCAATGAGCTCTACGAGTTCTCGTCGCGCAGCAGGAATCAATCGTCCAATGATACGCTCGACAAAATGAATTGCTGTTGCAGCGGTACGAACCATGCGAGGCTCTGCCACAAAATCTGCATGCGTCGCAAACCCAAGCAAGTGAGCATTCTCCTGACGAAGCTCAATCATTCGGGTGAGTCGTTCTAGATTTTTACGACCACCGCGCAGAAGATTCTTGGTGGCAAGCTCACGACGAGCAACATCATCTTCGGCTTGGCGCATGAATGGAAATAAATCAGGATATTCCAGCGACACCCGATACTGACTACCTGCGCGCGACAATCCATTGATATAACGCTCAGGTAACCCCTTGAGTTGCTCCAACGTTACGAGAATGCTGTCATCCCAATCGTTAATCGCTTTCTCAAATTGCGTTTGCAAGCGTTGGAGCTCGGTGGTGTTGCGTTTGAGTTTTGAGAAATCTTGTTCCGAGAGAGCGAAACCCATGCGTCGCATATCGCGAATAATATCATCCACTAACTTCTGGTTGATAGCATCGAGTGGCTCATGATGCTCCACCCAGTCCTGCACGGCTTGCCACAAACGCCGGTCATATTCCATCTCAACGTTTGCCTCATCGATGCGATGTGCCGCCTGTTCTGCAGCAGTTCGAATTGCCTCATCGGGATGTACCCCCAAAAGCAAGTCGATTTGCTGTTGAAGATCCGAAAGTGCATCGCTTGCATATTCAAGTGGTGCAATGGTATTTGCAAACGTACGCTCAGCGGGCGCGACAGCAATCACTGCATCGAGCATAGAACGCTTTGTGGCAAGCGCTCGCTCTACCACCTCACGGAGTTCATCAGGTGTGCGAGCTATCCAAGTAATATCAAAAGACTTCATGCTCGTAAGCGTACCTCAGGATACACCCTTCCCATATATTGACAATTAACGATACGTGTGTTAGACTAAACTGCTCGTTTCCATTCGCTGTCACGCACAGCGCCCATATAACCCAAAATAATGCGAGGTGCCCACGTATGAAGATATCGTGGCTTGACGACATGATCGCCGCAGTCCCCGCGGACTACACCGCGGGCTTTCCAAGCAAACGCTTGAACGAAACAGTGCTCGGCCCCATTCCTGATGGTGTACTAGAGCTTCATCGGGCCAACGAGTTCGCGCGCACACAAAGCGACTCCCAGATGAAAGAACATCACGAAAAGCAAAATCGCGGGGAGCATGATGTAGACGAATGCACGCGCCTCCTCGATGCACGCGAATCATTGCAGCGTCGCGCGCAAATCCTGATGGGTCTCGTGGAAGAATCTGTGCGCTCGCACCTCAACATCAAGGGAGCATTCGCGATTCGCACTGAGGGCATCGTCAGCATCGAAGCAGAGGATCAAGAACTTCCGAGAGTTCAGGTCATCGAAGGGCGCGGTCTCGGCGATCTCGCAGCGGTCCTCGCCGGACTCTCAGGCGCACCTCGCACTTCCTCACGACGAAACACCAAGCCTCACTGAATCGTTCCGACCGGACGTGTATACACGTCCGGTTTTTCATATCTCTAGAGCAATTTCCGAACCCAAAGATATCGAAGCAATCCTCCAATGACCGTTATCGTAAATCCAATAACAAAGAAGAATGCTAAAGGATGATCTCCAAGCGGTAACCGTACATTCATACCGTAAAGACCCGAAACAACCATCGGTACCGTCAGTACAACGGTTACGAGCGTAAGAAGTTTAATAACACGATTTAAATCATTCGTAGCAATTACCGAATACGCTTCACGCATATTCACCGCAGTACGTAGTTGGGCACGCCCCAATTCAAGCACCTGAGTATTCCCTAAGAGAACATCCTCCATCAAGTCTCTGTCCTCATCATAGAGTTTCATGTATTTTCCCGCCATGACATTAGAAAGTATCGTGTTCATCGGTTGAATACCCGCGAGCAAATCATTGAGAATACCCTCGTACGCTATGAGTCGCAGAATGTCTTCATTACGCACACTTTGGTTTGGTCCGATATTACTTCGGACGCGGCGCGCAATATCATTGATAGCAACCATATAACGCGCGTTGAGCTCCAAAAGGATGCGCCACATAAGCTGGCTGCGCCATTGAGTGCTGTAGGGCGCTGTGCCATGTAAAAAGCGCTCTAGCCATGAGAACGGCTGACGGGAAACTGTTAGTAGAAAGGTAGGCGCAATTGCAATCAACAGCGGCACCGTCTGCGCCTCGTCGCCCGCACCACTGGGTGCGCGTAAAAAGAAATACGTAATATCTCGCTCCTGTTGCACGCGAGGCACCTCATTGGGGTCAATGGCGTCTTGAAGAAGGTCACGCTCGAGTCCATCCATACGTACGAGCTCATCGAGCTCCCCGTCCGTTGGATTAGTCACATACACCCACGCATCGCCGAGCGTTTCGGTTTCGCGTACGCTCGATGCTTCGTTCGTTCGATAGTAGTACTGAATCATATGAATCGTGTGGCCTCGCCAGGAATCGAACCTGGATCAAGAGCTTAGAAGTCTCCTGTTCTATCCATTGAACTACAAGGCCGAGTATATTTTAACACGGTTTTCTGCATCTGGCGAATTCTCGACTGACGTGCTATGCTTCTCAAGCTCCGGGCCGTCGTATACCGGTAGTACACGTGTTTTGGGTACACGTTGACCC
>CAYZIF010000013.1:0-15123 GCA_964478355.1 uncultured Candidatus Saccharibacteria bacterium
GTGCGCCAGTAATCAAGCAGATGTTTGAAAAGGTAGCCAACGAAAGATGGAGCGGTCGAAAAATCTACAACTGGCTGAAGTTCGACCTAAACTTCAAGACGGCAACTGGGAACAAGAACCTCACGCTCAGCAACGTCTACATGATTCTCCAGAATCATTTCTACTACGGGACCTTTGAATACCCGAAGGAGTCGGGCAACTGGTACCAGGGCAAACATGAGCCAATTATCACCAAGGAGCTCTTCGGGCTCGTTCAAGCGCAAGTCAAAAGCCAGGTGCTCCGAGTCGAGGACAAGGAGTTCGCGTTCACCAAACTGATGGTGTGCGGCCTCTGCAGGTCGGGTGTGACCGCACAGGAAAAGTTTAAGAAACTAAAAGATGGGAGTGTGAATCGCCATGTCTACTACGGATGCACGAAAGCTAAGGACAGGAACTGCAAATGTGGATACATCAGTGAGGTCGAACTAGTCCGACAGCTCGAGGGACTTATCGCGACTATCGACCTGAATGAACTTCGCATCAAAGATAAGGTCGCCCGCGAGTTGCGTCGATTTAAGAAGTTCCAGAGAGTGCTCCTCGGTGCATCGAGCGATGTCGTTGTCGATGACATCGACATCCGCAACTACGCCCGCTTCATTCTCCGCGACGGCGAACAACACGAGAAGCGCGATTTGCTTTCGTGTCTAGAATCAAAGATTTGCCTAAGGGCAGGGACTATCAGTCCTGTTATTCCGTAAATTTCTCCGCAAGTTTCTTGGATTCAAACCGCAGAACCATGTCTCCCTTGGTCTTGCGGCTTGTCCAATACCCGCCTTCGAGCGAACGTCCAGGCTCCCGAATGATCTTCAGTACCGCAGCGCCGTCATGAATGGGGCTGCGCTCCCGAATCGTCTCCCGAGACCGATTCGTATAACAGTACGTGAGGTACAGCTCGTCGGTTCCTGGTGCGCGGTCGATGGCCGCCGTGGTGCTGTAGCTCGTGGACTCACTGGTCATCATGGTGCTCCTGATGGACGAGAAAGTTTGGCGGATGACTAAGACGACCGGAATAGGCGGGACGGTCGTGCCGGTGGCCGGGTCAACGTAGTCGCTGATGAGCTCGCCACGCCAAGTGCCCTGCAAGTCCGGCACTTTAATCAGCCACCCTTGAATGAGCGAGGACCGCCAGAGCAACTTCGTGAACAGCAGTCCGACTGCCACGTATGCCGTAACAGCCTGCGGCAACCGAGCTAGCGCAAAGCGCAATGTGACAGAGGTCTCAGGTCCGGCTGCGTAGACGACCAACGCGATCCAAAGCACCAGGAAGGTGAGGATTTGGGCGTAGGCCTTAACGGTTGTGTTTACTTTTTCCATAGTTATTTGAAGCCGAGATAGTCCCAGGCAGCCGAGAAGAATGCGTGCGCCTTCTCGCGGCTATGAGGCTGATGCGCACCGAACAGGCGCTTTATTCCGTTGACCTCATCCAGTGCCTGGTGATTGCCGATGTCACGGGTCTCATTAAAGCAAGTCGCCAGGACGAACCGGACGTCGTCGGCGTAGTCGGCGTGGTTGAACCCCGTGTTGGGCACGTTCCATACAGCACTTTCAAGGAAGAATGAACCGATATCATGCGCCGCGGCAATATCCTCCTCCTGCATGACATTGCGGAGCTTCTTCACTATCCGCACCATCTTCTTGTAGCGCTGGCCGGTGTCTTCGTGCTTCTCTTTCCCATTCTCGAGGGCGTGATGCGGCCAATTGATGACCCGCCGGCCATCGTCAGTATCAAAGGCGACACCGACTGGCTTGATGTAATCCTCGGTGCCGTCGCCGTGATAGCGGCGATAAGCGAATGCGGGAACGACATCGGCATCAACCCGGTACGTGTTCGAGTGCACGTCAAACGCCTTATTGCCCCGCGTTACGAGGTCGTACCCGAAGTAGTCGCCAAGAGCGCTATGGACGAGGTCCTTGAAGTCCTGGAAGGCAATCGACCCGTCGGAATTGCCGTAGTCCTCCTTGGTCTTCCCTGTGGGGTACAGCGGAAAGAACGTGGAGTTCAGACGTACACAGATGTCGACGTCACTGTCCTGTCGCACGTTAGTACGCGCCATATAGGATCCCTGCGGGATGATTGTTATGTCCATCGCGGCAAGCCGGGCGTTCGCCTTGATGGCCTTCCGCACCGCGGCCTCGGCATTCTCCATTTTCTGCTGCTCGGTCGTGCCGGGCGCTGCACCCCACGAACGATATATTTCCTCCCAGGTCATTATAGTATCGCTTGATTAGTGGCCATATTATATCGCATTTCGGCTACATTTCAAGGAACCGAAAACGACCATTCGCGGTCGTTTTCGGAAGCATCTCGTGCTAGCTCGACTTGGCTGCGGGACCTGGACTCGAACCAAGATACCATCCTCCAGAGGGATGTGTCCTACCATTAGACGATCCCGCAAATTGCTTATAAACGCTAAAAAACTATACACCGAAAACGGGTATTCTGCAATATTTCCCTTCTTAAACCTTCAAAAACCGGCGAATAGCGATGAAGCTAGAAATGATGCCGAGACCCACACCCACTGCAAGCACTAGAAGGACGATTTGGACGGCATTGCCCGCAAAATAGCCACTCAATGAAACGCCCGGCATAATGAGGGCGACCTTGGGGCTCACACTCACAGCGGTAATATAGAACACGACCAGCGCAAGGATGCCGGCAAAGACGCCGTAGATAGCGCCTTCAACAAGGTACGGGGCTCGAATATACCAATTAGAACCTCCTACTAATCGCATAATCTCAATCTCGCTCTTTTGGTTATAGATGGTAAGCCGGACTGTATTAAATGCTACGAGCACGGCAATCACTGCAAGCACGAGCGTAACGATGAGTCCCCACTGCTGAGCTGACTGCGAAATGGACTGCACCCGCCCAATCACCGCCTCGTTCTCATAGTAGTTTATCTTGTCGATAGTAGTGCGAAGCTTGTGTGTCTCCAAAAAACTCACGATTGACGCATACTCCCCCGTATTGACGGCTTTCACATTCAAAGATGCCTGCAGTGGATTGGTTTCTAGTTCCGCGAGTGACTCCTGAATAAGCGAATCTTGTGCATGACGCTCTTTGAACATCTCCAGCGCTTCCTCGCGACTGATAAATACTACGGACTTTACCGTGTTGAGACTTTCGAGATCTTTCTGGACCTCATCGATAGAGCCGTCCGTGGTGTTCTGTTTGAAATACACGCTCACGTCTACTTTATTTTCCAGCGCCGTTACGAGAACATCGCTCATGAAGTTCACTGCGATAAGGCCCAAGAACAACAGAAGTACCAGCGCCATGACGCCCGTGGTTCCAAATGACACGTAGCTGTTGCGACGAAAATTCGTCCACCCATGCGAGATAACGCGTTTTATTTTTTCTTTGAGCATTGCTTAGATAATGTATTTTCCGTTTTCGGTTTGGTCACGAACAATCTTCCCCTTCTCCATGGTCACCACACGACGGCTAAGCGCATCAACAATCTCGCGATTATGCGTGACCAATACCACAGTCGTACCCAGCTCATTAATCTTCTCAAGCAATTGTATCACGTCGTGACTATTGATAAGGTCGAGGTTTCCTGTGGGCTCATCGGCAAGAATAATCTGGGGACGATGAATCAATGCGCGAGCAATAGCCAGACGCTGCTTCTCTCCACCAGAGAGCTGGTGTGGGAAATTCCCTGCCTTCCCCGAAAGCCCAACGATATCGAGCGCTTTGGGCACATCTTCTTGGATACGCTCGGAAGTAGCGCCAACCACCTCAAGCGCAAAGGCAACATTCTCAAATGCATTGCGCGCGGAAAGAAGCTTGAAGTCTTGGAAAATAGTACCAATCTTGCGACGGAGCAATGGAATATCATCATTCGACAGCGTTGCAAGATTCACACCATCAATATGCACCTCTCCCGATGTTGGCGTGAGCTCCCGCGTCAACGTGCGCAGAAGCGTACTCTTGCCTGCACCGGCAGGCCCCACAATGGAGACCATCTCTCCGTTGGTAATATGTAAATTGATTTCTTGAAGAGCGACAAAATTGTCGTCGTAGATTGATGAGATGTTTTTGAGCTCTATCATGAGGTAATAAATTTTGAGAGATCCCCCTCGAGCACCTTCTCGGGCTGGGATGATTTTGCACCAGTGCGATGATCTTTTACAAAATGATCATCGAGGACATAGGAGCGAATCTGACTTCCGCGATCGATGCCCCCTGATTTTAGTTCGACTCTAAGCTCGGAGAGATTGCCCGCTTTTGCCTCCTCCATGCGTTGCGCAAGAATCGAAGCCAAGAGCTGGAGTGCC
Organism: uncultured Candidatus Saccharibacteria bacterium; assembly: GCA_964478355.1. GTDB lineage: Bacteria > Patescibacteriota > Minisyncoccia > 2-02-FULL-40-12 > GWA2-44-9 > JAGOPO01. The sequence continues at coordinate 4,321 of CAYZIF010000013.1, forward strand.
TTGTCTTTATTTTGCGCCTGACTTCGCTCAGTCTGAACTGCTACTGCAATACCTGTAGGGAGATGTCGAACCCGAACAGCGGTTTCGACTTTATTTACATTCTGACCACCTTTGCCCGATGAACGGAATGTATCAAATTCTAAATCGGTCGGATTGATTTTCAGTTCGTGTGCTGGAATTTCCGGCAACACCTGAATAAGTGCAAACGACGTCATACGCTTCCCTTGTGCATTAAATGGTGACTTTCGCACAAGACGATGCACTCCCGACTCAGATTTTAGTTTAGCATAAACATCGGTACCTATCACCTCGCATTGTGAACTTTTGATACCCCGCTGTTCTCCCAAGGATTCGTCGAGTACGCGAAATTCCCACCCTTGCGTGGCAGCATACCGCATATACATGCGGCGAAGCATTGAGGCCCAGTCCTGTGCGTCTACGCCACCTTCGCCGGCGTAGACGGACATAAGCACCTTATTGGGAACATACGAAAACACGCGTCTAGTGTATACAAAACCGCACTGCCTGTAAACAAAAACGCAAACCTGAGCCACCTCCCGGAGTCGAACCGGGGACCTTCACTTTACGAAAGTGCTGCTCTACCAGCTGAGCTAAGGTGGCGCTGGGCTACTATACCCCACTTTTGCTCAAAAACCAAGGTTTTTTCTTTGAGCGGGATAGGAGAATCGGACTCCTGTCTTAACCTTGGGAAGGTCACGTATTACCACTATACGAATCCCGCCTGCACAGCACTACTCATTTCCCTGAAGCCACCGAAGCCAGAGCTTCCATGGCGCCTCGCGCGGCGTAGGAGTTGGTTGGGGCTGCGATATTGTACCAGCTTTTTCAGACTTGTACACGAATACCACCGTTTCATCGGGCTGTTTGTAGTTCAGGCGCTGCCGAGCAAGCAATGCGAGCCACTGAGGTCGCTTCATGCGCTCAAGCTCATCGGCAAGGCGTATATTTTCTCGTTGCGCGTCTTCAATGCGAAGCTGCATTGCTTCAAGATCAGCGCGAGCACCATAACGCCGAATGCCTGCCGCTGTTGCTAATACCACCATCCACAGCGCAAGCACTCCCAGAATAATCGATGCTAATTTTGAGCGCAGAAATGGATGCATAGTATTGTCACGATGAATCTTCCACGGTAGAGTAGAAGTCTATGATGTTGAGCAAACAAACAACCCGAATTCTCTCTATTGCAATCGCTCTCATTACGATTGTAGGCATGCTGGCTCTGCTCGTCCTCCCTCTCTTCGTCTAGAAGTATACCCTACTTCTTAAGCATCTTCAGGAACACATCGTGAGGAATCTGAACGCGGCCTTCGGCTTTCATACGCTTCTTTCCTTCAGATTGCTTCTTGAGAAGTTTCATTTTTCGAGTCACATCGCCTCCATACAGATACCCCGTTACATCTTTTCGCAGAGCGCTAATAGTCTCGCGAGCAATAATCTTGCCTCCTAGGGCCGCCTGAAGAATCACTTCAAACCATTGCTTCGGGAGCACCTCTTTGAGCTTGGCAACCATCTGTCTGCCAATATACGGCGCCTGCTCTCGAGGAACAATACGTGAAAATGGTTCCACGAGTTCACCAGCAACAAGAACATCGAGGCGGACGAGATCGTAGACGCGTGTGCCTGCTGGCTCATAGCTCATCGACGCGTATCCCTGTGAAACAGATTTTAATTTGTCATAAAAATCAGTAACAATCTCCGAAAGAGGCACTGTGTATTTCAAAACTGCGGTCTCGGTACCGATGTATTCAGTCGCAACGTACGTATTTCGAATCGTAGAGACGAGCTCCATGATTGCCCCCATGTACTGCACGGGCATAATAATCTCCAAGGCAACAATAGGTTCCGCAATCTCCTTCCAGTGCGTTGGGTCAGGCAAGAGCGCCGCAGAACGAATGGGAATTACCGTGCCATCATTTTTGAGAACATCATACTGCACGGATGGTGTCGTCACGATGAGTTTGAGTCCAAATTCTCGATGCAGGCGCTCTGAAATAATTTCCACATGGAGCATCCCTAAGAAGCCCAGCCGGAAGCCACGCCCCAAACCTGCTGACGATTCGGGCTCATACTGAAGTGCCGCGTCCGTAAGCTTGAGCTTGGATAAAGCGTCTTTGAGCTCATCGTACTGCTCGCCATTCTCAGGAAAGAAACTCGCAAAGACCATGGGACGAATCTCTCGATAGCCTTCCAGCGGCTTAAATACTGCTGGGTCTGTATTGGCAAGCGTGAGCGTATCGCCGACACGGATTTGGCCAGGGTCCTTAAGCCCTGTGGCGACGTAGCCAATCTGCCCCATATCAAGGTGCTTGGCCGCAGTGAGCTGAGGAGCAAAGTACCCCACCTCGAGTGCATCGGCTCGTGCCTGTGTTGCCCACGCAACGATCTTGTCGTTGTGACGAATCGAACCCGACATCACTCGGACAAATGCCAGTACACCCTTGTACGCATCGAAGGTAGAATCGAAAATAATTGCGTGAGTGTTTTTATCGGTCGCCGTATTCACGGGTGGAGGCACGAGTCCGATGACCCGCTCAAGAAGTTCTTTAACGTGGTATCCCGTCTTACCAGAAATCTCGAGAATATCCCCCTCTTCAACACCCAGAAGATACGAGAGCTCCTCTTTTACCTGCGCTGTGCGCGCATTGACCATGTCTACTTTATTTACCGCAGGAATAATGGTGAGTCCCTGCTTTTGAGCAAAGTGCAAATTTGCGAGCGTTTGGGCTTGAATGCCCTTGGTCGCATCCACCAATAATATTGCTCCCTCCACTGCAGCCAATGAACGGCTCACCTCATAGGAAAAATCAACATGTCCCGGAGTATCAATAAGGTTAAGTTCATGCTCAACGCCATCAAGCGTGTAGTGCATACGCACTGGCTGAAGCTTGATAGTAATACCGCGCTCGCGCTCCAAATCCATCTGATCGAGGTATTGCTCTTTCATTTGTCGCTTCTGAACTGTCCCTGTGAGTTCCAAAAACCGGTCCGCAAGCGTGGATTTCCCGTGGTCAATATGTGCGATGATACAAAAGTTACGAATCTTTGAGGGCATATCGGTTTCGCACTATACCACGGTTTTCAAGACAGAAAAAGCCTCTTACTTCACTTGAGCACGAAACTCTAAATCGCGATCCAGCCTTGTATGGAGGCGCCAGCTGTCGGGCCACTCAGTAACTGAAGGCGCTGCAGAGGTAACAGTTTTGATAGAACCTTTTTGAAGCGTGAGCTCAAAATCCGAGAGATCCAGTCCCGGCTGACGCTGCACCAGGAGTGTATACCCTGCGGATATGTATTTTGCTGGAACAGTGTATTCAAGTTGAACCACACCCGTTCTTCCGGGTTGAACCTCCATCCAGAAACCGAAACCGGTTTTTCCTGATTCTTCGTATGAGATGGCCCCACGACCATTGGAGCGATAGGTTGCTTCAAGCGCTTCTAGATCCGGATCGCGCTTCGCCGCGGTCGTAGCATACTCAAGAAGCGGCTTGTAGGTTGGAGTCGCGTTGCCCTTGATGTCTCGCAGGGCGGAACCTTTCGGCACGAGTACCCGTACCCACGACGTATTGGGCTTATTATAGAAACCGTATTCGCTGGCTCCTCCGTTATGGCGCCGCGTAAGCGTAAGGCGATGCACCATCGAACCTGCTTCCATCCAACTTTCTAATTTTATAGCTGTGTCTGTAACTGCATCAGACTTTGCACCCTTGATGTTGGATACGTTCACCGCGAGATAATCGCCATTCGTCTGGCCAATCGTACCGCCCAACCCTTCGGAAAGCACGTACGATTGCAATTGCTGGTCTTCGAAATACATCAGTGCATTTCGATTATCCAAACTCTCTTTGAAGAGCTCCAGAAGTGCCACCCATTGCGCAGGAGGTGCCGCCGATAATCGCTGAAGGATGAGTGGCGCTAAATCAACAATAATCTGCTTGGGCTGAGCCGTCTTCTTGCTTTCTACTTCAAGCTGCAATGTGGCAATAACATTCTCCGAAGTGAGCACCAAATCATACGCGGGCATCGAGATAGGTCCTGTAATTTTCAAGATACCCTTGAGTACATCAGGCTTCATCGTAAGCACACCATCAACAGCTGAGCCACCGTCGTGTTGCCAGTACTGCATGACCTTTCGAGCAGAAGTGGGAAAATCAATCCACCACGCAGAATCGCGCATCCCCCACCCTGGCGTAATGTGCTGGAGCTGCAGAGGCGGTACGATAAGCTCTCGAAGTTGCCCGTCGGGATTGTAGATATCATCTGCGCGAAAATCTTTTACTCGTCCGTTCTCAAACGTAATGAGACCATAACTTCCGGGAAATCCTCCCGTAGGACGAAGTTCGCTCGGATTGGAAAAAAGAATGAGATACCTTCGCGGCTGATCGGTGCCGGTCATGCGACCCAAAAATGACGTGGCTGCGACTGCCTCATCAACAAGTGCTCGAATAGCAGGAAGCCGTTCTTGAAGGTCTGCGAACTGCTCCTGATACTGCTCGGGCAATGAATTACTCTCAATACCGTCTAAAATTTCTGATGCCTGCGTCACATTATCTTGAGCTCTACTCAATGCTTTCTGGAGAGGTAAGAATACGGAACCTAGCGATGTTCTGTCGGTTGCCTTTGTATCTAATAGTCCACCGCTTTGAGTCGTCACATCAATAGCCTCACTGAGCGCAAGTCCCGCGTCAGATAGCAGTGAGCCCACCTTGAGCACATCTTGTCCCACGCGAAGCGACGAAAGGCCCGGTATATGCGAGATAAGACCCACCAGCGAAGGCCCGAACGCATCGAGCTCTTTACTGGCCTCACTGAATTGCTCCGCGGACCGAGCAAGATTGAGCTTTGCGCTCTCAAAATTAAAAGACTCTAGGTCGTTCTTTGCCGATAGAAGACTTCCAATAGCCGCGTTGCCTTGCTGCACAACACGACCCTTCATTTTTATTCCATACTGACTAATAAATAATAATCCAGCAATAACGAGCCCTGCGCCAAGAAACCACGGAACTAAAGTCCATGGAGCGCGAGCTCGTTGCGCTTCACGGAGCGCGGCGGACATTATTTCAGAGCGAGTTGGTGGCTTATAGGTATCCAGCGGATGCTCTTGGCTTGTCGTGAGCGTTGATGCCGTCTCTTCATTCCATTCAAACGCAGGAGGCGCGGGACGCACCGCGCTCTGAAGCTCTTGAAGAATACCGTCTGAAACATCAGATGTTGATGCTCTCAAACTACCCGATGGTTCGAGTCGGTTTACAACATCACCAATCGTACGACGTGGTGGCATACTCTACCTAGTATATCACTCCACCCTCATTCCAGCACGGAAAAAATCTCCGAAAGCGTTGCCCGTGCGGCGCGTTCCCATGTAAAAAGACTGACCCTATCGAATCCACGCGCAATAAGTCGCGATCGAAGACCCGCGTCCGTAACAAGCGCCGACAATGCACCAGCGAGGCTATCGATACGATATGGATCAACAAGGAGTCCGGCATCTCCTACAGTTTCAAACAACGAACTCGTCGCGCTCGCAATGACAGGGGTCCCGCACGCCATCGCTTCAAGCGGAGGAAATCCAAATCCTTCCATCAATGATGGGTACACGAGCGCAGAAGCGGCGGACAGAACTGTTGCACGATCCTCTCGTGAAACATGTTCGAGAATATGGACTTCGTGTGGCGCATGAGCAGCTCCAATGGCCTGAAGAATCTCTCGCTCCATCCAACCCACGGGTCCCGCCAATACAAGGTGAAGATTTCGCAGTGCTGGATCTCGCCGAGCTCTGTCCCACGCAGCGATGAGTGCTGGGAGGTTTTTTCGAGGCTCACGCGTACCGAGTGCAAGCACAAACGGAGCATCAATCCCCTGCGCTGTGCGCCAACGTTGTATCTCGACTTCTGAAACTCGACGAAGGTCTGGGTCAACTCCCGATGAGACTACAGCAATCCGCTCGGACTCAAGAGCATACACATCCTGCAAATCTTGAGCCGTTGCCTGCGAGACAGCAATAATCTTATCGGCTAGCGCCGCTTGAAATCGTGGTCGCATCTGGAACTGGTGCCACACCCTTCGATGGAGTGACAGAAGATGTGGCATACGCTCGTACGAAAGATCGTGCCATGTCATAACTCTTCGGCAGTTTTGTGAAAGCGCGCCCAAGAGAAAGTGTGGGAAGAAAAAAACATCAGCTCCTCCAACCATGTGATCCAGATACGGTCTGCCTCTTAATCGTGTTGCGAGCCAAAGCATCCGATTAGACCAACCGGTATCAATCACGCGTACATTGGAATACTCCATCCACGAGCGACGCTGGAGCGGGGTTCGCCCGCTGTAGAAAAGCTTCCATTGCACATCAGGTGCCCGTGGAATCATGTGCGACACCACCTGTTCAGTGTATTCCTCAACGCCACTCCTGCGACCCGTACCCAGCACTCTCATATCAACTCCAATCGTTCTCATAGAGGTAATCCAAGAGCGGCGCTCATTTTTCTTCGGAATACCGGAATATCAAAACGCTCAGCCTGTCCTCGGCACAAGTCGGGAAGCCATTTCATACGACTGGAACGATCAACCGCTGCCAAGAGTTCTTCTTCGGTTTGCTCATAAAAAAATACACCTGTGATACGATCAATCACCGTTTCGAGCGCTCCCCCACCATGGTAGGCAATAACCGGCCTCCCAGATGCCATAGCTTCAAGGGGTACAATGCCAAAATCTTCTTCTTGAGGGAAAATAACTGCGCGAGCTCCACGATAGAGTTGTCCGAGCTGCTGATCAGTAACGGCACCAACGAATTCGATATTTCCTTTTGCCAGTGCCTTGAGTCGATGCTCTTCGACACCTGTGCCGACAATTTTGAGTGGCCACCCCAGCGTATTGAAAACGCGTATAGCCAAATCGAAGTTCTTATACGCGACCAGCCGCCCCACCATGAGCCAGTACTGGCCAGGTTCATAGCTCATCGTAAATTTTGACACGTTCACCGGTGGGTGTACGACAATTGCATCTTTATTGTAGTACTTCGCAATGCGCCGACGCACGAATTCAGAAATAGCAATCCATTCATCAACGCGCTCTGCAGCTTGGCGATCCCAAATGCGCAAATAGGATAATCCCAGAGGCGCGAGCTTCCCAATCGGAAGTGGGTAGCCAAACCGTTGCACAAAACGCTGACTGTCATCCCAGAGAAACCGAGGAGGCGTAAGACAGTAGCAAATATGTCGCGCCGATGGCGACGTAATAACTCCTTTTGCAAATGACGCCGAAACCGAGAGCACCGTATCGAATGCTCGTGTATCAAATTGCTCAACCGCAAGCGGCATGAGTGGCGAGTAGAGGTGGTGCCACTTCATTGCAAAGGGAAGATTCTGTAGAAATGACGTACGAATAGTTTTCTCATCAAACACCCCGCCTGTCAGCGAGCGATCATACAGCGTTGTATAAATTGGCGCGTTGGGAAGCATCGCGCAGAGAACTTGAAGCACGCGCTCCGCTCCCCCATATTGATTGAGATATTCGTGGACGATAGCTGCTTTCATGGAATAGAACCTTACACCGCCGTGCGATCAAGAAACATTTTTGCAACTGTACGAAGAAGGATACGAATATCCATCAAGAGCGTCCAATTCTCAATATAGAAGGTATCGAGCGCAACCTCCTCCTCGAAAGGAAGACTACTGGAACCACTCACCTGCGCAAGACCCGTTGCCCCTGCTTTAATATCGAGCACCTTTCGGTGATGCTTTTCATAGCGAGCTATTTCGTCGGGCTGATGTGGACGAGGCCCTACTAAACTAATATCGCCCATGATGACATTGAAGAGCTGGGGTAATTCATCGAGACGCGTGCGTCGAATAAACCTACCAACACGTGTGATGCGTGGGTCATCTCGTATCTTAAAGAGTGGTCCATCAGCTCGCTCGTTGAGATCGGCAAGCAGCGGTTTTAATTCCTCGGCATTTTCGATCATACTTCGAAATTTCAAGAGTCCAAAAACACGATTCTGAGAAACACGCCGAAGCCTCACCAGTACTGGCCCTGCTGTCTCCCATTTAATGGCTAGTGCAATCAGAAGCATTGGTATCGCCAATATGATAAGCGCTATGGAGCTCGAAATAATATCGAGAAGATACTTAAATACCCTCCCCCATCCCTCAAGTGCTGTACGGCGAAGCTGCACCAAGGGTATGCGCCCAATCGCATCAACGTCATAATGCGTCGTAAGTGTTTTATAAATATTGGGAACAAATTTAAAAACGATGTGGCGTTCGTGACAAAAATCAACCAGCTGAACAATACCTTCTGCGGGATAATCAGGGGTAGCAAGCATTACTTCGTCGATGCCTGATTGTTCAACAATGCGAGCAACGGCATCAAGATCCGGGTGTTCGAGGTGCGCAATAATGTGATATCCAAGCCCACGATCAGAACGAATAGAATCTGCGAGCTGACTCGTAACCGTATCGTTTCCAATCAGGAGTACACGCTGTGACCCCATGCCATATCGCGCAGTAAGATTTTGGAAAAGAACACGAATCATGAGCCGTCCTGCCACCGTAGTCATCGTGGCAAGCGCCCAGTACCCGAGTACAAGAAATCGAGAATTAAACGCCTCTGCTCGTAAGAAAATAACCAAAATTACCGCCATCATCGCGGCGCTTGTAGCGATGCCGATACGCGCGACCTCTTGCGCAACGGTCATTCGTAGCTTCATAGTATAGAGACCACTCACTGCATACACCCCAACGCACCACACTGACACAACAAGAATAAGAATAAGGAAGCGACTCAGAGGTAGTTCGGGTCCAAAGAGCACTGGCCGCCACTCATCGAGAATCTGGGTACGAATCCCGTACGTGCCGATACCTGCGAGGACGAGCATGCAAAAATCGAACGGCACGCGCACCACAGTAACCATGAAGTCCCCTCGTTTCATAGGTCATGGGTATACCACAAAATGGCGATCTAATCAAACGCAAAACCGCCTTTTCAGGCGGTTTTGGTCGATGCGTACGATAAGCCGAGTTCTGTACTGGCACACCTCGCGGAGCACCAGCGACGGTCATTTATCTGCGATGTATGTTGCCACACACCTGAAGCGTACGAACTTTTCGAATCATGGGTTGCCCCACAAAACGCTGTACTTGCACCCGAGTAAGGATTTAGCCGTTTCACCCACAGTCTTGTACCCACGACTGTGATTGAGCTCGGTCCGTGATGAAATCATGGACGTTGGGTTCGCTCTCCACTCCCTTTCGAGAGTGAACGTCTCTGCTCGCACCTCTTGGCTTACGCCATGCGGGAGTTACCCGCTACCCTTCGCTACCTTGCGGTAGGAGTGCTCGGACTTTCCTCACCACGGTTGCCCGTGGCGCGACAGTCTGTACGCACCGACAATCTTATTATAGCACAAATGCAGTAAAAGTGGAAGTGCTCGGTTTCTCAATGCTTGACTTATCTATATTTAGTTGTATTATATAGCTGTTCCAATGATGGGACAGTTTGGAGGGCCATTATGGGTCTGATACCGGAGTTCATTCAAGAGTTTCGACGAGAGCGCCTCATGGATAAGCTCAACCTTTTCGGACGTGAGCTCAATGAGCGCATCGAGGTAGTAGCGGAGGCTATCGAAGAAGAGCGGGGGCCATCACCGCTAGCCACTCTTCTGGCAATCTCGCAGATTGAAGACGAGCTCCTTGAAGAGCACTACCGTGGCGGTAGCCTGTCAAAGCAAATGCTCATCTGGCATACCATCGTTGAAGCTCTCCACTACAAGCGACTGGAGACAATCCCCGACGAACCGCTCCTCTCCTTGCCACTTGGCGAAGCTGAGAGGCTCAAGAAAAAGCTTCAAACAGAATTCTTCAATCTTCGAGCCGCCACCAAGGAGTCGAGCCCCTCTCCGACGCTCAACGGCCTGCATCTCGTCGAACGGGCGATGTGGGAGTGCATCACTGAAGGTGGCCCCGATAACCCCGCTCTCTTCTGTATCTGGATACGAAAAATCCTCTGGCTCGGCTACGAAGCGAAAGTCGAAGTCCTCAATTTCCGCACTCCCTAGCTGTACGCTCAACGCCCCGACACAGTGTCGAGGCGTTTTCTTTTTATCTTTCAATTCACTCCTTGATTCCAGACTCTTCCGATGTGAGCCGTGCCGCGGTCTCTACGGGTGGAAGCTCATCCTCTTCGAGAAGCTGGTCTTCTTCAACGTCAGCTGCGGCAAGGTCGGCATCAAACGCTTCTATATCTGCGCCATCGGCTCGAAGAACATCTTCAGCCATCTTAACAACGTCATTATCTGCCGCTGTCATCCTTGCATCGATGTCAGGGTTTTCGAGTGCAGAAATATTCGCAGAAATCCGCGCCTCAAGACCATCGAGGGTTGCCTCGCGCATTTCTCGATTCGTCGAAAGTTCCTCGGCTAGCTCTTCAAGCTTCACCTCTTCTTCTTCCTGTTTTTTCGTTAGTGTTGTCATAATGCTAGGAATTCTTCTTAGGAACTCGCGCTAAGAAATATCGTTTATCTTGTTCAAACTTCTTAACCTTTCCGTTTGTCCTTGCATATTCTTGAGCAAACTTGAAAAGATCACCGAGGCGAATAGGCCCCGCCTCCCCTGCGCCCGCGCGACTACTCTCGACGAATTCTTCGAATTCCTTTGGATCACGAATTAGATTCTCGCTTCCATTCGTATTCCACTTCTCGGCAAACTCTTTGATGCTCCAAACTTCATCCTCTCGCTCACTGGTAACCTCACGTGATTGTGGAATTAACACTACTTCTGCCCAATCTGT
>CAYZIF010000014.1:0-14442 GCA_964478355.1 uncultured Candidatus Saccharibacteria bacterium
CCTATGGAGTGATGCCGCGTAGTTCATTGATTCTAGTATACCATACCGCGACTACAGCTTGATAATATTGGTGCCTCCACGAGCATCAATTTCAATCACGCGATAGCTCTGATTCCCTAGATCGACGACGATGTGCTCTGTGTCTCGAAACCACGAAGCGCCAAGAATACGAACTGAAAATCGAGTAATTGCCTGGCGCTCACCCTCAACGCGATAGGGTTGCTGATCGGTATTGCGAAGCCACAGCACCCAAACCTCGTTTCGGGTCCACCACAAAACACGACTTTGATCTTTTGTATGCGCAAACCCTAATACGTTTTCTGCAATCAGCGAAGGAGAGGCTGTTCGGGTATCAAATAAATTATTTTCTTGGAGAGCAAAATCTCCGTCCTGAATACGAAGCGGTGTAAGTGTCGAGCGCGGATTGGCTTGCTGGAGTGTTTTCGCCTCGCTCAACGAATCAGACGCTTCTTCTTTCAGAGAGAGAAGCGAGGCATCATCTGTAGGAAGAATAAGTACATTGGGGAAATCGGTAAGACGCCCCTCTTCTACGGCGACATTTTTTTGCCACGTTGTATAATCCTCACGCGCAACGCGCAGAGAGTAGATACCAGGGAGAAGACCTTCTTTTCCTGTTCGATTTCCGATAAACGATGTAGTACCAGATTTTACATCATCAATATACAGCGTGGCTTCAGTTGAAACAGTGACCGCAACAGCTCCTGTTCGTACAAAGGCTCCCGTATCGAAATCGTAAGCGTATCCCTGTGCATAGCGAATTGCTGCCCAGCTTGCCACTACAAAAACGACCGCAGCAATCCAAAAAAGTATGCGTCGAGTGCCTTTTCTCATGTACTAAGTATACCGCACTCACGCATTGAAATACAGTAGTATTTATGCGATATTCAGACACTATGTCCCGCAAGATTGGCATCGACCTCGGCACTACGAACACCGTAGTTTATACTCCCAAACGGGGGATTATTATCAACGAACCATCCGTGGTGGCTGTTTCAGTGCTCGACAATCGCATTTTAGCGGTTGGAAATGCTGCTAAAGACATGATTGGTCGCACCCCCGATAGCATCACCATAGTGCGTCCTTTGATTGACGGGGCTGTTGCCGATTACCGCGTTACGGGCGCGATGCTTCAATATTTTATCAAGCGTGCGAGTGGAGTTTTCAATTTTTTAAAACCCGAAGTACTTATTTCTGTTCCCGCAGGTATTACCAGCGCTGAAAAGCGTGCCGTCATTGAATGCGCACTCTCGGCTGGCGCCAAGGCGGTATTCCTCGTAAAGGAACCTGTATTGGCAGCTATTGGCGCTCAAATTCCTATCAATAGTCCTATCGGTAATATGATTTTAAATATCGGTGGTGGCACCACTGAACTGGCAGTGATTTCACTCGGGGGTATTGTCTCGGCGCAATCCGTTCGTATTGGAGGAGTGAAATTCGATTTAGCGATTGTTGAATACATAAAAAAGAAGCATGGCCTCGCTATCGGTGAGCGCACCGCAGAGCTCATTAAAATTAATCTAGGCAGCGCTCTTCGGGGTGCTCATGAAGATTCTCTTAATATTAAAGGTCGTGACCTTACAACGGGCTTACCCAAAACAATCCAAGTTACCAGCAACGAAGTAACCGAAGCGCTCAGTGAGCATCTGCGCGAGATTATACAAATCATCAAAGGAGTGCTCGAAATTACACCACCGGAACTATGCTCCGATATCATGGATCGTGGCATTGTCATTTCTGGTGGGGGAGCTCTCCTGCGAAATATCGATGAGCTCATCACCAAGGTAACGGGAGTGCCCGCACGTATTGCAGATGATCCACTGTTTTGCGTCGCGCGCGGAACGGGGAAAGTGCTTGAGAATTTGGAGGTGTACAAAAAGAACGTCATAGCGAAGCGAGCGTAAATGAAACTAGCGATTGTACACGATTGGATTGTCACGATTGGAGGCGCTGAACGCGTTCTCCAGCAACTCCATCGATTGTGGCCGACAGCGCCCATCTACACACTCTTCTATCGCAAGTCGACCGTGCAAAAACTCTTACCCACGGCGACGATCATCGCTTCTGATCTTCAGAAAATACCGCTCATTCATCGACACTATCCATTACTAGCGCCCCTCATGCCCTCTACTATCGAGGCGATTGATGTATCTCAATATGACACGGTAATCTCTTCATCGGTTATTTTTTCCAAAGGCATTATTGTTCGTCCTGACACTCGCCATATTTGCTACTGCTATAGCCCAACACGGATGTTATGGGATCGATCGGAATCATACGAACGCAACGGTTTTATGTCGCGTGCGTATCGCCATTTCTTGCGTTCGTGGGATCACGCCGCTGGACAACGCCCTGACCAGCTACTGGCGATTTCGCAAACCACTGCCGCGCGAATTAAAAAATACTATCGACGCTCTTCAATTGTAATCCCGCCGCCTACGCGATTACCTGGCGTTGCAAACACGCGGAATGTCCCTCAGGGAGAGTTCTACCTTATCGTTGCACGCATGGTACCCCATAAGACGCTCGATCTCGTTTTAGATGCATTCGCAAAACTGCGCTACCAACTCGTCATTGTAGGGGATGGACCGCTTCGCACACGCCTTGCACGACGCGCGGGACCCAATATTACATTTACTGGGTGGGTAAGTGACGAAATCCTCGATGGGCTGTATGCGATGTGTCGTGCTGTGATCGTTCCCAACGAAGAAGATTGGGGGCTCACTGCGGTTGAAGCAATGCTTCATGGAAAGCCCGTGCTCGCACTACGCCGAGGAGGAGCTACCGAGTCAATCCTCGAGGGGATTACAGGGGAGTTTTTTGACGATCCTATTCCTGAAGCGCTCGCAGACGGCATGAAACGGATTCGATCGGCAATAACAAGTTATGATCCAGTCGCTATTACCGCACACGCTTCTCAGTACGGAGAAGAGCAATTCCGCCAACGCATGCAAGCGATCGTGCAAGCACCATTATGACCCTGACGCTCATCACGGTTAACTTCAACAGCACTCAAGAAACCATTCGTCTTCTTGAGTCGCTTCGCGCACAGCAAACTCAAGAGTTTGACGTCATCGTTGTCGATAACGATAGTGAGCCAACAGAGCGCGAGCAGCTTGGGATGTACGCTGCATCGTACTCTGGCGCGCTTGATATCATATATTCATCAAAAAATCTTGGATTTTCAGGCGGTAATAATCTTGGAATCCGAAAAGCCTTAGCTCAAGGAGCGGAGTGGGTCCTGCTTATCAATAATGACACGACTCTATCACCTCAATTTATTAGTGATGCCCGAGCTCAATTGCCTAATACGCCCAGCTTAGTTGGAGTTCCTATGCAAGAGGGGGATCGCATCGCATACGCAGGACGTATCACATGGTGCACGCCAACACTCCCGCATGTGTATCAGGTAGCATGTGATTCTTTTGCCACGTATATCATTGGCGCTGGATTATTTATCCATCGTTCCGTTATCGAGCGAATTGGATTTCTCGACGAATCGTACTTCTTATATTTTGAAGATGCAGATTATTCTCTACGAGCACAGCGTGCGGGTATACCTCTACACCACCTTCTTTCTCCGGTTGTTACCCATCAAGTATCGGCATCTACGAAAGCACTTGGATCACCGCTCCTCCTGCGATACCACATTCGCAATGCAATCCGTTTTAACCGTACCCACGCGCCACTCCATTGGCGACTCGCGCTTCCTTTTGTACTTAGTTGGATCGCCGTAAAACAAATTATTAAGTTGATCTTGGGTCGAAATGTTGCTCAAAGTCGCGCGCTACTCGCTGGAATCCGAGACGGAATTTTCGGTTACTCAGGGAGAATCAGAACACTGCCCATCATTGCGGTAGAGTGTGAATCTCTCGAGGGGACTTCATGGGGAGTCGCTCGGCAAGTTCGAGGATTTCTGAATGCCTTCACGCAACTACCAGTCGTACGAAATCGTTATGAAATTATTGCCTATTTTAAATCGCATGTTCCCGACGAACCATGGCTCCAGCATACGAACGTGCATCCAGTTATTCTTCGTCCATTTCGATGGCTTCCTGATTCTTTCTCGCTCTACTTTTATATCTTCTTCCCAATTCGTGCGTGGATTGATCGTCCTTCGGTTACGTTTATCTCAAACTACATGCTCCCTCTCATTTTCTTTGGGCGCACCATTGTCATGCTCACCGAAGATGTCTGGCATGAAATGCGCGGGAGAGATTTACCCATCAAATATCGGGCCGCGTATCGTATTTTTGCAACATGGGCCGCATGGCGTGCCACGCGTATCATGGCAATTACTCACGCTTCTGCTCAACGCGTTGCAAACCTCTTCGGCATTGCCTCTTCACGCATCGCCGTAAATGAGCTCGCGGTGGAGCCTGCACATTCAACATCACCTCGAGCTGGTAGCTACATTCTCTATGTTGGCCAAGGCCTTCCACGACGACATCTTCGAGAAACGATTCAAGCTTTTGCGCTCTTAGCTCCTCGTCATCCGCGCCTTACGCTCTACGCCATAGGGCCTGACAAATACCAGCCTCCTTGTATCGAAGGGCTTGTTACAGAAACGAACGAGGCCCTTCATCGAACAGCCGTCGTGTGGACTGAGCGTGTTACCGATCAGGAGCTGGCGGCGGCATATGCAGGCGCGCAACTTCTCGTCTATGTTTCTGATATGGAAGCGTTTGGATTACCACCGCTCGAAGCACTATCCTATCGCGTCCCTTCAGTTGTTATGGATGCACCAGTACACCGCGAGCTCCTCGGTGAGCATGCTTTCTATACTGTGAGCGCCACTCCTAATGATCTAGCAACAATCATTGATCGAGGATTAACCGATGAGGTACACCGTAGCGCGATTGCACATTCGGCAAAAACTATCGTCTCGCGGTATACTTGGGATGAGCACGCGCGCCGTATGCTCGCAATTATTGAAGATATTCTCCACGCATGACCCCCCCACGCACCTTCACCTTAGCAACTGTATATGGAGCCTACGTCGCTTTATTTTTTGCGACGGTAAGCGGACTACTTCCTCGTGAGAGCATGCTCTTCGTGGCCGTGGCTCTTGTGTTCTGGATGCTATGGCGCCCACTTGAAGAGGGAGTGCTTTTCTTTATTCAAGCGATTCCACTCTTTATCGCACTACCTCTTTCAGCCACGTATGACAATCTCAACTTGTGGCGCCCGCTTGCACTCGTACTCGTCGTAAAATATATACTCGAACCCGCAACACTTTCCGCACTTACCGCTACACTTCGAACAATCTTGTCTCGGCCATGGATATGGCTCAAAGAACATCCTGTCGCATGGCAATTATGCGCACTCTTCATTCTTGCTAGCCTCTCCCTGAGTGCCGCTCAATATCCATTGATTGGTCTTAAGCGTATTATTTATTTCGTAAATCTTTCAATGGTACCGGTCGTACTCTGGGGACTTCTCCGTCAGGGGAGAGTGAGCTCTGAGCGTGTAATCCATGGCTTAGTGGCTCCGACCATCATTGTAATTCTTGTTGGATTTCTCCAGCTCATATCCACGTACTTGATGGATGTGTATCAGTTCATGCAGCTTTGGGGTGAGCAGATCCAACTTCGTCAATTCGGCGCTCAATGGTCTGATATTGCTGTACGCGTAGGGAATACATGGCTGGCATACTACGGTAACCAGCTCTCACTTCGCATGTTTTCGGTATTCCCAGATTCACATTCATTTCCTACATTCCTCTTGTTTGGGATACCGGCACTTTTGGCAATAGCGTCAGGACCCATTTTGCGTCGCGTCAACGAATTACCACTCGCAAAACTTATTCGTACCTATGCCTCATTCTCAATCGTATGGGTGCCTCTAGCATTCCTTGCCGCTATTTTATCAGGAACTCGAGGTATTTGGGCAGCTTCGATAGGCGTCGTCCTTCTAATTCCTTTCTACCTCCTCATTATGAAACGAAGCGGCATTGATACTCCCTCACGACGAGTATTTTCGTATGGCGCATCGTATCTCGCAACATTTTTCTGTCTCTTTTTGGTGGCGTGGCCACTCTTTATTTCTCCTCAATTCTTAGTAGGGAAGAGTGACGCAAATCTATTCGGTAATCGAATTCGAAGCGTTATCGATTTCGGTGAAACCTCAAACGCTCTTCGTATTGCTATATGGAAATCATCCGTGAATTCTATTGGAAATCATCCATGGCTTGGAATTGGCATTGGAAATTTCCCCGTGGTTCTTGATCAACGCATTGAGCTAGCTCGAGCGGGCTCCACCGCACATAATCTCTATCTCCATGTCGCAGCCGAGATGGGAATTGGTGCTGCGCTTATTACCATCTCACTTCTCATAACTTCGGTCGTTTCAGCCTTTCGATGGTTTGCTCGCGCACGGGGACTGCAACAAATATACGCGGGTTCACTCTTACTCTATTTGCCATGGATATACGCATACGTTCTCACTGATCCCATTCTTTTTGACGAGCGAATATTTTTAATATTCGCAACAACTTTAGCGCTCTTGTGGGCAAACGACTATGGAGCATGAGCCCTTGGTCAGCCTTCATATCGTAGTTCGCAACGGGGAACGTTATATCCGGCACTGTCTTGATGCAGTGAAGCGACAATCCTACTCCAATATAGATGTTGTTATTCTTGATAATGCCTCTACCGATAGCACTGCTGATATTGTGGCAAAAGAATATCCCGCCTATACACTCCTACGATACCCTATAAATCTTGGGATGTGGCCGGGACATGAGTATCTGCTTTCCACCGCACGAGGGGAGTACCTCTGCGCGCTCTCAGTTGATGTTATTCTCGATGCAAACTTTATTACCACTTGCGTTCAAGCGCTCAAGCACTCACCCAACCGTGGCGCAGTTCAGGGGAAGATCTATCAGTATCAGCTCACTGAACTTGAGTCGTCAGGGACCCCTCAGGGGCTTCGTCGAGAAATAATCGATACGTGCGGATTCACACTCACGCATGGGCGTAAGGTAGTTAACCTTGGGCACGGTCGTCGAGACGACGGGTCGTTTGCAACTCCAAAAACTATTTTCGGAGTTGAGGGTGCCGTGCCATTTTTTAGAAAAAGCGCCCTCGAAGACTGCCGCATCGAAAACCATATATGGGATCCGGATTTTTTTTGGTACGGAGACGATCTCGATCTTGCGTGGCGCATGAATATATTTGGCTATCAACACTATTTTGAGCCCAATGCTGTTGGATGGCACGACCGCTCTACGACGAAGGGAGTCGCTACCGTACCAATCATTGGACAGTTGCAACGCCGAGCTATTCGAGCCACGATACCCCTTATGAAGCGACGGCTCGACTGGTCAAATAGTCGGTTTACAATCATCAAAAATGAGTATATAATCAACTTTCTCAGAGACTTTCCTGTTATCCTAGCGCGAGAAATCGCTATCTTTGGATATACTATTCTTTTTGAGCCAAGAGTTCTGCCTGAACTTGGGAGATTCCTTCGACTGCTCCCGAAAATGCTCCGCAGACGCAGACAGGTCATGCGTCGAGCTACGATTTCCGCCGCGACTATTCATGATTGGTTTCTATGACACCCCTCGACTACACCCCATTACCTCAGAAGAAGCGCTCAAAACTCCGCACCGTGGGGTGGGTTCTTGTTGCGATTCTCGTCATATACGGTGCCCGCTACGGTGCCCAACATCTTGAGAATGCGACCATCTCGGTAGCAAACCGCATCGCCCAAAGCGTGAGTGGAGGACCCGAACAATCTCCTGAGATTATTCCTATCGCCAAAGATCCCGAGTATGAAATGCCCAGCAATGATAAGACACGCCTCGATATCCTTGTCTTGGGTATTCGCGGAAAGGGCGACGTCGAAAATGGGGGATTACTAACCGATACTATCTTGCTATTTTCACTGGATACAAAATCAGGACGAGCTTCTTTAGTCTCTATTCCTCGCGATTTAACCGTACGTGTTACTGATGAAAAGACCGAGAAAATAAATACCGTATACGCCCATTATGGACTCAGCGGTACCAAGAAACTATTTAGTCGCGTCCTCGGAGTTGCTGTCGATAATATCGTTGTCGCGGACTTCGACGCCTTTCTATCGGTTGTTGACACGCTTGGTGGCATCACGCTCTACTTGGATAAGCCATTTCACGAAGAGCAGCAGTGGGGATTTGAATTCTCACTTCCAGCTGGAGAGAACGTACTCACAGGAGAACAGGCATTATACTATGCCCGCAGTCGCTATGGCTCGAGCGACTTTGATCGCTCACGTCGCCAGATGCAAGTTCTTATGGCAATCAAAGATAAGGCCACGGCGCTATCACTTATGAATGAGCCTATCAAAGCGCTTGAGCTGATGACTACTATACGAAAACATATTGAAACAGATCTTGATATTCTCGATTTGAGCACCATCAAAGACCTCCTCGCTCAGCAAGATAAGCTCAATCTTATAAAGCGATATCAGCTCACCACGGAAAATGTTCTCTATGAGACAAAAATAAATGGAATCTATCAGCTTTTACCTCGTGATAACACCTTGGCACATATCCAGCGATTCATACAAACAGTTTTGAGCGACCATCCTGTCTTACCAACACCGGCTCCTGCATCGGCATCGCCTTCTGCGCCATCGCTGACTCCGACACCTCTACCGCAGCCATGACACTCTCTGTTATTATTGTAAATTTCCGCAACCCGCCCCTTCTACGTCTGGCGCTTACCTCACTTGCACGAGTTCTGGGGACATCGCTCTCCTACGAAGTTATCGTCATCGATTCGGCCAGTACGATTGAAACACAGAATGTAGCACAGCAGGATTGTGCCGGTCTTTTTGAGCGCTTTCTCTTCGTTCCTTTTTCCGAGAACACTGGCTACACTCGAGGCGTCAATGAGGGATTGCGAAGAGCGAGCGGAGACTACCTTCTCGTTTTGAATCCGGATATCGTAGTCCTTCCAGGAACTATCGAAGGAATGATTGCGTATCTTCGCGAGCACACATCCGTAGGACTCATTGGACCGGGACTTCTCAATTTTGACGATACCCGACAAGAATCCAGCTTTACGTTCTATACACCACTCACTATGCTGGCTCGTCGTATTCCGATTCCGTTTACCCGCCCTCTCGTTGATCATTTTCTGATGCGTGATGTTGATATCTCTGCTCCATGCGCAGTGGATTGGACGATGGGTTCAGCGCTCATGACCACTCGAACAGCGCTAGAACAGGTCGGATATATGGACGAACGTTTCTTTCTCTATTTGAGTGAGGTTGACTGGGCGCATCGCTTCTGGGAAAATGGTCTTGTAGTCGCATACATTCCAACGGTTCGAATGTATCACTATCATCAGCGGCAATCGAAAGGCCGCTTTGGTATTATGGATGTACTGTTTCAACAGCAAACGCGATGGCACCTGAAGGACGCACTACGATACTTCCAGAAGCACGGAACATCGGGCAAACGCCCCCAGAACCAGCAACCTCTCCAAGAGAGTCTTCTTCCCTCATGATGCATCGTCGCAGTAGAATTATTTTTATCGTTGCGATAGTGCTCGCGCTTGGCGCCGGTTTTGCTTCGGGATTTTATTATTTCAAACACCAGAACGCCGCGGCAGTTGATACGATTATTAAACAGGTCATCAATAAAGAAGAGGGCAAGAGCGCAGCGGTAGACTTTAAGCTCTTCTGGCAAGTCTGGGATAAGCTCCACGAACGTTACATAGACAAAGCGAGCTTGGACACACAAAAACTCGTCTACGGGGCAATTTCGGGCATGGTAGCCGCAGCAGGGGACCCTTATACCGTGTTCTTCGAGCCCGTTATCAGTA
The DNA here is from genome assembly GCA_964478355.1 of uncultured Candidatus Saccharibacteria bacterium. Lineage (GTDB taxonomy): Bacteria > Patescibacteriota > Minisyncoccia > 2-02-FULL-40-12 > GWA2-44-9 > JAGOPO01. Next base: position 9,834 of record CAYZIF010000014.1, read on the forward strand.
AGCAATTCCAAGAGCAGGTAACGGGAGCATTTTCGGGAGTCGGTATGGAGATTGGCATGCGCGATAATGCCATTACCGTTATTGCACCCCTAAAAGACTCTCCGGCAATGCTTGCGGGGGTGATGGCAGGTGATGTTGTTGTAAAAGTTGATGGTGTAACAACTGAAAATTGGACTGTTGAGGAGGCGGTCAATCATATCCGTGGCAAGAAAGGTACCAAAGTACACCTGTCCTTATTCCGATCCGGCGTCGAAGGTTATATCGAACTGGACATCGTTCGCGATACTATCAAAATTCATGCGGTTGATTGGCGTATGCTCGACAATAAGGTCGCATACATGCAAATCACATCATTTAACGCAAATGTTGATAGTGAATTCATCACTGCAACACAAGAACTTCTTGCCGCAGGAGCAACGCGACTCATTCTTGATGTTCGCAATAATCCAGGAGGACTTCTTGATTCAGCGGTCAACATCGCCGGATGGCTCATGGAGAAAGATAGTATCGTCGTCAGCGAGCGCTTTAGTGATGGAACTAGTGACGAGCTCCGCACGAGTGGTAATGGCCGCCTGGCCCGTATACCAACTGTTGTACTCATGAATGGTGGCTCTGCATCGGCTGCAGAGATTCTTGCAGGTGCGCTTCACGACATTCGCGGTATCGATCTAATCGGTGAGAAATCTTTCGGAAAAGGATCGGTTCAGCAAGTAGAAGATTTCTTTAACGGCTCATCCTTGAAGATTACAATAGCTCGCTGGTTTACCCCCAAGGGCGTGAACATCTCTCAAATGGGCATTGAACCCACCATTCCCGTAGCGATGAGCCCTGCAGACTACGAAGAAAAAGGATGGCTCTCTGGTACCGTAGGCAAGGATCCTCAGCTCGATAAGGCAATCGAAATCATTCAGCGTACTCAATAGAGAACAGATATGAAAGTCGTACTCCTCAACAATATTAAAGGCATTGGCAAAATAGGAGATATCAAAGAAGTAAATGACGGCTATGCTCGTAATTTTCTGATGCCTCGAGGACTTGGCAAGCCAGCCAATGCAGGTATCCTCAAAGAGGTGAGCACGCTCAAGGCGCAAAAAATCGAAGCACGCCTCCTCGAAGAACAGCAAGCAAACATTGTTGCTAGTAAGCTCAAAGATGTAGTCATTACTCTGTCGGGCAAGGCGAGCGCTAAGGGAAAGCTGTTCTCAAGCATCTCTAAGGAAGTACTCGCCGAAAAAATAAGCACACTAGCGGGAATACACATCGATGCGGATATTCTGGAGACAGAAGATCACCTCAAGGAAGTAGGGGAGCACATCGTTCACGTAAAACTAGGCGAACGCGCGAACGTTCCTGTAAAGGTACTGATTTCTGCACTCTTGTAGTTCCCAATAAAAAATACACCCCCATCGCGGGGGTGTATTTTTTACTTCGCCGAGACCGATACGAGTTTTACCTTACGGCGAGAGCCGTTAAAGGCCGCTTTGCTTTTTGTAGAAAATCGAACAACTCCGTTTCGGACGGCGTAGAGCGTGTAATCGGAGCCGGTGCGAACACCTGTGCCAGCAATAACTGAACTGCCGGTTTGGCGTACGATGATATTGCCTACGGCAACCTTCTGACCATCATGAATTTTGACTCCACGATACTGAGGGCGACTATCGCGACCCAGCTGCGTAGAGCCTATAGCTTTGGTATGTGCCATGGATTGGCTTGGTTAATTGAATCTGGTAGAACGGAAGGGGCCGGGATGTCAGCGCCAACACGTGAATACCATCATAGCAAGAATAGGGGACTTCGTCAAACGCCACAGCGACACAATGTGGCGCCTCTTCTTGATGATGCTTATTTCGTGGTCGGCCTATAATATTGGCCTAATCCACGCACGAAATGGGGCGTTACCGGCTCAATCCTCCTCCTTGTTTCAGGCACGCTCATCTGTTGTTTCGCAGGGTCAGCAAGGGCAGGGGAGCGGGACCCCGAAAGCCACCCCAGCGCGCACTGACCTTCGGGTTGTGGTATCAAAAACCTCTGCCACGAAGAAATACCACCACAGCTGGTGCTCCAGCGGACTGCGTATTAAAGAGGCCAATCGAATCTGGTTCCCCACCCCTCAGGCCGCACAAGCTGCTGGCTACACGCTTGCTGGCAACTGCACAGAATAAGATAGAGCTTCAACTACCCTCTGAGTTGTGCCAAGAAATCGTGATGCTCCCATTCCCAAAGTTCTTTTGAAGCTTGGAATGCTCTGAAGTTTCTATCGATATCACTCATCTCTTCAAACTCAAAAATACCGTGCATCGGAAGCCAGCTATGCGTGCACCCTTTGCCGCCAGCACTGACTCGGAACATGCCGCCCTTGGTACGCAGAGAAACGCCACAGAGGGCGCAGGTACGACACTGGTCTAAGCGGAGCACCCAACTCGTGGTAGGCGTAGGAATGTCAGAGCGGCGCGCTACCGCGTGTACGTATGCCGCAGTCTGTAGCCCGTAATCACGGTAGATACGCTTACCCGTTTTTATATCAAGCACCCCGACAACGCCATTGATGCGCGCAACCATATCAACTGTACCGGCATATCCATGCTCTTGATGCATGACGCGCTCTTCAATGAGTAGCGGCTCTACATTGTTGTTGCGTAAAAACTCATCGAACGCATCGACTGAGGGACGAACAAGGGGATCGACTGCAACATCATGTCGACCAGCGGCAATAGCCGCGACGGCCTCATGAACCATCGTGCCCTCACGAGCACTGGCCTCTTTGGCATCATCCGCGGCCTTAAAACTCCTCATACCGCCGTAGTAGCGCAAAAGGGCAGGCTTTGCCTTAATCGATAGAATCGCAGTTACACGAGGATACCAGACGCCATCAATAGTATAACCAGCGCTTTCCCTAAAAGTCTCAATCGAGTCATACTCCATGCTAGCGAATGTTGATATAGGTATTCCAATACTCAAACAGTTCTGCGGTGGCACGAATGTCGTCGAAGCAGTACCGGGCAATATCAAGATATTTCCCCTCCTTAAAATAACGGGGGACTTCGTATCCGTTGATTCCACCCGCCTTACTCGAGCGAATACCGAACGCCTGACACCACATGTGCAGGCTCATGGTTCGGCGCACTGCTCCAAAAAATCCGAGACGATCATATAAATCGATATGGTCATCTCCATAGCGGTAGGGCACGAGATTCTTTGTTGGCTTAACCTTATTGATAGCTGATCGAACCATAAGGAACGGGCCATCAAATGATCGTCCGTTAAACGTGACGAACTGCTCATAGAATCCGATAGCCCGCCAAAATTTGGTGAGTATCTCGGCTTCAGTCCCAGAAGCATACGTTACGCCATCTTCTTCAAATTCTTTTGCAGGTATCCCAGGAGTTTGATAATACACTGCTCCTTTTTTGGTATCAGGATTTAAGAGCGCGATAGCGACTACCTGACCCGTAAGCGGTGAGAAGCTCAAGGTTTCGGGAACAGCATCGCGCTCTTCTTGAGTGTGCGCACCCTTGAGAAGATACTCCCGCGCTTGGGCATCAAGAGTCGTAAAATCAACTCCGACTGTTTCAATATCGATAACAACTCGTGACATGAAGATAGTGTACCCTTGCGGCTTGGAACGGCAAGATGCTTGACGTCGAGAACACCTGTGGCATGCTTGCGCGAACGAAAAGGAGGATGCGAATATGGTAAGGCTCGGCACATTGCTCATTGTCATCGCTACGCTTGTCATCCAAGAACCGCAAGCAAGCCCATCTGCCAGCTCAACACCGAATACCAAGAAGTTTAAACCGATTGTTCGATTGAGCTGCGATCCTCGTATCGTCATCAGTGCGCCAGGAGTACCGGCAAGAATCTGGGCCTCATTCCAGATTGTGCACCCTGACGAAAAACTCTGGTGTTCAGAGATTGCTTGGTACGTACGAGGTGATTTTCAAGGGAGTGAGCAAAGTGACTGTCAGCCCTATGCTCAAGCTCTTGCCTCACAAGAAGGGGACGTAGAGTATTGGTCAGTAGATGCTTCTCGACAATTCTCGGTCTGGCCAGGTAAGTATCAGATCAAAGTGAAGCTGAGAAAGTCCGGGAAGGTCATTGCGGAGACGGAGTGCGTAGGCTACGTGCAGTAGATGCGAGAAAGGAGCTCAAAGAGAATTCGAGCTCCTTTTTATTTGGGGTTCCCAGGCTATATTTTGACCCGAGGGGAGTCCCTACTTCATTGTTACTATACGTCGTACAATGTAGATTATGCGTCATTACAGCATATACGAATCCCCTGTTAATGCTTAAAAAAGACGTTTTTTGCGGTTTGGCATTTTTGATAAAAAGAGTGTTTTTTGACCCCTCTCTCTCCTCTCTTCATGCACGCATCGAGCAGCGTCATGATGCCCTAGAATTCCATGAAACATTTTTTCGCGACTCCTCCGAACGAGTAAATTTGATCCTTCTACGTTCGTCAAAAATCTATAAAATACGACTTGCGACGAAACGCACGCTACTCCCCTGAAACTAGTCACGAAACCTCTCGAGCGTTACTACCTGTCGCCACTTCACGATTCTCGTTTTTTAGCAGTGGCTCCCCTTTTATTGACGGCTGTCTGTATTAGTG